>JAFTQY010000076.1 GCA_017462505.1 Clostridia bacterium
CTACCAAGCCGCCCACGTATTCGTACATAGGCATACCGTTATCCAAAACCATGTTCTGAATTTCCGCACCCGAGGGGTTGGACGTTTTCACCAAAACGAAGATACCCTTGTCGTGCTTTTCGCATTGTTCTACAAAGGGCAAAATACCGTCCGAGCCCAAATACCCGTTGACCGTTACGTAATCGGACGGGAACGCCTTGATCGTTTCGTCGTTGACCTGCGTTTCGCCAAGGAACGCCTTTGCATAGCAGGACGCCGTCGAGCCGATATCGTTACGCTTTGCGTCCGCGATCACCACCAAGCCCTTTTCCGCCGCGTATTGCAAGGTTTCATAATACGCTTTCATACCCGCCGCGCCGTACATTTCGTAATAGGCGATCTGCACCTTTATAGAGGGCACGATATCGTAAATATTATCGACAATTTTTTTGTTAAATTCCAAAACGCGCTCCGCAACGTCCTCAAACGTCTTTGCGCCCGCGCGCATATCGTCGGGCAGGTAGTCGAACGACGTGTCCAAGCCTACGCACGTAGGGTTTTGCATAGCGATAATGCCGTCGATCAATTTATCGGTAATCATAGGTTTTTGCTCCTTAATTGTTTTTTATTTTTACGCTTTGTATTTTACGTTGCCGTTGACGATCGTGTATTTCACCACGCCGTCAAGCTTTTCGCCGCCGAACGGATTGTTCTTGCCCTTGCTGACGAATTTTTCGGGCTCGATCACCCATTGTTCGTCCAAATCGGCGATCATCAGGTCGGCTACGCCGCCCTCTTTAATTTCGCCGCCGTCCAAACCGAGAATACGTGCGGGAGCGCCCGACATTTTGTCCGCGATCTCGCTAAGGCTCAGCACGCCTTTTTTGTAAAGGTTGGTGATCGCAAAGCCGAACGACGTTTCAATGCCGCTGATCCCGAACGCCGCCTGATTGTATTCCACGTTTTTATCGTCCGCGTGGTGGGGCGCATGGTCGGTGACGATACAATCGAGCGTGCCGTCTTTCAAGCCCGCCAAAATCGCCTGTTTGTCGATTTCCTCGCGGATAGGCGGATTGACTTTCGTGTTCGTGTCGTAGGTCTTGATAATCTCGTCGGTGTAGGAATAGTAGTGCGGGCAGGTTTCCGCCGTTACCTTTACCCCTGCGCGTTTCGCGTCGCGGATCATACGCACGCCGCTGTACGTCGAAACGTGGCAGATATGCACGGGCGTATCAAGCTCCTCCGCCAAGGCAAGCTCACGCGCGATAATGATATCCTCTGCCGCTCTGGGAATGCCCTTCAAGCCCGCAATCGTCGCGTTCAAGCCCTCGTGTACCGAGCCGCCATCCACCAAATCCTTGTCCTCACAATGGCAAAGACAGATGATGTCAAAGCCCTTTGCGTATTCCATAGCAAGGCGCATAAGCCGCGCGCTTTTCACGGCTACGCCGTCGTCGGAAATGGCTACCGCGCCCGCCTTTTTCATGCCCGCGATCGCCGCCATTTCTTCCCCTTTCAAGCCTTTCGTGATCGCGCCGATCGGGTGAATTTTACAAAGATCGACTTCCTTTTCTCTCGCCTTAATATAGGTCACGACGACCTTGTTATCCACGACGGGGTTGGTGTTGGGCATACAGCATACCTGCGTAAAGCCCCCCTTGACCGCCGCCTTTGCGCCGCTTTCGATATCTTCCTTTCTTTCAAAGCCCGGTTCGCGCAGGTGCACGTGCATATCGATAAGCCCGGGGAAAACGTGCTTGCCGCTTGCGTCGATCTCTTCGCTGCCGTCCGCGGGGATATAGTCCGCAATTTTTACGATTTTAGCTCCGTCGATCAAAATATCCTTTTTCTCTACGGAATTTTTCAAAACTACGTTGCCGTTTCTGATAATCATTCCTTTTCCTCCTTACGCCTTGCGCGCGTCGTTCAAAAGACACAGAGCCGCCATACGCACCGCTACGCCCGAAAGAACTTGGTCCTCGATATGGCTGCGTTCGTGGTCGATCACGCCGCTGGTGAGCTCTACGCCGCGGTTGACAGGACCGGGGTGCAACACGATCGCGTTGGGCTTGGCAAGCGATAAAATCTTTTCGTCCACGCCGTAGTTCGCCGCGTATTCGCCAAGGGACGGGAAATTGCCCGCCTGCTGTCTTTCCAGCTGAATTCTAAGCCCCATAACCACGTCTGCGCCGTCCAACGCCTCTTCGCGGGAGCGGCAGACCTTTGCGCCCAGCTCTTCGATCCCCTTAGGAATAAGGGTATGGGGTGCAAACATAGTAACCTCCGCGCCCATCGTCTTTAACCCGAACAGGTTCGACTTTGCCACGCGCGAATGCTTGATATCGCCGAGGATCGCCACTTTCAAGCCTTTGAGCGAACCGAACACCTCGCGCATCGTCAGCATATCCAAAAGAGCTTGGGTCGGGTGTTCGTTGATACCGTCGCCCGCGTTTAGAACGCTCGCGTTCACCGTCTTTGCCAAAAGGTAAGGCGCGCCGCCCATGTAATGGCGCATGATGATAAAATCGTTTCTCTGCGCGTCAAGGGTCTTGCCCGTATCGATCAGCGTTTCGCCCTTAGCGACCGAAGAGGTGCTTGCGGCGATATTGATAACGGACGCGCCGAGGTATTTTGCCGCCTGTTCAAAGCTTGTCCGCGTACGGGTACTGTTCTCGTAAAAGAGAATGGTTGCCGTTTTGTTTTGCAAATACGATATCTTCTTTTCGCCCTTTTTAATGCGGTTTTTGAATTCCTGCGCCAGATTTAAAATTTCGGTAATTTCGGACGCAGACACGTCGATCAGACCTAACAAGTCTTTTCTATTCAGCATAAAGCCTCCTTTGTTTCTTTTGCCTAAGACAACGCCGCAACAAACGGCAAGCCTTTTCAAAAACAACGCCTTGAACGAAACCGCCCAAGACGCCTATATTGTTTCGTTTTTCCACCGATTATTATACCACTTTTTTTTTACGTTGTAAAGGGTTCGGACGGGGATTTTTAACAACTTTTTCCGTTCCAAACCCTTTTTATTTATTTTTTTATAAAAATCAATAGATTTTTAATAAATTTTCACCAGTTTAAATTGCAATTTGTCGCAGGACGAGAGGATATATTCCACCCCCCGCTTTTCCGTCTTTAAAGGAAAATACGCCGCGCCGTGGATATGCCCAAACACCGCCTTGTCCACGCCGTTGCTCTCAAACAGCTCGGTAAACAGCGTTTCCTCGTTCTTTAAGCTAAACGGCGGATAATGGATCATGGCGATCAGCTTATCCCCCTCTTGCCTAAGTTTTGCCCCCTCGGCGAATGCCAAACGGAAACGCTCCGCCTCGCGGCGGTACAGCTTTTCGTCCTGCTCGGTGTAGTCGCTGCTGCCGGGGCAGGTCCACCCGCGCGAGCCGACAATGACGTAATCGCCGATACGCACGCCGTCCGTCTGCAAAAACACAAAGCTGTCGTTCGGGGCGTTGTCGCGGAGCTTGGTAATGCCGTTCCACCAGTAATCGTGGTTGCCGCGGATAAAGACTTTTTTCCCGGGCAGGTCGGCAAGAGAATTGAGGTCAACGAGCGCGTCGTCAAGCTTCATCGCCCAGCTGATATCCCCGCAAATAAGCACGACGTCGTCGTCCTTTACGGTGGCGAGCCAGTCCTCTTTAATTTTATCGAAATGCCCTTCCCAGTTCCCGCCGAAGATATCCATCGGCTTGTCGGCGGTGGCGGATAAGTGCAAATCGCTGATCGCATAGATATTCATAGGGATATTATAGCAGTTTTGTATAAAAAAAGCAAGGCTTTTACACCTTGCTTTTCGAGCGAACTTTTTTAGTTGTCATACCGCTCAGCTTGCGATTTGGCGTAGCCGAGCGACCGCGTCCGTTCTGTCATACCGAGCGACCGTAGGGAGTCGAGTGTATCTCTTTTCTTCTGTCATACCGCTCAGCTTGCGATTTGGCGTAGCCAAACTGAGCGATAGCGAATGGAGCGTATCTTTTTATAAATCCCACCGCACTTCTTCACTTTTCACTCTTACTTATTACTTTTTGAGATACACTCCACGCGGTCGTTTCACTCCCTTGGTCGGTATGACGTTTTATTAGTGCCGTTATAAAAAACGAAAACAGGCGAAAAAACGCCTGCTTTCTGTCCGTATTCACGTTAAAAAATTAGTTGTTGCATTTGTTCCAGTTGCCCGACCTTGACTGCGGGTACAAGGGCAGTTCAAAGAACCCCGCGCAAACCTCTTGCGAGTATTCCTGTGCGGGCGGCAGCGCGCAATATCCATAGCTGGGCACAAGGATTTCGACGGGCATCGCTACCTTTAAAATCACCGTCGAGCAAAGGCTGACGATAAAGCCCTGCGTCGCGGGATCGTACGTGCCCTCGGGGGCTACGACGCTGACTACCGCGCGGATCGTGAACGGAATAATGGACGGGGACGGTACGTACAAAAGCACGTCGATCGGCATGGAAACCACCGCCGTTGCGCTCCCGTCCACGCCGTTGGCGTCGGTGTAAAGCACTTCGAGGGGAATGGACACGGTCGCCTGCACACGCGCGCAATGTTTATCCGCTTGACGTTCGATAACCAGACCCGAAACGGTGGCTTCGCTGGTCACCGAACGCGCGGAAACAAACGTCAAGGGATATGTAGGATCGGCGGGCGTAAGATCGGTGAGCGTCAACGTATAGCTTTCCATTTGGCTCTGTTTGATACAAGCGTCAAAGATTTTTTCCACCTGCACGCAAACCTTTTCCGTCAGCCCGCTTATAGGATTGCCCGTGATCGCGCCCGGGCATCTGTCCGATTGAAAGTTGGAATAAAAAGACATGGTATACCTCCTGTTACGAAACAAAAAGCGCGGCTTGGGTTTGCTTTGCGCGCGGTTTTTGTCCGTTCGCGTTTAGATTACTATTATATTTTATTCCGTAAGCCTTTCAAGTGTGCATGGACGATGACACCGCGTCCATGATGATTTGGCTTGCGCTATTCATGTTTGTAAAACAATTCATGCACCACAGGTGCAATTCATTTGCTTTCAAATCCGTATTTTCATACCGATATAAAACACTCCCGTCCCGTTCTTGCGCACGTACCCCTCTTCACTGCCGCAAAGCAAAGCTTTGCTATCCCCCGCTTGCACCGTGTATTCGTTGCCGACTTCGTCGGGGATTTTCAAAATTTGTCCCGCAAAGGGCTGTTCCGTTAAGCCGTTTTCCTTAACGAGCAACCATGCCGAAACCGAAAACGCCGCCGCGATCTCTTCCAAGCTCTGCCCCGCTTTCACCTTATAAAATTTTGTCCGTTTTATCTTCAACATCGCTATCAATATATGCGCCGCAACGCCGTAAAATACCCTTTCTTTCCGTTCTATTTCCCGCCTACGGCTCGTACAATAAAACTATGAAAAACAAAGTGATCGTCAGCGCCTCGATCGTCACGGGGCTGTCCGTCGCCGAGCGGTTTCTCGGCTTTTTATACCGTATCGTATTATCCCGCCTTTTGGGCGCGGAGGGCTTGGGCTTGTACCAGATCGCTCTGTCCCTTTTCGGGCTGTTTGCCGTCGTGGGTTCGGGCGGAATCCCCATCACCGTGTCGCGTATGATCTCCAAAAGCAAAGCGGAAAACGATTGCGCGGGCGAACGCCGCACCGTAGGGGCGGGCATCGCGTCTTGCCTATTTCTCACCCTGCCCTTTTGCTTGGTTTTGGGGTTGTTCGGCGGAAAATTTTCCTTTCTGTTTTCGGACGGACGGGCTTTTAACGTCTTTCGCATTTTACTGCTGGGCTTGGCGTTTTCGTCTATCTATGCCGTTATCCGCGGGCATTTTTGGGGAAACAAAGAATTTCTCGCCCCGTCCATTTTAGAAATCGCCGAAGAAAGCGTAATGGTGATCGCGGGAATTTTTCTGCTTAGAAACGTCACGTCCCCCCTCGCAGGCGCGGAAAAAGCGGCGTGGGCGGTCGTCATATCCTACCTGTTTTCCTTTACCGCGTCGCTCGTTTGTTTCTTTTTTAAGGGCGGCAAGATCTCTGCCCCCAAGGGCACGCTAAAACCCATGCTGTCCTCCGCTCTGCCCATCACGTCCGTCCGCGCCAGCGGGTCGCTCGTCAATTCCGCCGTGGCTATTTTACTGCCCGTTATGCTTATGCGCGCGGGCGCAGACCGCTCGACGGTGATGAAGCTTTTCGGCATTGTTTCGGGTATGGTCCTGCCCGTTTTGTTTATTCCGTCCACCATTATCGGCTCGATCGCGCTCGTGTTAGTGCCCGAGCTTTCCGAGGATTATTACCGAGGCAATACCGAGCGATTGCGGATAAATTTGGAACGCGGCTTGCGGTTTTCCCTGCTCGTTGCGTGTATGCTCATTCCCTTTTTCTACGCGCTGGGCGCGGACGTGGGGCGGTTGGCGTTTTCCGATCCGACTGCGGGCGAAATGATCCGCAAAAGCTGTCTGATTTTGCTGCCCATGAGCCTGACGATGATTTCTACCTCTATGCTCAACGCCATGGCCTTTGAAAAACAGACCTTTTTGTTTTTCTTTTTCGGAGCGGCGGCTCTGCTTATCAGCATTTTACTTTTACCGAATGTTTGCGGCGCATACGCCTATCTTATCGGACTGGGCGCAAGCTATATCGTGACGGCGGCGTGCAACCTGTTTTTCCTGCGCAAAAAGGGCTTTCTTTTTCAAAAGGACGGGGGACGGGTACGCGATCACGCCCTTTTTATCCCCCTTTTCGCAATCTTGCCCTTTTCGTTGCTCGGACGGCTTTGCAACCGACTTTTCAAGCTGGCTTTGGGCGAGCTTTTCGCCGTAGCGGCGACGGCGGCGGTTTTACTGCTCGCGACGGTAGCGCTCTATCTCGCGCTCGGATATATCCCCGTCAAAAAATTCCGTTTGCCCCGCAAAGCAAAGCGTCAAAAAACGTAAAACGGGGCTTTTGCGACGGATTTTTCGCTTTTTTACCCATTTTTTACCGATTTTCGCCAAAAAAATTTTCTTGCACCCTTGACAACTCGCCTAAGAAAGAGTACAATAAAAAGGTAAATAAATTGTAAGGAGATTTTTATGGGCTACAAAACCAGAGATTGGCGTAACTCCATGCGCGTTACGCTCGATTACAACAACATGACCGAAAAATTTTTGGGCGACAAGGGTTTCACCGATAAACAGCTTTCGTCCTATGCGTCCAAGGCGAACAAGGCTTTTCAATACGTAAAGGAAAACCGCGGCAAGGACGAACTGTATATGGGTTGGACGGAGCTCCCCTACAACCAAAAGGAAATCGTTGCGGATATTTTGAAAACCGCGAAAGACGTTAGACGCAAGTTCCAGTATTTCGTAGTGCTGGGTATCGGCGGGAGCGCGCTCGGCCCGATCATGGCGTTCAACGCGCTGTGCCATTTGCATTATAACGACCTGCCTAAATCTAAGAGAAAAGGTCCTAAATTCTACGTCGAGGACAACGTAGACCCCGTGCGTATGCGCGATCTTTTGGACGTGATCGAACCCGAAAAGACCTGCTTTAACGTCATTTCGAAATCGGGCGCGACCAGCGAAACCATGACCCAGTATCTGATCATTCTCGACCTTTTGACGAAAGCGGGCGTGAACGTAAAAGACAACGTTATTTTCACGACGGACGAAAAGAAAGGCAATTTGAAAAAGATCTCCGACGAAAACGGCGGGATTAAGAGCTATATTCTCCCCAACGGCGTGGGCGGCAGATTTTCGCAGCTCTGCCCCGTAGGCTTATTGCCTGCGGCGGTGCTTGGGATCGATATCGTCGGCTTGCTTGCGGGCGCGGCGTATATGGACGGCATCTGTAACAAGCCCAACATGCGCAACAATCCCGCCCTTATGAGCGCGGTTTTGCAGGTTGCGGCGATGGATCAGGGCAAAAACGTCGGCGTTATGATGCCCTATTCGGACAATTTGAAATTCCTTGCCGACTGGTATTGCCAGCTTTGGGCGGAATCCCTCGGCAAAAACGTCACCTTGGACGGTGAGCCTTGCAACTACGGACAGACCCCCGTTAAGGCACTCGGCGCGACCGATCAGCACTCGCAGGTGCAGCTGTATACCGAAGGTCCTTTCGACAAGGTCGTAACCTTCCTTTCCTTGAAAAAATACGGCTGTGAAATGCCTATCCCTCACGGCTGCGAAAATATCCCCGACGTTTCCTTCCTCGGCGGACATACCATGGAAGAGCTTATCCAAGCGGAAAACGCGGCGACGGCGTATGCCCTGACGAAAGCGGGCAGAATGAACTACACGCTCTGGATTCCCGAACTCAACGCGTTCACCCTCGGTCAGCTTTTGTTCCTGTTTGAATTGCAGACGGCGTACGCGGGCGCGATGCTGAACATCGACACGTTCAATCAACCGGGCGTGGAAGAGGGCAAAAAAGCGACCTTTGCTCTGCTTGGCAAGGCGGGTTATGCAGCAAAGAAAGAGGAACTTGATTCCCTGCCCGCAAAAGACCCTAAATGTATCATCTAAAAGAGTACACAATGGATTTTACCCCGAAACGGCGCAGCCCGTTTCGGGGTATTTTTTCCGCAAAGTATATTCCGCGTAAAAACGGGGAATACTTACCCTGTAAGCGGAACGAAAACAACTCCTTTTACATATACTGTGGTAAGGGAGTGTTCCGTTTACAAAAGAGGTAGACCTATGAACGTAAAACGCGGTGAATTGTATTACGCAGATCTTTCCCCCGTCGTGGGGAGCGAGCAAGGGGGTATACGCCCCGTTCTCGTCGTGCAAAACGACGTCGGCAACAAGTATTCCCCTACCATTATCGCCGCCGCCGTCACCAGCAAGATCAACAAGGCAAAGCTCCCCACCCATATCGAATTGCCGTCCGCCTACGGGCTTGCCAAAGATAGCGTGATTTTGTTGGAACAGATACGCACTTTGGATAAACGGCGGTTAAAGGAGCGGATCGGGGAGCTGCCGCCCGCGACCATGGTACGGGTCAACCGCGCCATTTTAATCAGCCTTGGCTTTCCCGTCAATTAAATAGAAATTGTGACAAGATACGTCAATCTCTGCGAAGAAAAATTCCGTATAATAATGGAAATCATTTTCGCGGAGATTTTTTATGCAACGGACAAGTATCGATTTTTCAAAATGCACCATTTACGTTTTGCTTGCCGCGGCAAGCCTGTTTTTGTATTTTATCGGGGACAACGGCGAGCCTTTGCCCCTCGCCCTTGCCTACGGTATGTCGAGCGCGGGAATACCCCCCACCGTGTCCGCGATCATCGGGTTTTATCCGTCCTTGCTTAGCGGCGATCCGCTGTCTGTTTTGATCTCGTTAGCGCAAGCCTTTTTACTGTGGCTGGGCTTTTTTCTACAAGAACGGTTGCGCCGCGCCGATTTTAAAAAATCCCCCGTCTTTCCCCAGTTCTTTTTGGCGATGGGGCTGACCCTGTTTGTCACGTTCGCCCCCTTTGTCCCTTACGTGACGCCATACCCCTTTGTACAAACCGCAAGTGCGCTCACCCAAAAAACGGTGATCTCGGCGGTGCTGTTTTTGATCGCAAGCATCTTTTCGGTCGCGTTAAAAGCCCTCTTCCGCAAGGTCTTAAAATGCCGTTTGCGGGGGGACGAGCTTGTTTTTATGCTCTTTTTCTTCGTCGTGGTCGGGGTGGGGATTTGCCGATTTTTAGGTTTCAACGCGTACATGGGTACAGCTCTTTTCGTTTTACTGCTTTTTTCCGCCGTCACGAAAGACGCCCAAACCATGTTTTGCGCGTTCACCCTTTCTCTGCCACCCTTGCTTACCACGGGTGCGGCTTTTGAAAAATTCTTTTTATACGGAGCGGCAATTTGTCTTTTTATCAAATCGGGTCGGCTCGCCACCGCCTGCGCCGCGCTGATCGTGTTTTTCGGGTACGGGTATTTTGAAGGGCTGTACGCCTACCCCGCTCCCCTGCTCGTCCAGTCCGTCCTCTCCGTCGTTTTGCCCGTTATGCTGTTCGTGCTGATCCCCCCCACGATCGTGCGGGAGCTGGAAAACAAGCTTGTCTTTTATCGGGAAAAGCACCTGACCCGTATCGCGATCAACCGCAACCGCGCGGCGATCGGCGAAAAGCTGTTTGAGATCTCCGCGGTCTTTCGCGAGATCCAGAGCACTTTTAGCGCGCTTAGCAATCACGACGCGGACGCAGGCGCAAAGGAATACATACGCGGGTTCGTTTTGGAAACCACCTGCGAGCGTTGCCCCAACTATGCCGCCTGCAAAGCCAAAAATGCCGAAGCCTATCTCGACCGCCTGATCGAAGTCGGCTGTTTAAAGGGCAAAACCAGCCTGATCGATATCCCGCGCGCGCTTAGCGAGCTTTGCGTAAATCAGAGCGGCATACTCTACGCCTTAAACAAGCAGATCGGCGAATACAAACGCCACCGTTTGGAGGCGGAAAACGCCGCCGCGGGACGGAATTTGCTCGCCACGCAAGCTCTGGGCGTAAGCGAAATTTTAAAAAATCTTGCCTTGGAGCAAAGCGAGCCGTTGCGGCTCTACACCGATCGGGAGCGCGCGCTTTCCGCCGCCTTGATGAACGCGGGAATAATTTGCTCTGAAATTCTTGTGTACGGCGACGAGGACAACCCTACCTTATCGCTTATCACCTTTGGAAAGGCGGACGTGATCAAGATCGCCGCCGTTGCGGGACATATTTTTCAAACGGAAATGATCATTTCCGAACGCATTTCCTTAAACGACGAAAAATTTTGCTGTATCCTGCGCAAAAAACCGCATTTTGACGCGGCGTTTGGGGTGGCAAGCCGTAAAAAATCGGGGGAAACCGTCTGCGGCGACACCCATTCCGTTGTCAAAATCGACGAGAAAAAGTTTATGATCGCCCTGTCCGACGGCATGGGCAGCGGCGAATACGCACAGCGCATATCGGAGAGCACCATTTCCCTTTTGGAAAGCTTTTATCGGGCAAAAATGCCCTCGCCGCTGGTGCTGACCGCCGTCAACCGCCTGCTTACCTTTAACAAGGAAGAACGGTTTGCCTGCGTGGATATCGCCGTCGTGGATCTTGGCGACGGCATTGCGGACATAGTCAAAATCGGCTCGCCCTTAGGCTTTATTCTGTCGGGAAACACGGTCAAAGTGTTGGAAACGCACTCGTTGCCCATGGGCATACTCGACGCGCTCCATCCCGATACGGCGCGCTATCAATTGCAGGAAAACGACGTGTTGCTGTTTTTAAGCGACGGGATCGCCGACGCGTTCGGCTCGGCGTCCGATTTGTACGAGGTGTTGCGATCTATCCCGACGAACAACCCGCAGGAGCTTGCCGACTGTCTTTTGGAAAGCGCCTTGCGCGCCTACGGCGGCAAAGCCAAGGACGACATGACGGCGCTTGCCGTGCGCCTGTTCAAACCCCTCGCCGCGTAAATTCCCCATAGAAAAACACGCCCTTTTAAGAGCGTGCCTTTCTATATTGTGGGGTTAGTTTTATTTTTCGTCGGGCAGAAATGCGGGCACTAAAATCGCCGCGCCTGCAAGAATTGAGCAAACCGCCGGCAAAATCGCGCCTGCGCCAAGTGAGCTGTATTCCTTAATCATATCCTTCATTAGTTCCGCATCTGCCTTTGAGTCAAAAACAGTCGTATCCAGTTGTAAATTCTCAATTACGCAAAAAAAGAGAATAGCTGCAACCAAGAACAAAGCACCCGAAACAATTTTAAAGACCTTATTCTCCATCTTAACACCGATAACAGCCATTACAGCACCACCGATTAAGAAGAGAAACGCGAGAAAGTTTACAAACGAGAAATCCAACTCTAAATCAAACCTTTCTCCTGCGGCATCAAAAACGAGATCACCACCGAAAATAATCTTAAAGCCGCTAGCTTTTCCCGTCAGTCCAAGAAGCGTAGCCTCTCCTGCGGGCAAAGCCAAGAAAATGATAGCCAACAATGCCATCCCTGCTGCCACAAAGGGCAATACCTTTTTAACTTTTTGCATAAATGCACCTCCAAAAATATTTAGTATCTATATTATATCCTACATTTTGTAGGAAGTCAAGTAAAATCCTACATTTTGTAGTAAAATAATGTCATGAAAAATAATATTTTTGGAAAACGCCTAAAAGAATTGCGCATAGAAAAAGAGTTATCCCAACGAAAGTTTGGGGAAATTTTCAATGTATGCAACCAAACGGTCAGTTTTTGGGAGCTGGGTAGCCGCGAACCCGATTTGGACACTTTACTGGCGATCGCGCACTTTTTCGACGTTTCCGTAGATTATCTTTTAGAAGAAAATACTCTCCGCACATAAAAAACGGAGAGTTCTTTATTTATACAACGCAAAAACGCACCCGTCTTTCAACGAGTGCGTTTTTTTTATTCTTTTATTTTGGAATTATTCTTCCGTTTTTTCGTCTTCAACGGGAGCTTCTTCCGCCTGTGCGGGAGCTTCCGCAGCAGCCGCTTTTGCCGCCGCTTTTTCAGCTACTCTTGCCATACGAGCGTCTTTTCTTGCCTGCGCTTTCATTTCTTTCGTTACGATACGAGCCGCATCGATACGAGCGCGCATTTCCTGCGGCGTAGGAGGCGTGAATGCCGAACCTTCCGCATTTTCTTCGATCACTTCGTAGTTTTCGTCTCTTTCAAGCAAGGACGCTTCCGTTTCGCCGTCGAACATGTGGATATGAAGCGCGTCGAACGCAAGCTCGATAATGTCGTTCAAAGCAACCGTAGCACGGCTGGAAATCTTTGCGATCATCAGCGAAGCGTTGTCGATAATGGACGCTTCTTTTCCTTCGTAGTCAAG
>JAFTQY010000077.1 GCA_017462505.1 Clostridia bacterium
GCTCTGCGCGAAATTTTGCCTAAATTAGAGGCGGCGGCAAAGGTAAACGTAGTGGGTATGATCATTTCCGTTGACCGCAGAGAAAAGGGCTTGACCAGTGATCTGTCGGCGGTATCCGAGGCGAAAAAGGAATTCGGTATCGACGTGTATTCGGTGGTGACGATGGACGATATTATTTCGGCAATCGAAAAGGGCGTCGTAGACGGCAAAGAGCATCTCGACGCAATGTACGCATACCGCAACACCTACGGCGCAAAATAAGCGTTTTTAAAGGCGTTTTATAAGCTTAAAATGACAAAACCCCCGTCAGCGTATCCGTTTGACGGGCGGAAACAGCCGTTTTTCTATTCTGGTTGGCAAAAAGGCGGGCGTGGCTGTGTATCGCTCGAAAACGTGCGTGGCGGTCAACGCCAAAAAGAGCGCAAACAGGAAACAAACGGCGGTGATAAAGAGTTTTTTGTTCATGCTTTCAGTATGGACAGAAAGCGGAAAAATATGTAAAAAACCACGCAAACGGCGCGTGGCGAAAGGGTAGGAGCAATATGAAAAAGATCATTTTAACAGGGGACAGACCTACGGGAAAATTGCATATCGGGCATTACGTGGGGTCGCTCAGACGGCGCGTAGAATTGCAAAACAGCGGCGATTTTGAAAAAATTTACATCATGATCGCGGACGCGCAGGCGTTTACGGACAATTTCGATAATCCCGACAAGGTCCGCGCAAATATCACGGAGGTCGCGCTCGATTATCTTGCGTGCGGTCTTGACCCCGAAAAAGCGACGATTTTTATTCAGTCGCACGTCGAACAGCTCACCGAGCTTACGTACTATTATATGAACCTCGTAACCTTGTCCCGCTTAGAGCGCAATCCAACGGTAAAGACGGAGCTGAAACTTCGCAATTTTGAAGGGTCGATCCCGATGGGATTTTTGACCTACCCCGTATCGCAGACGGCGGACATTACGGCGTTTAAGGCGACGACCGTACCCGTGGGCGAGGATCAGTTGCCCATGTTAGAACAGGCGCGCGAGATCGTGCGCAGCTTCAACGGCTTGTACGGCGAAACGCTCGTCGAACCGCAGGCGGTATTGCCCCAAAACAAATCGTGCTTGCGTTTGCCCGGCACGGACGGCATGGCGAAAATGAGCAAATCGCTGGGCAATTGTATCTACCTTTCGGACAGCGCGGACGAGATTAAACGCAAGGTTATGGGCATGTACACCGACCCCAACCATATCAAGGTCACCGACCCCGGCGATACGAAAAACAACCCGACGTTTATTTATTTGGACGCATTCTCGACGGAAGAGCATTTCAAGGCATACCTGCCCGAATATGCTAACCTTGACGAGCTGAAAGCGCATTACGAGCGTGGCGGGCTTGGCGACATGAAGGTCAAGAAATTCTTGAACGCGGTGATGCAGGAAACGTTAGAGCCGATCCGCACCCGTCGCGAGGAGTTGGCAAAGGACTTGCCTGCGATCTGGGCGATGCTCAAAAAGGGGAGCGAGGACGCGCGCGCGGTGGCGGCGCAGACCCTTGCCGAAGTTAAAAAGGCAATGAAGATCAATTATTTTGAATAAGAAAACCATGAGAAAAGCCGAGGCAGACGCGCCTCGGCTTTAATAGAGCAAATTTTTCAATTAGTTGTTGATGATATCCTTGTAAGCTTTACCGAATTTCATCACGGGTTTTTTGCATGCAGGAATTTCCACGGGAGCTTTCGTCTGAGGGTTGATACCCGTCTTAGCCGCTACTTCTTTTACTTCAAAAGAACCGAAACCAACGAGGTTAACCTTTTCGCCAGCCTTCAACGCTTCGGTAACCGTAGCGATAAATGCGTCGTACGCGATAGCCGCGTCCTTGTTCGTGAAACCTGCTTTTTCTGCCATTGCTTTGATCAATTCGCCTTTGTTCATTAGAGAATCCCCTTTATAATAATTTATTTCTTAAAAACGCGAAAATCTTTAAGTATTTCTATTATACCCCATATACGCTGTTTTGTCAATAGGGAAACGTAAAAAAAATGCCGAAAAACCTTGAAAAATAAAGGATTTTTTGCGTTTTTTGCCATTAAAAACAAAAGATTGCCTTTTTTGGGCGTAAAAATAGCCGCAGTCCGCTAAAACAAAGGGATTACGGCTATATTTTGCTGTGAACGCTTACATTTCCCCAGAGTGGAAACCAAGCCCCAAAACCTGCGAAACCTTGCTCATAACGGCAAAGGAATCGGGGTCGATCTGTTTCATCAATCGGCGCACGGTAGTCACCTGACGGCGGCTGACGACAACGACCAGCATCGTGCGTTCTGTCTGCGTATACATACCCGTTGCGGGCATTGCGGTTACGCCGCGGCTCAGCTCGTGCATCAGCACGCGCGACATCAATTCGGGCTTGTCGGTGATAATTCTAAATTCGATCGCCGAGTGATACCCGTGCGTGACCGTTTCGTTGGTTTTGCTTTCGATATACGATTCAAACGCCGCCATCATAATCGGGAGCAGAGTCGCACCGTAATTGATCTTGCCCGTGTCGGGATACCGTTCGTAGAACACAAACACCGAACAACCGATGATCACGCAGTTGATCATAAAGATCACCCACGCGATAGAGGACGCGTTGACCTTTTTCTGGATCATGACCGCCGCGATATCCGCGCCACCCGTACTGCCGCCGACTTTAAAGGCGAGGGCGATGGCTACGCCGATACAAAGCCCCGCCGCAATCGCCGCAAAAATCTTTTCGCCGCCCGTACCGAACTCGATACGGAAATCGTCAAACGCCTGTTCAAAGATAAACAGCCACAGCGATTGCAAACCGATATTCGTCGCGGAAAGAATGGCAAACCGCTTTTTCACAAAGAAAAGGAAATGAGAACAAGGGGCAGGTTAAGCCCCAGCACCACGATCGATTGCGGAACTTTGCCGTTTGAGGCTACGTTGAGCAAAATCGCGACGCCGCTTGCGCCGCCGATCGTAAAGTCGTTGGGGGTGATCAGGCTATGCGCCGCAAAGGCGATAAGCAGCGAGGAAAAGATCGTATACACAAACGCCTTTATCCACAGCATTACCTTGCCTTTCGTACTGCCCGCCAAAGGATCGATATTATCCTTGGTGATTTTCGGTGGCAAAGGGGAATGCTCGTCCGTTTTTGCTGCCGATAAAAGGTCTTTTTCTTCCATAATAAAACCTCGTGTTTCTTCTGATTTATTCTATGACGCGCACGTATTTTTAGATTACAGAGCCTCGACGACGAAGGTGATCTTCGCCGTGACGTTTTCCATTAGGCGGATTTCCGCGGGGAACGCGCCCAAGGTTTTTACGCTGTCCATCTTGATTTTCTTTTTGTCGATATCAAAGCCGATTTCTGCCAAAGCCGCCGCCACGTGCGCCGACGATACCGAGCCGAACATTTTTCCGTTTTCGCCCGTTTTGATCTTTACGGACACGGACTTGCCCTCTAAGGTTGCCGCCAGCTCTTTAAGAGCCTTGACCTCTTCCGCCTTATGGAATTCCTGCGCGGCTTTCTTTTGCGCCGCCTCGTGGATGTTGCTTGCCGTAGCCGCCTGCGCCAGCCCTTTCTTGATCAAGAAATTCCGTCCGTAGCCGTCCGCCACTTCCACGACGTCGCCCTTTTTACCCGTGCCTTTTACGTCTGCCTTTAAGATAACTTTCATTTGCATATCCTCCGTCAATTTCACTTAACGGTACTATTGTAACGCAAAATTTTGGAAATGTCAATATTTTTTTGAAAGTTGGGTATACTGTATTTACCGGATAAGGAGGAAATTATCATGGAAGGACGTGAAGTAAACACGAGTATCGGTTGTAACGTGACCGATTGCAAGTACAACAAGGCAGGGGATTATTGCACTCTGCACAAGATCCACGTAGGCAATACGTGCAGCTGCGACGCAGAAAGCTGTACGTGCTGCGACAGCTTTGAAAGAAAATAAGCTGATACGCGGATAAAAGACCGCCTTGCCGTTCGGTAGGGCGGTTTTTTGATATAAAGAAAAGACGCTGGACAGAGCTGTCATACCGACCGAGCGTAGCGAGTGGAGTGTATCTAAAAAAGTAATAAGTAAAAGTGAAAAGTGAATAAGTGCGGTGAAGATTTATAAGAGATCGCCACGTCTAACGGCTCGCGATGACAAAAAGAAGATACGCGCGACTACGGCTAACGCCTACGCTCGGTATGACAAACAAACCGAATAGCAAGCAGAGCGGTATGACAAGGGCTATGTCAAAAAACTATCCGATATTCGGTTGATGATCATTTCGCTACCTTTTATCGCAAAATTATATCGAAAGAAATTATCGAAAAAATATATCGAATCAATAAATTTTTATCGATTACCTAAAATCGCTTGCTTTTTATCGATTAGGTGTGTATAATGGTGTCAATCAGAAATAAGGTTTAGGAGCGGATTTATGGAAAAAGCGGAAAAACTGACGGTGAAACAAAAATGCGCAGGCTATTTTAAAAGCTTGCCCAAGCGGTATTTTATCACGGCGTTTTCGGGTATGGCGCAGGGCTTGTTCGTGACCTTGATCGCGGGCACGATCTTGGCGCAAATTGCGGGCTGGATCAATAAGATCGGCGACGGGAACTACGTCGGCAACACCCTCTTGTACATAGCGAATATTGCAAAATCGCTGATGGGCGCGGGGATCGGCGTGGGGATCGCGTATGCGCTCGGCAAAAACAAACTGCTGACCTTTTCGGCGGCGGTTGCGGGCATGGTCGGGGCGTTTTCGGATAAATTGATCGTAGGGCAAGACCCGTTTACCCTCTTGGCGTGGGGCGCGCCCGGTAACCCGATCGGCGCGTACGTCGTGACGATGCTGGTGGTCGAGGTCGTAGGCTTGTACGCAGGCAAAACCAAGCTGGATATTCTGCTTGTACCCTTGGGGGCGTTGACCCTTGCCCTTGGCGGCGTGTTTGCGGCGTATCCGTTTATCGAATTTGTCAATCTGCTCGGCAAAGGCATTGAAAAAGCAACGGCGATCACCCCGCTTTTGATGGGGATCGTGATTGCGGTGGCGATGGGGATTTTGCTGACGATGCCAACCTCTTCCGCCGCGATTTGGTTGTCCTTTGCGTTGGGGAACACGTCGGAGGCAATGCTCCGTGCAGGGGGCGCGGCTACGGTGGGGTGCGCCTGCCACATGATCGGCTTTGCCGTCGCAAGTTACCGTGAAAATAAAGTCGGCGGTTTGATTTCGCAAGGGGTGGGGACGAGCATGTTGCAGATTCCGAATATCATGAAAAAACCCGTGATCATGCTACCGATGATCATTTCCAGCGCGATTTGCGGACCGCTCGCCACTTGCCTTTTTAAGCTTAAATGCGGCGCGTCGGGCGGCGGCATGGGCACGAGCGGTTTGGTCGGCGTGTTCGACCTCTTTGAATACACGAGCGGCGCGCTCGGCTACGTGGGCATTATTCTGTTGATGTTCGTTCTGCCCGCGATTCTCAATATCGCAATTTCCGAATTTATGAGAAAGAAAGGCTGGATCAAAGACGGCGATATGAAATTAGATTTATAAAACAGCGTAAAGATAACGAAAAAACCGAGCCCCGCGGGGTTCGGTTTTTCTATGCGAGTTTTCTGTTTTTTAGCAAAAGCCCTATACCTGTTCCGTAACGACTACTTGGCGTTGGGGCTCGCAGGTGAGGTGCATGCCCAGCGATTTACAGGTTCGCTCGTCCACGTGCGCCAGCATGACCGTCGAGTGTACCTCGCAATTTTTCAGCTTGTCCAGCTGCGCCACCGCCTTTTTCGCTTTCGGGTCGTTGACCGCGCAAATGGACAGTGCCATCAGTACTTCGTCCGTATGCAAGCGGGGGTTGACCGCGCCCATGTGTTGGACTTTCAGCCGTTGCAACGGCTCGATAATGGTGGGGGAAATAAGCTCGATCTCGTCGTTGATCCCGCCGAGCACTTTCAGCGCGTTCAGGATTGCCGCCGCTGCCGCGCCGAGCAGATCGCCCGTTTTACCCGTTACGATACGCCCGTCGTTTAGCTCGATCGCGACCGCGGGTGAGCCCGTCAATTCCGCCTTTGCAAGGGCGGGGGCAACCGCTTTTCGATCGTCTACCGAAATGCCCGATTTGCTCATCAAAAGCTCTAATTTTGCGACCACGTCCTTGGGGGTTCTGCCCTTTTTTGCGTCGCAAAGCGCGGCGTAATAACGGCGAATGATCTCGTTTTTGGACGCCTCGCGACAGGCGTCGTCGTTTACGATACAAAAGCCCGCCATATTCACGCCCATATCCGTTGGCGATTTGTAGGGGGAATACCCCAAAATCTTTTGCAGCATTGCCGAAACCACGGGGAAAATTTCCACGTCGCGGTTGTAATTGACCGCCATCGTGCCGTATGCCTCCATGTGGTAAGGGTCGATCATGTTCACGTCGTTGAGGTCCGCCGTCGCCGCCTCGTACGCCGCGTTGACGGGGTGAGAGAGGGGAATGCTCCAAATCGGGAACGTTTCAAATTTGGCATAGCCCGCTTTTACGCCGCGCAGATTTTCGTGATAGAGCTGCGAAAGGCAGGTCGCCATTTTGCCGCTGCCAGGCCCAGGCGCGGTCACGACGACAAGCCGCCGCGAGGTAGGCACGTACTCGTTCTTGCCGTAGCCCTCGTCGCTGACGATCTTAGCAACGTCGTGCGGATATCCCTCGATCGCGTAATGCTTATACACGGGGATACCGAGGTTGTTCAGCCGCTTGATAAACCCGTCCACGGCGGGCTGGGGCTGGTACATGGTCATAACCACGCTCCCGACGAACAGCCCTTTGCTCTTAAAAATATCGATAAGGCGGATTACGTCCGCGTCGTAGGTGATGCCAAGGTCGCTGCGGTACTTGTTTTTCACGATATCGTTCGCGCTGATCACGACCAAAATTTCGGCGATAGAGCGGAGCTTTAACAGCATTTTGATCTTGCTGTCCGGCTCAAAACCGGGCAAGACGCGGGAAGCGTGATAATCGTCAAAAAGCTTGCCGCCGAATTCCAAATACAGCTTATCCCCGAACGCGTCGATACGTTCCTGGATCTTTTCGGACTGCAAGGACAAATATTTTTTGTTGTCAAACCCGATCTTGTTCATAAAATTTCTCCTTTGTTGCTCCGTAGAACTCTATCCTATACATTGTACCACAAACGCTTTGCAAAAGTCAATGGTGTTGACGAAAATTCTCCGCCCGTACCGAGATTTTTTTATTATATAAAAACCCGCCCCCTGCGATAGGGCGGGTTTTCGGAACGTTTTTCCTTTGTCAAATCTTCTTTTTCAGCTCGCGTACGGCGTTGTTTAAGAAAAATTCCGCCGTTGTGCCCTTGCGGATAAGCTGTAACGCCTCTTCGGGCGCGCACCAACGCGCCTCCGCAATTTCGTTTTCCGCGATCTTCAACGCTTTGTCTTCCACGACCACGATAAAATTCAGCATCAAAACTTCCTTTTTCGCATGGTAACGCGAGGACATGTATTTCGCCTTGACGACGTCCAAGCCCAGCTCTTCCTTGATCTCGCGCGGGATCGTCTTTTCGGCGTTCTCGCCCTTTTTGATATAGCCCGCAAACAGAATGAAATCCTCGTCGTTTACGTGTCTTGCCAGCAGAATTTTATCCTGCGCGCGGTTGGTCACCACCATCGATACCGCGATGGGGAACTGGGGGAACATATACGATTGACACTTCTCGCAATAGGGGACTAAGCCTTCGTTTTCGCAAAAACGCAGGGTCGTCTTTGCTCCGCATTCTCTACAATACATAAAAACCTCCTTATCGGCGCGATCGGCTTTGCACGCGCGCCCGTTTACTTTGTTCCTCTATATAATACCCCTTTTTTCGGCGGTTGTCAATACCGATGGAAAAATTTTTTGCGCTTTTGTATAAGTATTTTTAATACTTTGTATAAAAAATCCTAAAAAATACCACGCATTTTTTTTGCGCGAGCACTTGAAAATCACGGGGCTATGTGCTATAATGATAGACGGAAAACGTTTTTTTTGCGTTCCAAGTCATTTTTTATCGAGGTATAAATAAAATGTCTATCAAAATCGGTATTTACGGCTACGGCAATCTCGGCCGCGGCGTAGAGCTGGCTATCACGCAAAATCCCGATATGACGGCGGTGGGGGTGTTTACCCGCCGCGATCCTGACAGCGTAAAGACGTTGACGGGGATTCCCGTTTTTGCGGCGGACGACGCGGTGAAGATGCAGGACAAGATCGACGTAATGATCATTTGCGGCGGCAGCGCCACCGACCTGCCCAAACAGACCCCCGCCCTCGCGCAATATTTCAACGTCGTGGACAGCTTTGACACTCACGCGAATATCCCCGCGCACGTATCCGCCGTACAGACGGCGGCGGAAAAGGCAAAGACGACGGCGATCGTTTCCGCGGGCTGGGACCCCGGTATGTTCTCGATCGCGCGCTTGTATGCCGATTCCGTTTTGTCCGAGGGCAAGGATTATACGTTCTGGGGCAAAGGGGTCAGTCAAGGACATTCCGACGCGATTCGCCGTATCGACGGCGTAGCGGACGCGCGGCAGTACACAATTCCCATGGCAGAGGCGTTGAACGCGGTACGTAATGGGGGGTCGCCCGAATTGACGACGGCGCAAAAGCACGAAAGAGAGTGCTTTGTCGTGGCAAAAGAGGGGGCGGATTTGGCGCGTATCGAACGGGAAATCAAGACTATGCCCAACTATTTTGCGGACTATCATACCACCGTGCATTTTATCACGAAAGAGGAAATGCAGGAAAAACACAGCGGCTTGCCCCACGGCGGCGCGGTGATCCGTAACGGCGTAACGGGTATCGATAAGCAAAACAAGCACGTGGTGGAATTTTCGTTAAAGCTTGGCTCTAATCCCGAATTTACGGCGTCCGTTTTAATTGCGTGCGCGCGCGCCGCGTACCGCTTTCATAAACAGGGAGAATACGGCTGCAAAACCATGCTGGACGTACCCCCTGCCTACCTTTCGGCAAAGCCCCGTGAGGAGCTGATCGCGACTTTGTTATAAAATTGCCAAAATTTGCAAAAAAATTTTTAGAAAATGCTTGACAATCACAAAAAAGGTGATATAATAAGTTCACATAATCGAAAAAATCGGTTAATAAAATGAAAAACTTTATTATTTAAAGGAGTGTTTTTATGAAAAAATTAGGTTTAGTTGTTGGTTCGTTGGCCCTTGCTACGATCGGTGGCGTTTACGCAAACTGGGTATACCTTACCGATACGGACATTAGCGTTAATCACCGTATTGCGGCGTTCGGTATGACCGATATTACAAGCGGGTCTGCGCAGGTTGGTGCTTATTCGGTAGAAGATAATATCGCAACCTTTGAAATCGATCAAAAAGACACGACGACGCCCGATTACACGGCAGTATTGGTGAGAGCTTATACGGATAGTAGTAATGCGCCTAAGATTACGATTAAGCTTACTACGAATGTCGGTGCATCGGCGGATATCGTAGAAAACGGTATTGAAACGTATGTATATTTCGGCTTTACAACTACGCCTACGTATGATGATCCTACTACGGACGTTGTGGAAAACGCTGAAATTTTCAGCTGTACATATGACATTGATAATTATATTACGATCGGTCGTGCAGATAATACCACCGCAACTTATAAATGGGAAAAAGTTGACGGCACGCTTCAAGTGACCTTGAATATCGCGGAAGAAGATTTGATTTCGTTGAATACTTTCGTGTTGGATTCGATTGAAGAAAACAAGGCGTTTGAGGAATCCCTTAGCGAATTTAATATTTACGTAACCTCGAAAGTGCCCGGTACTGGTGCTTAATTAAAAACTGACGACCTATTGCGTTTTGGGGCAATTAGATAGTCGTATCCCACGCAATCACATTGCGTGGGATTGATTTATTATAGATATTAGGTACTTTACAAAGCGAAGAGTAGAGTAGAGAGAATAGGACATGAGCCAGTTCGAGCTGTACATTTTTACCTTATGCTTGATCGTGTTCGTACTTCTTACGGCAATATTTACGGCGTTTGTCGTTTGTCTTGTAAGAATGTATTTGAAGATGACGGACGCAGGGGTAAACGATGAAAAAATAAAGAAAGAGTACTTGAAAGAGCAAGGAAAAAAGCCGTCTGTTTTCGGAATGATTATGGACAAAGCGGTTCTTGTTCTTTGTTGTGCTGTTCTTTTTCTTATGTTCGGATTTGGCGTGTCCGTTTCCGCAGGCGAGGGTAAAACCGCGGGCAATACTCCCGTCCTCAACGTCGTGCAAAGTGGCAGTATGTCCTATATCAACAAAAACCATAAATACTTAAAACCGGGGCAAGCGGATAATCAAATGCAAATGTTCGATTTGATTTTTATCAGCAAGCTCCCGAAAGAAGAGGATTTACGGGTGAACGATATCGTCGTTTATGAAACCGACGGCGTTTTGATTATCCACAGAATCGTGGGAATAGAAGCGCCGAACGAGCAACACCCCGACGAAACGTATTTCCTTTTGCAGGGCGACGCCAACGAGGTCGCGGATAAATTCCCCGTACGCTATAATCAGATGAAAGGGATATATCGCGGCCACCGTATCCCGTTCATCGGCAGTTTCGTGCTATTTATGCAATCGCCTGCCGGGTATCTGTGCGTGCTACTCGTCGTCTTTGCGCTGATCGCTACGCCGATGGCGGAAAAGAAGATAAAAAAAGCCAAAGAGAACAGGCTGTTTGCCATGGGCTTGTTGGGCGGAACGCAGGTTCAGGAAATACAAACGGACGAACTTGCCGCAACAGAGTTGGAAAGCAACGAATTACCGATTGCGGCCAACCGTTTTGCGGGCTTTGGCAAATCGAAGAGCTTTGTGGAAAAGCTTGCGCTTTCCAAAAACGCAGTCAAATATATGTACGCGGATATTCTGTCCATTTTGGGGCGGATTGAAGATATCGAGGTGACGCGCGGTAAAAAGGGTGAAATCTACCGTTGCGCCAACAAACGGGTTTGTAAGATATCCTTCCGCGGTAAGACCTTAAACGTATATTTGGCGCTCAAACCCAAGGATTTTGAAAACACCAAATATATCTTTGAGGACGTTTCGGACAAGAAAGGCTACCGTAGCTATGCTATGCGTATAAAATTGACCTCTGCGCGGCAGGTAAAATGGACGAAAGAGCTTATCGAAAAGCTGTGCGAGATCAAGGGTTTCCGTCTGGCGAAAGAGCCGATCACGGACGTTTCCATGCGCTTTACCTCGTTTAAAAAGGCAAAGTCGTTTACCTATAAGCTCAGGACGGCGGACGCGGGGCTGAAAGACAAATATAAAAAGATGTCGCAAGCTCTGAAAGGAATATCCAGAGTACGTGCTATTCGCGGCAAAAAAGGGGAAACCTATCGCAGCGGAAATAAGGGGATCTGTAAGCTTGCCATACGCGGTAAGACCTTGAACGTGTATTTTGCGCTCGATCCCAAGGCATACGAAAACACGAAATATATCTACAAAGACGTTTCGTCGAGCAAGACGTATGAAAACTATGCGATGCGCGTGAAACTGACCTCGGATAGACAGGTGAGATGGGCGATTGAGCTGCTGGACGATTTGGCTCGTCAAAAGGACCTTGAAAGAGAGGTGAACGGCGATGCTTAAATCGGTGAGATGGATTTGTAGCTTGGTTGTCGTGCTGGTATGCGTGCTTTCGATCGGGGGAGCGTATGCCGTTTGGTCGTACCCGACCGATCGGTTGGACGATTTTCAATTAGGAAAAAAGATCACCATGGAGGCGTTCGATATTATCGAGGGCGACAACGACATGGTCGTAGGCGAGGCGGTCGTTGCGGAAAAACTGGTCGCTGAAATCAATAAGATGAACGCCGACGCGTCAACGACGACGTTGGACGAAATAACCGAAGAGAGAAAGGATAAAGGAGGCTGGTTGGGGACAATTAACGAGCTTGCCGCCGACGATCCCGACGACGTGGGCGCGAAGCTGAAAGCGTTGTTGGGTTTGGACACCTATCCCGAATTGACGGTTATCATTAAATTTATAAGCGCAGCCCCCGGGTACGAGTTGTTTACGACCCGTGTGGACGTTGACGCAAAAGACGAGAACGGGAATTATATTATTCCCGAATCGGAATTTGAAAACGAAACCACGTTTATCTATCCCGTAAACCGAACGACCTTTAAGATGGGTACGGACGGGAATTACGTTATAGATACGGCTACCGTAGGGTATTCCCGTGCGATCTATTATTACGACACCCCCACGCAACAGTCAACGACGCGTTGCTACGACGTAACTATGTGGGCGGAGGGTACTTCTTTCGATACTGCGGTGGAAATGGAAAACGACATCATCGGCAAAGAGATCACCGTACAGAACATCGACCAGACGAAAGAGATGTATTTTCAATTCACGATCGGCGGCTGGGGCGGCGCGAGCGCAGGCGTGTACAAGGTTACGACCGAAACGGCAGGCTTGACGGCGACTATCTATAACAGTAGCGGGCAAGACGTGACGGGGCAACGCTTAACGGGTAGTACGTGGAGCTCGTCCACCTATTATTTGAAATTGTCGTACACGACGACGGGTACGCCCGAAAATTTCAAATTCACCCTTTCAACTTAATAACAAAAGGCAGACGACGGCAACAGCTAAGTTCGTCTGCTTTTTTGCGTAGTCATAAAAAAAGATGACAGGAAAAAAGGGGGATTTTTCAATTTTCCTATGCTGAGCACTTGAAAAAAAGAAAAAAATCATATATAATGTAAAAGGAAGATTTTGCGAAAGAGCCTTTTTTCGGGCGGGAAACCGTAAGCAAAAAAACGTAAAAAACGTGCGAAAACGTAAGAAAAACCGCGTGGAAAAAGGGGAGAATACACCAAGAAAAGGGAAAGATTATGAACTATTCTGCTTTCGATGCAAAAAAATTATGGACGAATTTGGCGCGTTTCGCGCTGTATATGGCGCTGGTCATCATCACGCCGTTTTTTGCGGAGATGACGTCGCCGTGGTTCGTGCAAATTTCGTACGACCAGCTCACGCCGTTTTTCGTTGATATCGTCTTAACCTTATTGTGGCTGATCGAGATCGGTATCCTCGTCGCGGTGGAGCGCCTGATAAAACGCAAGGCAACCAAAGCCGAACGCGCAGAAAAAAAGGCGAATAAGGAAAAGAAAGAGAAAAAGGAAATACCCGTTCTGCCTTTAAAAAACGTTTTGATCATTTCGGGGATCATCGTCGCTTGCCTGGTGGTGGTCGGCTTGCAGATCGGCTTGGAGGTAAAGCCCTTCTACGACATGGCGCAACGGGTAACCTCCGCGTACGCCTATCTTAACAACCTCGGTCCGATCATTATGGCTTTGGCAAAATGCCTTTGGATCATTTTGATTATCAAAGCGGCGCTTGCCATGGGCGAGGCGGTGTTCGGCGTGATCGACGCCAAGAAATTGCAGACCTTCTTGGTTTGGCTTTTCGCAACGCTGGTGCTGTTCATTTTCGGTCTGTACGATATTTTATCTTCCGAAAGTAAATACGCGCTGACCTACGTGCTGTTCTACGCTCTGTTCCCATTGCTGTATGCCTTGGCGAAAAAGAGCGACGGCAAGTATTACCTGATCATTCTGTTTATTTACATTTTCTAAGGGGGAGCGAAAAATGAAAGACGTTGAAAACAAAAAACAAAACAAATTTTTCGCGGCGCTTTGGAAATGGTCGAAAGACAATCGCTTTTTCCTGCTGTTTTTGCTCTTTACGGCGATTATGGAAATGTCTACGGTGTTTTTCTTGGACGGCAATCCGTTCATGACCCGCCCCTTCCTTTCGTGGGGCTTGCTCGCATTTTTGGGCGGCTTGATCTTGCTCATTCCCTCCCGCAGAGTGCAAGTGATCATCTTTTCTATTTTGCTGATCGTGCAGTTCGCGTTCCAAATCGTATTTTCGGTCATTTTCGATTTGACCGAACAGTATTTTGAATACGAAATGCTCAACTTAAAAAACGACGCGTTCGGTACGCTGGAAAACATTCCCATTCGTTTCGGGCTTTTCTTTGTCGGCATCACCCTTTGTATCGTATACGTAGTGGCGGGCTTGCGCGGTACGAAAAAAAGACCGAAATTCAAGGCGGACAAGCGTTCTGTATTTATCAAGCTTGGCGCGTCGGCGGTGGGCGTGGCGACCATTTTCACCTCGTTCTTCTGCTATTATCCCCGCAACGTCAACCGTTATGAAGAAATGATCAACGGCACGTCCAAAAGCTCGTATTCGGCATACGGGGTAACGGGGAATTTGCTGGGCGAATTTGTCGGCGCAATGTTCCCCGATAAGAGCACCATGTCCGACGAAAATATCGAAAAGTTTATCTACGACGAAAATGCCGTTTGGCAGGGCAGCGAGTATTTCGGCGTTTCCGAAGGCAACAACGTCATCACGATCTTGGGCGAAACGCTGGAATGGTTTTCGTTCTTGGCAAACGATAGCAAATACGTCAACACGCTGGGGCTGACGGACGAGGAAATGGCAACCCTGTTCCCGAATTTGCGCGCGTTTATGAACGATAGCGTAAAAATGACGAATTTCCACTCCCGCGAAAAGACGGATATTGCCGAAACGCTCAGTATCATGGGCAGTTATCCCACGACGGCGTATATCAACTACGATTATTACGACAATACCATGCCGCTCACGATATCCAACGTTTTAAAATCGATGGACGGGGATATTCAATGCCGTTCCTTCCACAACGGGTTCAAGACCTTCTATAACCGCGACGACGTGCACCGCTCGTTCGGCTTTGAAAGTCTTACCGACATGTACGACATGGCGAGAATGGCGCAGGAAGATAAAAACAACGGCTTGACGGACGAGCTGACCTTTAAAAACTATATGAAGGTCGGCGAGCGTAACCTTGACTCGGAAATGGTCGAGGTGTGCAAGGACGAAATGTTCCCCACGGACAAGCGGTTCTATACCTATATCACGACGATCACCATGCACGGTATCTATTACGATAGGGATAATCTGGATCGTTGGGATCAGCAGTTGCGCGCGGTGGTTGGCGATCGTATGCCCGACCCCGAGGACGACGATTTAAAGGACGATCTTCTGTATCATTATCTGACGGCGGCGATGGAATTCGATTATGCGATCGGCAAGATGATGGACGAGCTGGAAACGCGCGGTTTGCTCGACAACACGACGATCGTGGTGTTTGGCGACCACAATGCGTATTACCATTCGCTCAGCAAATACGTTAAGGATATCCACGATTACGACACGGATAAACGTTATACCGATCTTTACAACGTTCCTCTGATGATCTACGATCAAAAGCTGACGAAGAAGATTCAAGACAACGGCGGCGAAGATATGGTCGTGGACAAATTCACCTGTACGGCGGATATCGCGTCTACTATTTTGGATTTGCTCGGCGTGCATTATTACGAGAATTTGTATTACGGAACGTCGGTGTTTGGCGACAAAGCCTCCGTGCTGTATTCCCGTGCGTACGATACGTTTATCGGCAGCGGGATCGTTGGCAGGAGCGTAAACAACCTTTTGTATCAGCACCCCGACGCGGATGTGGCGACGTATAAGACGACGGCGGTCCAGCTCGTGGAAAAGATCAAGCATTGCGATTATATCTATAAGCAGAACTATTTCGGTAACGAAGAAAACATGCAGCTGTACCGTCAGAAAATGGCGGCGATCAATCCGTAAAAGTAAAAATAAGTGCAATAAACCGCCCCTTGGGTAATTGCCCCAAGGGGCGGTTTTCGTTATTTATCGTTTAATTTTGCGGCGCAGAGCGCAAATTCAATTCCTTGATCATCTGCCCGACGTAGCGCACGGGCACAAGCTCGATTTTGTCTTTGTACTTTTCGCAAGCTTTCATATTTTTGGCGGGTAGTATCACCCGTTTAAAGCCCGTCTTGATACATTCGTTTACCCGTTTGTCGGCATACGTCACGGGGCGAATCTCGCCCGTCAAGCCCACTTCGCCAAACAGAGCGGTGTATTTATCGATGGGCACGTCGTTTGCCGCCGAGGCAAGCGCGGCGCAGATCGCCAAATCGACGGACGGCTCGTTTAAGCGGATACCGCCCATGGCGTTGATATACACGTCCGCGTTGAAAAAGGGGATACCGCAACGCTTTTCCAACACCGCGATCAACACGACCAGCTTGTTATAATCCACGCCAAGACTCATGCGGCGGGGCTGTCCGTAGGGGGTCTTGGAAATCAGCGTTTGAATTTCGACGTTCATGCACCGATTGCCGCTCTCCGACGGCGTGACCGCCGAGCCTGCCGCCAAGCCTCTCGTTTCCGATAGGAAAAGATCGGCGTAATCGCTCACGCTTTTTACACCCGCGTCCGTCATCTCGAACACGCCCACCTCCTGCGCCGAACCGAAACGGTTTTTTACCGCGCGGAGCAGTTTATAATTATCCTCTTGCTGACCCTCAAAATACAGCACGGTGTCCATGATATGTTCAAGGACCTTCGGCCCTGCCAGCGCGCCTTCCTTGGTGACGTGCCCGATAATGAAAAAGGTGATATTTTGCGATTTTGCAATCCGCATCAGCTTTGCGGCGCATTCGCGTACCTGCCCGACCGAGCCCGCCGCCGACGACAGCGTTTCGGTGTATACCGCTTGTATCGAGTCGATCACGACGAATTTGCTCTCGCCAAGGCTGTTTTCGATATCCTCCAAACAGGTTTCGTTGAGGAGAAATAAATTGTCGGAATTTAAGCCCAACCGTTCGCAACGCATTTTGACCTGCGAACAGCTCTCTTCCGCCGACACGTACAGGGTGGGGGAGGGCTGCGTTTGCGCCAAATGCGCCGAAACCTGCGTTAAGAGGGTGGATTTGCCGATACCGGGATCCCCGCCGAGCAGCACCAAAGACCCGCGCACGATACCGCCGCCAAGGACGGTGTCAAACTCGGAAATGCCGCTTTTTACGCGGTCAAACTTTTCATAACCGATCTTGGATAAGGGCAGGGCGCGCGTTTTCATCGCGGACACGCCCCTATGGTTTTCCGTTTTCGGGGTTTCCGTCACGCGGACGATTTCTTCCTGCATAGTATTAAATTCGCCGCAGTCGGGGCATCTGCCCAGCCATTTCGGGGCGGTGTAACCGCACGTGGAACAGACGAATTGACTGACGGGGGATTTGGTTTTCGTTGCCATAAAAACTCCTTGGGGAATGAATTGCACCGTAGGTGCATGAATTGGCAAGATAATCTTGCAGCTGATCTTACAATCTTGCCAACCGTGTGTGTGGAAATCTTCGTTTTTGTTTGAGTTTGTAGTCGACCGAATATTTTGCCATGAATTGAAAACCTTTGGCTTTTCATGAATTGCCGACTTCGTCGGCATTGCGGAATGATTTTATAGTGGTCATTGCGAACGAGTTTCACGAGTGTAGCAATCTCATGTAAAAATTAGCCACAATGCAAAACAAGGTTTTGCAATTCATGTCCGTAGGACAATTCATGAAACTTTGTTTCAATTCATGCGGCTTTGCCGCAATTCATTGCAAACTGAGTAAAGCTCAGCTTGCGCAATTCATTTTTAACAGCGCGTACGCGTTTACCGTAATACCCTTGCCCTCGCCGACGTAGCCCAATCCCTCGTTTGTGCCCGCCGCCACGCCGATCGCCGTTTCGTCTACTTTAAGGACAGAGGAAAGACGGCTCTTGATTTCGTCGATATATTTTGCCATGCGCGGCTTTTCCGCTTGGATTGCCACGGACAGATTTTTTACGCCGTAACCTTGCTCCGCGATAAGCGCAACCACATGCGAGAGCATGTCCATCGAATTAGCCCCCGCCCAACGCTCGTCGCTGTCGGGGAAATAATGCCCGATATCTTTCAAGCCCGCCGCCGACAACAACGCGTCCATCACCGCGTGAACCAACACGTCCCCGTCGCTGTGTGCGATCAGCCCGCTCTCCGACGGGATTTTCACGCCGCCCAGCACGATAAAATCTTGTTTTTTACCAAACGCATGGGTGTCTACGCCGAACCCGCAACGTGCGGCGTTATCCGTAAAATCTTCCGCATACGTCAATTTTTTGTTTTCAATACTGCCCGCGCAAAGGTGGGGCGCGCCGCAAAACCGCGCAAACACCGACGAATCGTCCGTGTACACGCCGTCGTTTATCTCAAAAGCACGCTCGTACGCGCAAAGGATATTCTCGCGGAAAAAGCCCTGCGGGGTTTGAATTTGGCGCAAGGTATCGCGTGCGGGCACGCTGATAATTTTACCGTTTTTCACGACGGCAACCGTATCTCTGCACTCGATTGCGCAGATACCGCTGCCGCTGGTTTTTACGCTTTCGATACAATTTTCAATTACCTTGCGGGTGACAAAAGGGCGCGCGCCGTCGTGGATCAATACGATATCCGCGCCCGTCGCTTGCAACGCGTTATATACCGAGTGCGACCGATCCTCGCCGCCAAGTACCGCTTTCGCGTTTGCAAACCGTGTACAAAGGGTGGAAATTTCGTCGAAATCTTCTTGCGAAGAGGTCACCACGATCTCGTCGATCGCAGGGAAATTAAAGGCGGAAAGGGTCTTAAAAAGCGCCGTTTCGTCCTGAAAGGGGACGAGCAGTTTATTCTTTTCAAAGCCCGCTCTGCTGCCTTTGCCCGCCGCGCAAATGATCGCGCAAATCGTTAATTTACTCATACAATCACCTCGTACAAGGACGCCGCCTCGTCCTTTTTCACCGTTTCCTTAATATTCAAAATGCGGAATTTCAACACGCCCGACGCATACAAAACCTCGACCACGTCGCCGATTTTAACGTTTGTAGACGGCTTTGCGGCTTTGCCGTTGATCATTACTTTTTCTTCCGAGCAAGCCTCTTGGGCGACGGTGCGCCGTTTTAAAATGCGCGAAACTTTCAAAAATTTGTCGATTCGCATAAAAAAACTCCTTTACGGATAAATATTTTTCAAAAATTTGGCAAGGAAAGGCGAAAAACGCTTGACAAGTTTTTCTCGTGGGGATATAATTAGATAATGTATCATTATGCTATTATGGCGTAATGCCGCTCGGCGGTGATTTTTTAGGGAAAGTTTTCCTGAAAATTCCTGAAAAAAACCCTAAAAACGACCAAAAAAGCGGTAAAAACCCTTTCCTTATATATTATTATACCGCAAAGGGACGAAAAAGTAAAGCGTAGTGATATAAAAATTTCTAAACAAGGCAAAAATTTCGATTTTTATCGATGAAAAGATATACTCGGTAGATCGCTGGAAAAATGAAAGGAGAAAAAATCACAAGATGGATTTACCTGTAACCAAGTACGGCAAAACCGAAAGAAGAAAATTCGGTAACATCAACGAAGTCATTGACATTCCCGACCTCGTTGAGATCCAGAAAGACAGCTACAATGCCTTTATCGAAGAGGGTATTAGCGAAGTGTTCGAGGACTTTTCCCCGATCACCGACTACTCCGACCGTTTCGAACTCTATTTCTTAGAGCATAGATTTGGCGATAAACCCAAGTACGACGAAAAAGAATGTCGTGCCAGAGATGCTACGTACGCCCTTCCGCTCCGCGTCAAGGTTCGTCTTGTCAATAAGGTCAAGAACGAAGTTTTGGATCAGGAAGTGTTCATGGGCGATATGCCGCTCATGACCGAAAACGGCGCGTTCATCATCAACGGCGCGGA
>JAFTQY010000009.1 GCA_017462505.1 Clostridia bacterium
GCGAAATTTCCTCCACCGCAGAAAACCTTTTGGAAGCGGCTATGGGCGAAAACTACGAGTGGACGGATATGTACGACGGCTGTGCAAAGGTAGCGCACGAAGAAGGCTTTGAAGATATCGCAAAACTTTTTGAAGGGGTTGCGGCTATTGAAAAGGAACACGAAGAAAGATACAGAAAGCTCCTTGCAAACGTTAAGGGCGACCTTGTATTCTCGAAAGACGGCGACGCTGTATGGCAGTGCTCCAACTGCGGTCATATCGTAGTCGGCAAGAAAGCGCCCGAGGTTTGCCCCATCTGTGCGCACCCTCAGGCATATTTCCAAGTAAGAGCGGAAAATTATTGATCCTTAAAATTGTTCCCCGCTATGGCGGGCGGCGATAAAAACCTAATAGAAAACCCGACGGACGCCCCGTCGGGTTTTTACTTTTATTTTTCGATATCGGTATTAGTCTTCCGTCACCGCGCTACTTGTCTGCTCCGGTGCAGGAATTACCACAGTCACACTTTCACCGGTATCTCCCGCCGTCACTTCGGGAAGAGCACCAACCACCGCATTGCCGTAGGTGAACGTAAAGCTTTCCGTAACGTTAAGCATATATCCTTCCGCTTCTTCCATCGCTCCTTGGAGCTTTATAGAATAAATCTTACCGTCGACGATTTTTACTTCCATGTAATCGCCGTCACTTTCCAGAACGTAGGCTTCCTTGGTTTCGTCGTACGTCATCGTCGAATAAAGACTCTCGTAACGCCAGGCTTGCAAGGATTCGCTATACTTGATACTGTCGATAATAAAGCTTTCTACATAATATAACGCGCCGAAAGCCGTAAACGTATGCTCGTAATCAAATGTTTCTTTAACGCAAGTCCATTCGTTATCCCAAGAATTCCAATCCCAGCTATACACCGTGCCGTCCACTTCACCTAAGTATCCCTTGCCCTGAAAGCTGTTTTCTATACCGTACTGATTCACAGTCGTCGTACCTTCATTATAGAACTTTTCGTCGGCAACGTTGAAAGACCCGACGCTCGTCTGCGAGAACTCTTCGTCCATGTAGCCGATCTCCATATCGATCTTGACGTTATCTGCCGTCACGAACGAGGCAAACGCCGCGTTCCAACCGCTTTGATCCACTTCCTGTCCTGCACCCGCAATAGGATTGCCACCGTTTTCGCTATTACTGCCGCCCTCCTCTTCTTCGCCGGGCAAACTATCGATCGTCGTCGTACCGTAATCTACGAATACGTATTTCCTTTCGCTATACCATACGGAAGATGTATCCTCATATTCACTCGCCATACGGGTTGTAAGCGTATAGAACTTATCGTTTACGATCTTGACTTTCATCATGAACGGGTCGTATTCGGCTTCGACAAACAAGCTGTATTCGCCCGTGCTCGCGTCAAATTCCAAATCCCCGTACATCGCAACAATCTCTTCCGCCGTCCATTCTTCGCTGAACACAACCCCTTGCACCGTCGGCGAATATTCGGAATTACGATATTCGCTACATTGCCATTCTAACGTATCAATACTGTCATTATACCATTCGTAATACGTACCGTCTTGTTTAAGTATGTACGTTTCGTCCGTATAGCTCCCCGTCATCCCGTCATAGGTTTCCGTATAAGACATACTTTCATTCATAACGCCGTCCGCAATCTTAATAACGCCGTTCGCCGTGACGATAAATCCGTCCGCCTCGTCCACGTATTCCGAAAACGTGTTGATCGTGACGTTATCCGCCGCGAAGGTGTTCGTGACCGCCACCGTCCATTCTTCCAGCGTGACCTGTTCGCCTTTCGCCGTGCCCGTGTCCACGCTGCTATTGCCACCCTTGTCGTCGCCGCAAGCCGCAAATCCCGCCGTCATGCCCAGCGCCAATACAAGTGCCAAAAGTTTCTTTGTTGTTTTCATGTTCGTTCTCCTTTTTACTCTTAAAGAGTAATTCTATGTATATAATATCATACCCCCACCCCATTTTTGTCTAGCGTTTACGCATACTTTTTTACAATTTTTTACAAAAAATTGTCCCGATCTTTTTCTGTCATCGCGAGCAGTTTTGCGAGATTGCCGCACTTCGTTCGCAATGACGGGCGCAAACTGCGTGGCGATCTCCCCCACCGTCATCGCGAGGCGTTGCCGTAGCGATCTCAAATATGCAAAAACCACCCTTGCAAGGGTGGTTTTCCTCTTTACGCTGATACATTACAAATTGTTTTGGATAAACGCGTCCAGCACCGCCTCGGGCACAAACCCAAGGTTGTTTGCCACCGGCTTGCCACCCTTGAACACGATAATGTTCGGGATAGACGAAATGCCGTATTTGATCGCCGCCGCCTCGCTGTCCTCTTCGTCAATGTCGATCTTAACAAAAACAGCCTCGCCCTCGTATTTATCCGAAAGCTCTTCAAACACGGGCGCAAGCATTCTGCAAGGACCGCACCAACTCGCCCAAAAATCACAAAACACGGGCAATGCCGAACTTGCGATCAATTCTTCCAAACCTGCCGCATTTACGTATTTTACCATATCTTTTTCCTCCTATCCTTTCTCAGTTTGCCGTTATTTCGTCAAAAAATACGTCGCCATATCCGCAAAAGCCACGCTTTCGCTTTCCCCCGTCGCCATACACTTGACGTTAGCTCTGCCCTCGGCAAGCTCGTTGCCGCCGATCACCGCCACGTATTTCGCTCCCAGCTTGTCCGCGTACTTAAACTGCGCCTTGACCGAGCGTTCCATGTGGTCGATTTCCACAAAGATACCCTTTGCGCGGAGCGCGATCGCGATTTCAAACGCCTTTTTACGGCAATCGCCGTCCATGCCCGCGATATACACCGTAGGGCACTTGGGCGCAGGGATTTCCACGCCCGTCTGTTCCATGACGATAAGAAGTCTTTCAATGCCCGCCGCAAAACCGACCGCAGGCATCGGATTGCCGCCAAGTTCTGCAATCAAACCGTCGTATCTGCCGCCTGCGCATACCGTGCCCTGCGCGCCGATCGACGTCGAAACAAATTCAAACACGCTACGCGTGTAATAGTCAAGCCCGCGCACGATACGAGGGTCGATCTCATACGCCACGCCCGCCAAATCCAAACAGGCTTTCAGCTCTTCAAAATGGGCGGCGCAATCGTCGCAAAGATAGTCCAAAATGGACGGCGCATTGACGTTGATCTTCTTGCAATTTTCTTCCTTGCAATCGAGCAAACGCAACGGGTTTTTCGCGTACCGCGTTTTGCAATCGTAGCAAAGGTTTTCCAAATTCGGCTCAAAAAATTCTTTGAGCGCCTTGTTAAACGCCGCGCGGCAGGTAGGACAGCCGATCGAGTTGATATACAGTTTGACGTTCAACCCCAGCTTTTTAAGGAGCGTGTCCGCCATCACGATCGCCTCCGCGTCCGTCTGCGCGCCCTTTGCGCCGAAAATTTCTACGCCAAACTGGTGAAATTCGCGCAAGCGACCCGCCTGCGGCCGCTCGTAGCGGAACGCAGGGGTGATATAGTACATTTTTGCAGGCAAAACGCCGCCCGAAAGCCCGCTTTCGATAAACGAACGCACCGCGCCCGCCGTGCCTTCGGGTTTGAGGGTGATCGAACGGTCGCCCTTGTCCTTGAACGTGTACATCTCTTTCGTCACGATATCGGTGGTGTCGCCCACGCCCCGCTGAAAGAGCTCGGTATGCTCAAAGGTGGGGGTACGTATCTCTTTGAGATTGAAAAGTCCCGCCACTTCGCGCGCCGTGCCTTCCACGTATTGCCATTTGTAACTGTCTTGGGGCAGAACGTCTTTCGTGCCCTTGGGAATGTTGATCATAACTGTTTTTTCCTAAATGTTTTTATTGATACGATGTCTTATCGCATAAAAGATTGCCACGCTGTTTTTATGACTGTCATTGCGAACGTAGTGCGGCAATCTCATAAAAACAGCTCGCAATGACACGCCTTGCTTATATTATAAAATATACTTCTTCAAGTTTCTGTCGCCCGTCAATTTCTGCAAATGCTCGTCCACGTATTTTTTGTCAATCTTCAACGTGAACATGGGATAGTCGCCGCCCGCGTTAAAGGAAATATCTTCAAGCAAATATTCCATAACCGTATGCAAACGGCGCGCGCCGATATCTTCGGACGTCAAATTAAGCTCCACCGAAATTTCCGCGATACGCTCGATCGCGCCGTCGTCAAATTCCAGATTGATATTATCCACGCTTAAAAGCTGTCCGTACTGGAACGTGAGCGAATTTTCCGTTTCGGTAAGGATTTTTACAAAATCCTCTTTCGTCAAGCTTTGCAATTCCACCGACACGGGAAAACGTCCTTGGAGTTCGGGAATTAAATCCTCTACCGCCGCCACGTGGAACGCGCCCGCCGCGATAAAGAGAATGAAATCGGTCTTGATCGGACCGTATTTGGTGACGACCGTCGAGCCCTCGACAATGGGAAGTATATCCCTTTGCACGCCCTCGCGCGACACGTCCGCGCCGCCGCGGTTTCCCTTGCCCGCGATCTTGTCGATCTCGTCAATGAACACGATACCGTCGTTTTCCGCACGGTACAACGCCTCCGCCTTGATCGCGTCCTCGTCCATCAGCTTTTCCGATTCCTCCGCGAGCGCGATTTGGAACGCCTCGCGCACGCTCAAACGGCGTTTTTTCTTCTTGTTTTGGAACATGTCCCCGAAGATACTGCCGATGGAAATCGCCGCGCCGCCGGGCACGAGCTCCATCGCTTGCGGTTCGTCAACCACTTCCATTTCGATCATGAAATTGTCGTATTCGCCCTTGCGCAAGCCGTCCAAAAGGTTGCTTTCAAAAATTTCCTTGTCCAGCTTATCCCGTTCGTCCTTTTTCGCCTCGGAAAGGACCTTGACAAGGCGTTTTTCCGCCGCCGCAGTCGCTTTGGATTTTACCTCGTCCGCCTTTTCCGATTTGACAAGACGGTAAGCGCATTCCGCTAGATCGCGGATCATGCCCTCTACGTCCTTGCCCACGTACCCGACCTCGGTATATTTGGTCGCCTCGACCTTAACAAAGGGCGCTTTTACAAGCTTTGCAAGACGGCGGGCAATCTCCGTTTTACCCACCCCCGTCGGGCCTTTCATAATGATATTTTTCGGCGTGATCTCTTCACGGATCTCCGCAGGCAACTGCGCGCGACGGTAACGGTTTCTAAGCGCGATCGCCACCGCCTTTTTTGCGTCGTCCTGCCCGATGATATATTTGTCTAATTTATAAACGATCTGTTTGGGGGATAAATCCATTATTCGTCCTCCTTTTCAGCCTTTTTACGGGTTTTCTTGGCAGGTTTCGCACCCGCACCGTCCGCGTTTTCCGCTACGCCCACCGTTTCACAACGGATATTGTCGTTGGTAAACACGCAAATTTCCGACGCAATCTTCAACGATTTTTTCGCAATCGTTTCCGCGTCGTAGTCCGTTTCCTGATATAGCGCGCGCGCCGCCGCCAACGCATAATTGCCGCC
>JAFTQY010000078.1 GCA_017462505.1 Clostridia bacterium
ACAATTTGCGCTTTCCAAAACCTTATCCAGCCAGCCGTACGCGTCCCCTTTCACGCGCGGGTGCGCGGAAAATAACTGCGGTTCAAATTCCGTGTTTAAGGCATGGACGGAATTGACGAAAAGCCCGCCCTTTACCTTTGCGAGCAGGTTGCCGAACGCTTTACCGTATTCGGAAAAGGACGTCAAAAAGACTTCCGCCGTTTTCACGCCCAAATCGTTTAATAAAGGCAACGCCTCTTCGTTGTTTTTCCGCATAAACAGCGAGGCTGTGGATATCCCCGTTTGCATACCCTTTCCGTCCGTTTAGTTCATAAGGTCGGCAATGGTATCGAGCACCTTTTCATAGCACCCGCCGCAACCCGTCGAACAATGGGTGACGGCTTGCACTTCCTTAAACGCGTTTTCTACGTCCGAAAAACGGCTGTGCTCGTGCAGAGCCTTTTCAATGTCCGCAACCGATACCTGTTTGCAATTGCAAATGATTTTGTTTTCCATAATCTTCTCCTTATATATCCTACACAATGTTTATTATAATATCGTCAGGGCTGTATATTTGCACGTAATCGTCCAGAGTAAATACGTTGTACCACTCGCCCATAACAGCTGCGCCTTCGTCTGCTCCCGCGCGTTTTTCTAATGCAACCACGTATTTGTCGTCTTGTTTCTTTACCGAAGTAAGATCATAGCGCTCGGCATCGTTGGACGTGCTCAGCACAACGGCAACCATAAAGTATCCCGAAAAGCCCCAGCTTTCATAGCTCGAAGAATACCACGGCTCGTCCTGATATTGCGCCAGCTCTTCCTGCGTGCGCACGACGACGGCGTACGGATATTCTACGTCCGCCCGCCAGTTGTCCGAGCCGTAATTTGTATACGAATCATAGACCTCTTCGGCGGTGTAACGATATTTATCTTTCAATCCGCCGTAATTTTTCAATTCTATTGTAAAATAACATACGCCGTCTTGAACATTCTCTGAGTGCCATAAAGCGATTCCATCCGTCGTTTCATCACCTTCCTTGGGCGTTCCCCTAAAAAAGACAAACTCATATTCTATTGCCCGTCCATCTCTTTTATAGGAAGATAAGACCTTTTCGCATTCAACATATTTATATGTGCCTGCGCCCCCGAAAAAACTACTATACTGTGCACCAACCGCGCCCACGTAATCGTATTTATCCGTCAAATAGGTAAATACTTCTTGTACGTATCGCTCAAACTCCTCGGGCTCTATCCATCCCTCTATTCTGCAACCTGTGTGATCCGTGTACGTAAAATCAGGTTTTGGTAAATCTGCTAAGCCCGCTTTTTCTAAGGTAAAATCTTCAAACCAACCCGTTTCTTTCGATACAAACCACGAACACGAGGAAAGCCCAAAACAAGCCCCAAGCGTAAGCACGAGCGTAACTATTATGGTTAATAGTTTTTTCATTGCCTCTCCCCCCTCTTTAATCTTTTCCTTGTTTCAGTTTTACTCTACGTAATACACGCGGTTTTCTTTGCGGGGCTTTTCCTGCGGCTGCATATCCGCATAGCCTACGACGCAGTTGCCGATCCCCTCGTAATCCCCCTCGATACCCAACGTTTTCAAAAATTCTTTCCATTCGGGCTGTTCAAACGTTTCGCGGGCGCGGTGAATCCAACACGCCCCCAGCCCTAGCGCGTGCGCCGCAAGCAGCATGTTTTCCATCACCAGCGAGCCGTCGTACAGGTAGGTAGGCACGCTCTTATCCGCAAGCACGACGAGCACCGCGGGCGCGCCGTAAAAGGGGTCTACGCGGTGAAAAGGGTCGCGTACCATATTGACCGCGGAAAGCTGATCGCGGATTTCCTTGTTCGTCACCGCCAAAATGATCGGCGCTTGCTTGTTCAAGCCCGACGGCGCTTGCAAGCCCGCCGCGATGATCTGATCGAGCAATTCCTTAGGTACGGGGTCTGCCTTGTATTTTTTTACGCTCTTGCGCGTCATCATGTTTTGTAATGCGTCCATATTTTCTCTCCTTATTTATATTCTAAACGGTTATTTATATTGCAAGTCGGCAACCGTCCAACCCTGTAAGACGGCAGACATGTCTAAACCAAGCGCCTTTGCGCCCGCCAAATCGTGGTCGAGATAGTTTCCGCATTCTTCCTTTTTACTGCCGGGAATTTCTCCGTTAAAATCGCGGACGAACGCCATGCTCTCTTGCACGAGCTTAATGGCGTTTTCATGGCTAAGGGTATCGCGCACAAGCAGATAAAAGCCCGTTCTGCAACCCATCGGCCCGACGTAGATAATTTGGTCGCCGTACGCGCTGTTGCGCGCGTAGGTGGCAAATAAATGCTCCACGGTGTGCGCCGCGCTCATGGGGAAATAATCGCCGCCGTTTGGCTTTTTCATACGGATATCGTAGGTCACTACGTCCCCGTCGATACGAGAAATATACATGCCCTTTTCCAAGGTATCGTGGTTGATTGTAAAGCTTGCTATTTTTTTCATAGTTCGTCCTTATTGAATGATTTGCACTGCGTGCATAATTTGGCTATCGCCATGAATTGACTTCGTCATGAATTGCCGACTTTGTCGGCATTGCGGAAATGTTTATAATCGTCATTGCGAACATACGCCACGGGATTGCCGCGCTACGCTCGCAATGACGGCGTGGCGTATGTGTGGCAATCTCATATAAATCTCAGCCACAATGCAAAACAAAGTTTTGCAATTCATGCCCCTTAGGGGCAATTCATGAACCTTAATTTCAATTCATGCGGCTTTGCCGCAATTCATTTTCTAATTAAACAACGCTCTAAACGCCGCAGGCACGCTCGCCGTCAGCGTGATCAGCTCCTTGGTAACGGGGTGGATAAATTCCAGCTTGCTTGCATGCAACCCCAGCCTATCCAAAGGGTTTTTGTTGCCGCTGCCGTATTTATCGTCCCCGACGACGGGGTTACCCAGCGCTTTCATCTGCACACGGATTTGGTTCTTCCTGCCCGTGTCAATCCGTACGCGGAGCAACGAATATTGCCCGTTTTCTTTTAAAACCTCGTAATGGGTGACCGCCTTTTGCCCCGTCGGGTCACCGGTCGCGTACACGAGGTTGTTCACGTTCTCTTTTAAATACGTCGTCAGCGTGTCCGATTTTTTCTCTAAAATCCCCTCGACGACGGCGTAATATTCCCGCGTTTGCACCTGCTCGTTCCAATGCATTTTCAGCATGGAATGGAGCTTGATATCCTTGGCAAAAAGGAGCACGCCCGACGTTTCCTTGTCGATACGGTGCAGAACGAACGCCCGCGCGTTTTTATCCTGCCTTTGCAGATAATCGGTGATATACCCGTACGCACATTCCCGTTCCTTATCGCTTTCCACCGAAAGCAAGCCCGCGGGCTTGTCGATCGCCACCAGATCCTCGCTTTCGTAAATGATTTTCATATCGCGAAGAGAAAAACTCGGTTTTGCCGCCGCCTTTGCCCCGCGCGCCGTTTTTGTGGGTTGCGCCGCCGCAACGCCGTCCTTTACGGGGCGTTTGGATAATTTCACCTCGTCGTCTTTTGCGAGCATGAAATTGTACTGCGTGACCACCCTGCCGTTGACCAGCACCTGCTTTCTAACGAGCAGCGATTTTACGTTGTTGCGCGACGTGTTGCATTTGCGGAGCAAAAACTCCAAAAGCTCGTCGCTGTGGTTGACCTTATACACGGCGGTATAGACGGGCGCGCCGTTGACGCGTTCGATATTCTCCGCGCGTTTTTCCGTCCGTTTCACGCCGCTTTTTACGCCTTTTTTCGGGCGTTGTGCCGCTACGCCGACCGATTTATTGCCCTGCTTTTTTTCGTTGTTTTTAGACTGTATTTTCATTGTGTTTTGCCTTTTCTTTGTTTGTATCATTATAGCACCGCCAACGCCCGTTGTCAAGGGCGGGAAAGTAAAAAAATCCGTCCGCTCGGTTATCTTTTCCCTTGCGTACGGATTTTGTTTTGTCTTTCGCTTATTTTTTAAGCATTACTGCGCTGTGGGCAGGAATTACAAACTCGCAAACGCCCCTATCCACGTCCGTCATGTCCGCGTTTTTGTACACGTCCACGCTTTGCTCCGTTGTCACCGTGATCGGCGCGGCATTGTAATTCACCGCAAATTGCGCCACGTCCCCCTCGTATTCAAACGCGCTCGTGAGTACCTTTTCAACGTACAGCGTGCTCTTGTCTTCCAAAACAAAGCTGTTTTTGCCTACCGTATGCAAAGGCAACGGCTTTACCATTCTGCCAAGGTGCAAAAAGCTCTTGCCGCCCTTTTGCCGCCAAGCGTTGAGATTTTTCAGCATGGCGTAGGCATGCCCTTTATCCGTATGTATTTTAAAACAGCTACCGCCCCACGCATACCCGATATTCTGCTTGTCGTCGATCACCGCCGTCAGCATATCCCCGCAAACAAAAGAGTGCGCCACGCGGTACGGATAATTGTATTCCTCGTACGAGAGCATCATACAAATTTGATTGCCCATGAAATTGTTCACGTATTCGTGGTAGATATACGAATACAGGGGCACGGGCAAGCCGATATAATAGCACAGCTCAAAGCGGTTGTCGCTGAATTGCAATTCGGAAAGGAACGGGTCTGCCGACGCCGATTCGCAACCGAGCAACACCTGCCCCCGATCGATACGTTTCAACAAAGCCAACGTTTCTTCCGCCTGCCATTTGCCGGGCGCGGGTACGTGACCGTGCTTGTCTCTGTAACAAAAATAACTGCCGCCGCCGTGGTTTTGGTCCATCGCCTGTACGTAGTCCACGCCGCTTTGACAAAGCTTGGTCAGCTCCTTGCCGAAAATCTCTTTGGATTTTTCGCACGCGGGGCACACGTCAAACCCGCGGCGTTGGGACGTGCAGATTTCGCTCTTGATCGTGCCGTCCGTGTCCGTGCACATGATCGTAGAAAGGTTTTCCCTTTCGTATTCCGCCTCGCGGTTGTATTCTTGTCCCCCGTCTGGGTCAAAATGTTTTCACCGTACAAATAATTTTGCGGTTCTAATACCTTGCCGAAAATGGAATGGTTCGTCCAAACCTTAACGGTGGGCACTTTGATCGCCGCCGTCTTTTCGTTCCCGCACAAATATACAAAGCTCACTTCATCGCCGTTGTTGGCTACGCTCGGGATAAATTTATCCCCCGATTTATACGTCTTAACGCCGTTTTCGTCCGTGATTTCCACGTCGCAAAGTTTCCGTACGAGCGAGCCGCTCGAATAATCGACGGTATAATTGCCGCTTGCGCCGCTTACCGTTACGCCGTGCGCCGCGGTCAGCTCCCCGAGCTTCGTTTCCGTCGCCCCCGCGTTATCGAGCGCCGCCGTCAACGCAGGCAGCTCCTTTTCCGCACGCACCCACAAAATTTCTTTCGCCACGTTGCCGCAATAATCCTTTGCCTCGTACACGATTGCGTACGTGCCCGCTTTCTTCGTTTCAAATCTGCCGTTTTTGATATCCAGCATCACGGGCGACGTGGACGCGTAATTATACCACGCCGAAACGCTAACCTCGCAAACGCCGCTCACTTCGTCGCGCGCCGCCGCACTCAAAGCCAACATTCTTTTCCAGTTTTTCTTCATAAAAAATCTCCTAAGTTTTTTATTTTTTCACAGTTAAAATTATAACATAGCGGCGCGCGGGTTTTCAATAGTAGATTTTTACCTGTTCCTTTCGCTCTTGTATTGATTTTTTACTTTTTTCTCAGCGCGTTTCCCCCCTTTTATTTCCCTATGGGAAATAGTTCGTTCTCTTTTTTGCATTCCGTCCTGACTTTGCCGCAGATTTTCCGCTTTTACGGCAGTTTTCTCGCCGTTTTCCACGTAAAAGAAGGCTTTTATTGCCTTGTGTTGATTTTTTACCTTCGTATTGAATTTTTACCTTGGCGATTTTGCGCGAGCATTTTTCTTGGTTTTTTGACCTTGTTTTGCCCGTTCAACGCGGTCACGTCCCCCGCCGTTTGGCTTTTTTGAGGGGTATTTTGTAAAAGAGAAATCCGCCGAATAAAATGAAGAATCATTCACCCGTATAACAAGTGTTTTTTATTTTTCGGGCATAGCCTTGTCATATTGCTCAGCTTGCTATTCGGAATGCCTGTCATACCGAGCGTAGGCGCGACAATCCCCCCCCGTCATACCGAGAGTAGGCATTAGCCGTAGTCGAGCGTATCTCTTTATAAATCTTCGCCATACTTCTTCACTTTTCCCTCTTACTTATTACTTTTTCAGATACGCTCCACGCGGTCGTTCCACTCCCTTGGTCGGTATGACATCTCTGCTCGGTAGTTTTTACAAAAAAACGGCGTTTGCAATAATGCCTACGCCGTTCCGTTTTTTTGCCATCATCTTTTGAATTTTTTTATAAATTCTTCCTTAGATATATATACCGATCTCGGTTTTCCGCCCTCGGCTGAGGACGTGTATCCGCTCTTTTCCAGCCACGAGAGCACCTTTGTCCCCTCGGCAAAGGAAAATCCGCACCGCCTTTGCAATAAGGACAGAGAAACTTTCCCGTTTTCAACGGCAAATTCCAGCCCCTCTAAAAAGATAGAATCCGCTTTTTCCTGTTCGTTTTCACCGTCAAACAGCATTTCAAAATCCTCTTTCGTGAGCAACACCTCTCGCGTTTTTGCGCCGTTGAACGGGGATACGTACCCCCTCTCTTCCATCCATTGCATAATTTTTCCCGCGCGGTTGTACCCGACGTTACACTTCCGCTGGATCATGGAAAGGGACGCGCTCTGCGCCTCGATCACGCACCGCAACGCCCGCACGTATTCCGCCGCTACGGGAACGCAAGGCTCTTCTGTCAATTCGGCGAAAAGGTCTACGTCCATGTCCCTTTGCGGTTTCGATACCTGCTCTTCCCCGCCCTTGATGAACGCAACAATGCGCCCGTCCTCTCGGTAGGGATAGTTTTCCGTCACGTATTTTTCCAAATTGAACGTTTCCGCGCCCGTAACGCAAGCCGCTTGCAACCGCCACGCCTTTTCCCCCGATCTTAAAAAGAGAAAATCGCCGTACCCAAGCAATTTTTCCGCGCCGCCTTGACCGATCGTGCTCCTCGAATCGCTCTCTTCGTCCACGGCAAAGCCCATGCGCGTGGAAAAGTGCTCTTTTAAATCCTCCGTCAGTACGTCCGCGCAGGTGCTCGCCGTAGCGGCAAACACGTGCACGCCGATCACGCCCGATATCCGCAGCAGCATGCACAGCTTGATTTCAAACCATGCCCGATCCGCCGTCATCAAATCCTGCAATTCGTCGATAACCAACAGCACTATCGGCATTTTTTGTTTGCCGTATTTTTCCGCGCGTTCGTTGTATTCTCTTACGTCGCTGACGCGCTCTCCCGCCCGTCTTAGCTCGTCAAAGCAATTCAAACGGCGGGTCGCCTCGTCCAACAGCCACTCTACGGCGCGGCGGATTTCCGCAAGCTCCCTTAACGCCCCGCCCGTGACCAAATGCGGAAAATCGTCGTATTCGGCAAAATCCCACTTTTTCGTATCCACCACGACCGCCCGCAGCTCCCACGGCGCTTTTGTATAAAACAAACCGCACAGCACGCCGTGCAAATAGGTGCTTTTTCCCGCGCTTTCCGTGCCCGTGATCAGCACGTTTCCTATATCTTTCAAATCGGCGATCACGCTTTTATGCGCCTCGTTCTTGCCGATCGGCACGGGATACCTGCGCTCTCCCACGTTTTCAAACGCGACCTCGCGCGTCAGCTCCCCTAATTCCACAAAAGCCCGCCCCTCGCTGGGCACTTCCACGCGCAGACTGTTTTCTTCCTGATCGACCACACAGCGTATCGGCTCGTTGTTTAAATAGATCTCGCATGCCCGCGCCAAGGTCGCCGCGCGCGAATCCGTACACCGCCCTCTGAGCATAAACGCGTACGTCGTCACCGACGGCCCGTAAAAAACGGAGAGCGGCTGCGCGTCTATCCCATAACGCCGCGTCAGCTCCATAATCTGTTCCTGTATCTCTTCGCTCTCCAACATGTCCTCATAGGGAATACTCTCCTCGCACGCCAACAGCTCGCTCGGCACGTAATATCTTTTATTCGCCATACCCTTATTCCTCCTTTCGCCTTTTCCAAAGCGGACAAGCGTTACCCCGCCCGTGCGTATCGCCCGCAACGTAAATCATTTGGTCTATCCCTGCTCTTTAAAACGGCGGTTATTTTCCACCAGCTCGTCTATCGTCACGGGTCTAAATCCGTTGACGTCCACCCCCGCGTTGAAAGCGCTATCGTTTGCTTTAAGCAAGCCCCAGTAGGGCATGTTCGTCCGCGCGTGAGTATGCCCGTGTATCAAATATTTCCCCTCGTAATCCATCATCGGAAAATGACAAAGGGTCGCTTTCCCCTTGCCCGTATTGATCACCGCAAGCCTTTCCACGCTTTCAAAATACGCGGAAAGCTCCACCTTATCCACCCACGTCCGATCGTGATTGCCCAAAATCAAATGCTTTCTTCCACGCAACCGTTTTAAATACGCTTCGGGCGGTTTTTCCGCTTTAAAGAGCAAATCCCCCAAAATATACACGTGATCGTCGCGATGTACCGCGCCGTTCCACCCCTCAATCAAGCTCTCGTCCATTTCTTCCACCGAGGAAAACGGGCGGGAACAAAGCTTGATCACGTTTTCATGCCCAAAATGCAAATCGCTTGTATAAAAAATCATATTCTTCCTCCTTTTTATCGCGGCTTTGCAATAAGGCACAGCGCCCGCCGCGACAGACCGTCTTTTCCGACGTCCCGCCGCGGCGTATCGGCGCAAAGCTGCAAAACCGTCAATCGTCCTCGCCGCGAAGCACGCGCTTAAAGTTTTCATACTCCGCCTCGGTGATCGTTTCAAAGGTAGCGACTACCTTTTCATACGCACGCCTTTCCGCTTCGTCCCCACATTCTATCGCCGCCGCAAGTAACACGCGCGCGTGCGTTTTCGCCTCGTCAAAGGTTTTCCCCTCCTCCGAAACGATCTTTTTGAGAACCGCCTTATAGCGTGCGTCCGTTTCAACGCTTTCGCTCGCGTCCCCTTCCGAATGGATACTTATACACCGTTCCATCGCCGAAAAGAGCCACATAAAGGACATGAACGCGCCGTTTTCGTCGCGTAAGCGAATACAGAAATCCTGCTCGTCCTCCCGTATTTTGATCGCATAATCGTCCAAAACGTATTGCATGCGCTTTTGCAGTCGCTCGTATTGTATCATGTGGCGGCTGCGAAGATAAGCCGTCGTACCCCCCATATCGCCGAGCCAAACGGCGTTATCCTCTACAAAAAGCTCAAAGCGCATCTGGGTATCGTCGGGATAGCTAATCCCCGAATCCCATATCGCAGACAGGCTGTCCTTGTTGAACGAAAAATCCTTACCGATCGTCCGCGCGTAGCCTCTAAGCCGCTGGTATATCTCGTATTCCTCTATCGTAAGCTCGATCAACGGATCGATTTCGTATTCGCCGTCGTCGTCCTCGATTTCGTCCGTTTCGTCCTCTTCGTCCTCGTCGTCGGCTATATTAGGGCGGCGGTTGTGTATTAAATCGCGGAAAAGCTCACGGGTAGAACGCTGCTTGCCGTGCCTATGCGCCGCTTGCAGCCGTCTTTCCAAATAGGCGTTTCGGATTTTTTCTTCCTCTTCGTCGTCCTCGTCATCCTCGTCGTTTTCTTCCTCGAAAATTTCGCTCGGGACAAAAGCCGCGCCGTTATGCATGCGCGCCATATAGCTCTTTTTCGCGCCGACGGTAATTTTCGTATCCTCGTCGTCGTCCAAAAAGCTGTATCTCTTCTCTTCCTTGGCGGGCTTTTCCGCAGGCGGGCGACCGGTAAATTTGAAAAGAAATTCCATTCTCTTTTCCAAAACGCCGTCCTGTACGAGGGTATTTACAAACGCAAGCGCCTCTTTTTCGCTCATTTCCAGCTCCGCTTGGATCGCGCCCAAGGTCGTTTTTTGCGCCGCTTTACAATATCCCCGCAAAAATGCGTCGATCTTCGTCTTGGTTTTGGATTTGCCCACGTACGCGTAAACAACGCCCAGCGTATAATCAAAAACGCCCTCTTTTACCAGCTCGAATGCCACCTTTTCCGCGTTCCTTTCCGTCACGTCAAAGCCCTCTGCGATCGAGGGCAGCGTAACCTCTTTCGCCGTTGTTATGTAAATATATAATTCCTGTTTGAAATCCTTTTTCATGATCATATTCTCCCCCCGTCCGATGGGTCAACCTCGCGGAAAAAACTTTCCAGCTCCTGTTTGTTCATGCTGTTTGCCTTTAACAGCCGTTCCACCAGCCCCTCTAAAAGAGGACGGTGCTCTTCCATCATTTTCACGGCGCGATCGTACTGCTCCGTCAATATCCCGTTCACCGCACGGTCAAAACGCTGTCTGCTCTCTTCCGAGCACGCCTCGCCCGCGCCCAACAAAAAGCCCTCCTGCATTCCGTAATCGTCCACGATACGCTTTGCCCAAGCCCGCGCCTGCGCAAGATCGGCGCTCGCGCCCGTGGTCAGACCCTTTTCGCCGTACGCCAAACGCTCCGCCGCCCTGCCGCCAAAGCATACGCAAATGCGGTCGAGCAATTCTTGGTATGTATAATCGAACTTTTCCTCGTCGTTTGTAAATTGCATATACCCGCCGTGGCTCCCGCGCGAAATGTTCGTCACGTACGAGGGTATCTCCCCCGTTAAATAATGCGCCAAACAATGCCCGCATTCGTGATAGGTGGTCTTGCGGATCGCCTCGTCCGACCAAGTCCGCTTTTCGCCGTAGGTAAGAAGCTCAAACGCCTCTTCAAAATCTTTCAGCGTGGGCACTTTTTCCTTGCAATTGCGCTTGGTCTGTTTGACGAGCTTAGCAAGATCGGCAGGCGATTTTCCCGCCGTACGCTCCACCAGCGTACGGATATCCCCGTCCGAGATCTTTACGCCGTATTTATCCATGTAATGGAGCAATATTTCAAAACGGTCGTCCGCCTTGGGCAGCTTGATCTCCACAATACGGTCAAAGCGGCGCAAAAACGCCTTGTCCAGCTTTTCAGGCGGAAAATTCGTCGCCGCGATCACAAAGGCGGGGCGTTTGTCGTCTTGACGGAAACCGTCCATTTCCGAAAGGAACGCGTTTTGTATGCGGTCGCTCGATTCGGCGCTCCCGCCGATGCCCCGCCCGCGCGGTTTACCGAACGTATCGATTTCGTCAATGAACAAAATTGCGCCGTATTTGCGGGCAAGCTGAAAAACCTTGCGGACGATTTCGCTGCTTTCCCCTACCCATTTCGACTCGAATTCCGTTGCGTTTTTCTGAATGAAAACGCTCCCCGATTCGTTGGCGATCGCTTTGGCGATCAAGGTTTTCCCCACGCCCGGCTCACCGTAGAATAAAATGCCGCGCGGAATATCGTACCCCTTTCGTTTGTATTCGATCGGGTTTTTGAAAATTTCGATAAGCTCCTTGACCTCTTCCACCGTTTCCCTCGCCCCTTTCACGTCCGAAAACTTCACGTCGGGGATCTCGTGCGCGGCGCACAATTCGCGCTCGTCCGAGGCGTCCACCGCCTTTTCCTTGCGGTAATTGCACGCGGTTGCCGTCACCGTCAAGCCGTTGCCCTCTTCTTCCACAGCGTACACGGTATCGTGATTGATAACGCAGCTCTCCCTTGCCAACTGCGTCACGGCTTTCGACAGCTCGATCGTCTCCGCGATCCCGTTGAGCCAAGCCGAAAAATCTCCGTCCTCTTCCGCGTTGTAAAAGCCGCTGACCCCCTCTTTGTTATAGAGCTTGCGCTCTACGCGGGTCTTTTTTTGGGTCAGCGAAAAGGCGTAGATGGGCACTTCCTCGTCCCGCTGTGCCTCACGGATCATCTGCAACCCCTTTTTGCACTTCGTTTCGTCTACGCTGATGAGCGTCGCGTCGTAATCCAAACTGGAAATCCGCGTCCCCTCTTTAACGTAGCAAACGTCCAAGCGAGGACAGCTTTCCACGCGCTCCCGCTCCTCTTCCGCGCAATAAACCGCCACGCGGTAACGCTCTTCACCGTGGAAATATTGCGTAATTTTTTCGTCCTTGCCGTAATCGAACGAAAGGCGGATATTTTTCAGTCGGCGCAAGCCGTCCTCGCCCCGTTCGCAAAGCAACGCCGCCGCGTTTTCCAAATGCTCGCTAAGGGTCGCCTCCGCCGCCGCAGAGATATTTCTTGCGTCCGCCTGTCCCCCTTTGGAAAAGAGCAGGCTACGCGCAAACAAGTCCCCGTCGTAATCGAGCGCCAAATACGGATAGCGGTTCTCTTTCCAATCCTCGCACAGCTTTTTCGCCTTTAACTGCGCAATGGCGCAAAGATCCCGCCCGCTCAATTTATTGAACGGTATCAACGTGCCTCTTGCAAGGCGTGAAACCATCGCGGGCGTAAAACGGTGGGTATCCGTATCGGGGTTCACGTCCTTTGTCAACGCGTTCAAAATCGTGCTTTGGGGCAACGTCGCATAATTGTAACGGTATAAGCTCTCGTACAGCGCGCTCCCTGCGTTGGATGTAATGATGATGATCACGTTGCGGAAATCGATTTCCTCGTCGTGGTATTTATCGTGCAGAAAACCCGTTTCAAACAAGGGCTGAAAGCGGTTTTTGACGTTTGCGTGGGACAGATCGAATTCGTTCAAAATGAGTATTCCCGCTGGCATTTTTTTGACCGGCCCTGTGATTTCGCCCTCCGCCGCCTCTTTATAGCTCTTGTTGATACCGTCGGGGTTGTGCCCCTCCCGCTCGGTGTAGCGGGTACAGTCGATACAGTAACAGGGCAAACCTAATTCTTGCGCGGCAATGATCGCCGATTCCGATTTTCCCACGCCCGGCAATCCAAAGGCAAAAATGAGCGCTCGCGGACCTTTTTGCGGATAGGGTTTCGTGGCGTACGCCGCCAAAATCGCGCTTTTCAACCGATCCGCCGCATAATCCTGCCCGATAATGTCCCTCGTCAACCTTTCCCGCACACATTCTGCGCGCAGATAGGTTGCGTACAAATAATCCATTTCATGATTGCTTACAAAAGTTTCTTCCTTTTTTTCGTTGTGTTTCTTCATAATTCTTCCTCCCAAACACACAGCCCGATCCGTTTCCCTAACGGACCATATTTTTGCTACTTTCCCCCCACGGCGGCGTTTGAGCTCCCCCTGTGCCCCGCCGTTTTTGCCGACATATTCCGCAAAAATCGACGTTTTTTGCAATCGAGCGCAAAAAAAACAGAGACCCGTCCAAACATGACAAGCCTCTGTTTCCATTTAAGCTGGCGCATCTTTGCTTGTGTTTACCGTCGTTAAAACCTGAAAACACTGCGCTACGATGCACGTTATTCCATTGACCGCTCTACGCCGCTACGCCGTCATACCGCCGATTGCGTGTAAAGGGGTGAAACCGCTCAACGCCGAAAAAGCAAACGCTTTGCGTTGCCGCAAAACCGCCCGTTTTTCATACGTTTCCGTATATAAGTGTTTTCTATTGAATTTTTTCTTTCCTGCTCCCGTTCTTTCTGCCTGTGTCTTTGCCGAATTTCCGAAATTAAGATCAGCCTTTCCGCTAAGCGACGACAAGAAAGCTCCGTTACGCAGCAATCCCAACAAATTGCCGTTTACCATAATAAGTCCTTTATTGAATTTTGCTTGAAGATATCCGTATTGAATGTTCTTCGTCTTCATAAGTAAAATTTTCCTTTTTTCTTTGGTGCTTTGCCTGCCGATTTCCCGTCGGCAAGGCGATTTATTTTTTGCTTGACCTTTAAAGGTTTTTAAAGCCAAGTGAGCGCTATTATAGCACTAAAATCCTTGCTTGTCAAGGGGTTGAAGAAAAAAATTTCTAAAAATTTCCAACTTTTTTTTGGGCGTTTTTTCCCTTTGTTTCCTTTATTATTTATAATAATAACTTTGCAAAATTAAACAAAAAAAGACGTAAAATTTTTTTGAACCCTTGCCCCGATTTTTCCCGTTTTATCAAATTTAACGCATAAAATATCCTTTAAAGGGACTGGCTTTGGAATAATTTTCACGCTTGTTGACTGCCTACGCCTGCCAACGCGCGCACTATCGGCGCAACGAAAAAAGCAACCCGCTTGGGTTGCTTTTTTAGATATCTTTTTAAAACTATTTTTTATTCGCCGTCAATTTTTTTACCAGCCTAACGCCCTTGTTATAAAACATCGCGCCGTATTTCGGCTTTATGGCTATATAACCCTTTTGCGTTTGATTATCCACCAAAACAACCGTGATATTACCCAGAGAACGAACGACGTACCGAGTGGTTACATTCTTTTCTACTTCCTTGTTCACGCATCTTGCGCAAAAATCTTTCAGCCAGTCCAAATCTTCCTTTTTCCCGTCTTCGCTGAACAGAAAGAGTACAAAGGCAACGTTCTTGCTTGTATACGCATGAAAAATCATGTTTTCTACTTCTTGGTTTACGCTGTTTTTTAAACCGTTTTGTACGTCCGCAAAGCCCACGAAATAATGAACGTAATCGGTCGTCAGCGAAAAAGGGCGTTTGTGCAAATACTCGTCCTTTTCTGTAAAACCGCGTTTTTTACACGCCTCTATTATCCGCGCGCGCGTTATCCCGTTTAAAATAATATGCTCACCCTTTTTCATTTTCGCAAGACTGCGCGCGCTCGTATATTCCATAATACGGGTAAAATTCGGCAATAAAACCACCAAAACCGCCATAAGCAACGCGAGCGCAACCATAAACATCGGCACATATATTACCGTCGCAAAATCCTTTTCCATCAAAATAATTGAGGCGACCAACAGCCCCAGTCCCGACACCATAAAGGCGTAAGCAATCGCCAACAATTTTCTGTATTCTGTTTTTGACATCGGCGGTTTTTGCTTTTTCATCTTCTCTCTCGCGTCCTTTGCGTCAGTATTTTTGCTTATTTTCTCGTCAGACAAACCAGCGTTTCAACGTGCTTGGTCTGCGGGAACATGTCGTACGGTTGGATACGCTCTACCGCGTAATACCCGCTGAGCGTTTCGCCGTCTGCCAAATCCGCATACGCAGGATTTTTTACCAGCTCGCCCTCTTTTTCAATCAGTCTGCCGCTCAAAATCCCCAAATCCCGCGCAAGGGTCGCAGGGTTGCAGCTGATCAACGTCAATTGCGGGATCCCGCTTTCCAACAGCGCAAACAATACGCTACGCGCAATACCCGCGCGCGGCGGGTCTAAAATCAGGCGCAGCTTTTCGCCCTTTTCCTTTTCCAAAACCGCGGGCAATTCCTTTTCTACGTACCCGCAAATATTCGTCATGTTCGTCAAGCCGTTCTTTGCTTTGAGCGAATCGGCGCATTTCGACGCCTCTTCTTCCAGCTCGATACCGTACACGCGCTTGGCAACCTTTGCGATCATCGCCGTCAGCAAGCCGCCGCCCGAATACGCGTCGATCACCACCTCGTCGCCGCCTTGACACACCGTCTTTAACGCGTCCTTATACAGCTTTGTCCGCACGTTTTCGTTGACCTGTAAAAAGGTAACAGGCCCCGCCTCGTACACAATTCCGTGCTCCTGCGCCTCAAAAACCCCCACCCCGTGTACGAGATGAAACTCTTTTCCAAGGATCACGTTCGTGTCCGAATCGTTGACGTTAAGATAGAGCGAGAACTCTTTGAAAATCCCCGAAAGCAAGCCCACCAGATAGGGAACGTTGGGCAGATTTCGCTTTGCGGTGACCAAAGTCACGATAAATTTGCCGCCGATCTCCCGCGCGACGATATGGCGCAAAGCGCCCGCCTTTTTCTCTTCGTCGTACCCTTTGACGGCACATTCCGTCATATACCGTTTGACGACGGCAATCAGCTTTTCCGCCCATTCGGGGTGAATGGCGCAGGCGTTGACGGGCACGATACGGTGGCTGTGTTCGGCATAGAACCCGACGACGTTGTTGCCGTCCCTGTCCACCCCCACGGGAATTTGCAATTTATTGCGATACCCGTAGGACATGTCGCTTTTAACCGCCGTCGGCACGTCGATATTAAGCCCCCCGATCTTGCGCAAAGCATCCTTGACGACCGTCGCTTTGTGGACAAGCTGCGCGCTGTAATCGAGGTGTTGCAGGCAACACCCGCCGCATTTGGAAAACACGGGACATTTTACGCGGACGCGCTCTTCGGCGGGCGTTAAGACCTCTTCCGCCTTGCCATAGCCCACGTTGCCCTTGATTTTCAGCACGCGAAAACGGATTTTTTCGCCCGGTAAACAAGCAGGCACGAAGAAAGTAACCCCCTCGTGCCGAATAATCCCTTCGCCGTTCGAGCCGATTCCGTCGCAAACCGCGCTAATAATGTCGTTCTTTTCAATCATAACCCCTTACCCCCTATTCCCGTTTAGGTTAGAAGTTTTTCCTTAGAGCCTATTGATCTTTTCTTATTTTTTCGTAATTCTGCGAACCAAATTGTTCACCCAAAACCGCCATTTGTACATGGCGTAGTCGTACAGCACGAACAACGCCGTGCCCGCCACCAAAATAATCGGTAGGATAAACCGATCGAAGTAAGTAACCCCCGTCGTCAGCACGATAAATTTCCAAATCACCCAAAGGGTAGCGTCAAACCATACCGCCTTGATACCGCAGGCAAGCCAACGGTTGATCCGCGTTTTTAATTGCAGCTCGTTGACAAGCGGGTGCAACCCGAAAAACATCGCAAACGGTATAATATCCCAAAACCGCGCCGCCGCGAACAAAAAGGATAATATACTGGTCGCTATATACGCCAGAGCGTAGCCCCACCAACTCTGTTTGGCGAGCGGTAACATCAACGCAACGGTCGCGAGCAAATAGCCCGTAAAAAGCAACACGTCCGAATAAACGCCCAACACCAAAATAATTGTGGATAACGCGCAGGCGAGCGCCGAAAGCGCTATTTCATACGCCGTTATTTTTCTCATTTTTTCTTCTCGTTTCGACCCGTATAGGGGTCTTTATCGTTAAAAGAGCGCCTTAGCGCTCCTCGTTTACAACATCATCTACAACTGCAACAAATATCAAACAGACAGCTCACGCAAAGATAGGTGTAGCAAAACGAACAGCAATCGGAGCAAACGTTGCCGCCCATCTGTTCTCTATCGTCCTGCGGAGGACGGTTGTTGTACGGGTTTTGGTACGCGCCGCCGCCCGAGTACGCCGACTGGTTGTTATACTCGTTTTTGGCGTTCATCTTGGAATACGCCGCGCGGTATTTGCTGTTGGACGGATCCATTTGCATAGCGATCTCCAACTGCTTTTTGCTGTCGTTCGTCCAGTTTTTCTTGTAATAGACGACCGCCTGCAAATAATGCCATTCCGCCGTGCGCTGATCGAACTTGTCCAAAGCGGACTGCGCTTCCGCGATCTTGTCCTGCTTTAACATTTCCGCGATCTCTTCAAAGGAGCTAAGCCCCGAAGTGTTTTCGCTGCGTTCTTTTCTGGACGCCTTGATTTCCTTGTACGCCGTTTCCAGTTTCGTCAGCATTTTTGCGGCGTTGTTGCCCGCCTCTCCGTCCAACCATCTGTCCTCGCGGTACTTATCGCGGAGCTCTTGATAACGCACGTCGATTTCTTCGTCCGTCGCTTGTTCGGTCAAACCGAGAAGTTCGTAATATTCTTTCATGTTTATCTCCTGTCGGCTTTCGCCGAATTTTTCTCTTATTTAGTGTCTACTGTTTTCGTACTTTTATCCGCTTTGCGGCGCGCCTTTGTCTTTCTGCCGTTGCAGTCGCACCCCGACATGATTTGTTTGGTCATCTGCGGCAACCCGCGAAGAAGAATATTGTCCGACAAATCGCGGTTATAACGAAATTCTATTCCGCTCAAATTTTCGCGGATATCAAAGAAGATCGCGTGAAAGACAAAGCGCACTTCGTCGGCGTGCTCACCGCTTAAAAGCGCCTGTTTGCTCGGCGCGTTATACGCCAAGACAAAGGGGTTGTACGCGCCCTTTTTCACGTCCTTATCGTAATCGTCCAGCGCGTCGATCAGGTATATCCATTTGCCGACGGCATAGAAAAGGTTGCGGGTGTTTGCCGTCGCCTTTTCCCCCAGCGCGTAATCGGAAAACTGCGCCAAGATCATCGCCGTAGCGTCCGCCGCGCGGTCGATACTCTCCGTTTTCGCCTTTTCGATCTGTTCTTGCGTAGCAAGATTTTCGCGGACGATCCGTTCGATTTCGGGGTACGCCTTTTTCATGCGCTTAAACCCTTTTTTGAACCACAGCCGTTTGCCTCTGCCACGATCCCCGTCCGCGATATCGTCGGTATATTTATAATACACCAGCGCGGTGTTGAGCGCACCAAGCCGTCTTGTCAGCTCGTCCACGTTCGCCATTTGACGGGAGCGGATACAATGGGTCAGACAATGCTGTTTTTCTATCTTTACGTCTTCCCCTAAGATATTATGCATGATAACGGACAAAAAGGTGACGTCGTAGGAAAGCCCCATGCGCGCCGTCTGCCCGCACACCTGTCCGATGCCCTTGCACACGCCGCAATACATAGCGCGATATAACACATCGTCTTTCATATATAAATACGGCTTGTCCGCGCGTACGTATCCGAACATTTTCCCTTCCTTTGCGCGTTTTTCTTCTTACAAAGTCCACGCCTATTTTCAGTATACCCGTTTTCGCCGTAAAACGCAACGAAAACGCCCCGTCTATCCGCCGTCTTCACAAGAAAAGACGGGATTTTTCACATGCTTAACAAATTTTTCCTTGTTTCTTACTTGTCTTGGGGTACGGGCACGATCTTGCCGTCCGCTAATTCCAAAATCAGCGCCGCCATGTCGTCCAAGTTATTTTTTACTTTCGTCTTAAAACGGGGGGTGCGGTAACGGAGCTCCATCAGGCTCTTGGGCGGTTTCATCGCCGTCAAAAGGTGCAATCTCTTGATCCCCTTAAAGCTGTCCTTAACGTCGTTACCCGAAAGCGCGTACAGCACGTCCTGCGGGAATTTGTACGGGTTCGCCGTCGAAAGCACGACCACGGGGGTCTTGTCCTTTTCGTCGATCTTCTCGCGCGCCTCTTTCCATTGCATGTACACCGCCAAAGCCACGCCCGTATGCGTGTCCATCGCATAGCCGTACTCGTCGAAAATTTCGTACATAGCCTCTACCGTGCCGTCCTCGCTGGCAAAGCCGCCGAAAAATTCCTCGTCCAAAATCGCCTTTTCCTGCGCCGTGATCGAATATTCCTTTTCGTCCTGCAATTGCTGCATACGCTTTGCCGTAAGCTCTGCGTTTCTGCCGCTGATCTCAAAGAGCAGACGTTCCAAATTCGACGACACCAAAATATCCATCGACGGGGACATGGTGCGGAAGAAATTGCGTTTTACGTCGTATACGCCCTTTTTGAAAAATTCCGCCAAAACCTTGTTTCTGTTCGACGCGCAAACGAGCTTTCTAACGGGCAAGCCCATCTGTTTTGCGTACCAGCCCGCCAAAATATCCCCGAAATTCCCCGTGGGTACGACGAAGTCGATCTTGTCCCCCATTTGGATCTGACGGGAAGTGATCAAATCGAGATACGCCGAGAAATAGTAGGCGATCTGCGGCGCAAGCCGCCCGAAGTTGATCGAGTTCGCGCTGGATAACCGCGTTTTCTTTTCCGCGAGCTTTGCGTTGAAATCCTCGGACGCGAACAGGCGTTTTACCGCGCGTTGGCAATCGTCGAAGTTCCCCTCGACCGCCGCCACGAACACGTTGTTCCCGTCCTGCACGGTCATCTGCAAGCGTTGCATTTTCGCAACCCCCTCGTCGGGATAGAACACGGCAACCTTCGTGCCTTTTACGTCGCGGAAACCCTCCAACGCCGCTTTGCCCGTATCCCCGCTCGTCGCCGCCAAAATCAAAATTTCGTCGTCGATACCCGTGATCTCACAGCTCTTTTTCAAAAGGTAGGGAAGAACGGTGAGCGCCATATCCTTAAACGCGCAGGTAGGGCCGTGGAAAAGCTCCAACACGTACAGACCCGTTTCGCCGTCCACCTTGACAAGGGGCACGGGGTCGTCGCCCGTGAACGTGGAATATGCCTTTTCGCAGATTTCTTTGAGATAGTCCGCGCCCAGCTCCTCCGCGAGATATTTGCCAAGCACGAACGCCGCGCGTTCGGGATAGCTCATCTCTGTCATGCTTTCCATTTCTTCCACGGTGATCTTAGGAAAAGTTTCGGGAACGTACAAGCCGCCGTTTTTTGCCAATCCTTGCACGATCGCCTGCGCACCCGTTACTTTTTCTCCGCCTCTTGTGCTGATAAAATACATTTTTTTGTCCTGCCTTTTTCGGATTTTTTAACGCGCAAAGCAGGCAGCAACCCGTGCCGCCTCGCTTTTTTTAGCGCTCTTCATTTTTTCCGCCTTATTGTATTCTCTTTAATTATATTCTCTTGTGCTATTGTTTCTATACGCGGCGTAACCGCCGAGGGCTAAGGCAGAGCCTTAACAAAAAGCCGAACGGAAAGACCGCTCGGCTAATCCTCCCTATATTTCCTTGCGCGCCATGGGCGCACGGTCATTAAAGATACTTCGTTACAAAATCGGGAAGTTCTTCTTTTTCCGCGGAAACGGAAACGGTGATAACGAGATTGTTGGTTTTGGAAACTTTGTCCAGCATATAGAAGAAGGACGCTAATTCCTGTACGGGTTTGCCTGCGATACGAACTACGCCGTCAATGTATACGTATTCGTTGTCGTGGTTGCCTGCGATAACGCCTTTGATAAAGCCGCAAAGCGCCGCCTCGCCCGCTACGTCGTATTCGCTGGTGTCGATAAAGCGAATTTCGCGTTCCAAATCATACATACCGCGCTTGCTGTCGGTAATAAAAATCATGTGACCTTTGGCTTGGGGTACAGTCGAGTTTGCGGCGTCAATCATCAATTTCGTCTTGCCGGTACCCTTTGCGCCGTAAATAACTTTAATCATAATAAAATCCTCCCAGATTTTGTCTTACTTACCCGATGAAAATGGGTGTTTTTTTTCGGTTTATTATAGTTTAACAGATTTTGCACACAATTTCAAGACCTTTTTGAAAAATTTTTGCCCAATTTTAGAAAAATTTTTAGGAAATAGCTAAAAATATGCTTTTTTTGCTTGGCATTCCTTAATTGTTCACCGTTTTTACAGGGGTACGCCACGAGATTACTTCGTCACTATCGCTCCTCGTAATAACATAAAAGACTGTCATCGCGAGAACGTGGAAACGTTCGTGGCGATCTCGGCTTTGATTTATACGGGATTACCACAGTCGCTTTCGCTCCTTCGCAATGACAAAGAGCCGACGGGGTTTCCGTCGGCTCTCTTTGTGGATATCTTTTATTTCAATTCGGAAACGAAACGGGCGATACGCGCCAAGCCTTCGTCTATGTCCTGTTCGGAAAGGGCATACGAAAGCCGTACGCAATCGTCTGCGCCAAAGGACACCCCAGGTACGGTCGCTACCTTTTCACCCTCTAACAGCGCGTCCGCAAATTCGATCGAATTCGTGATCGCTTTGCCCTGATAGCTCTTGCCGAACAAACTGCCGATCACCAGCATCACGTAGAACGCCCCGTCGGGTTCTACCGCGCTCACGCCGTCGATACCGTCGATCAATGCAAGCAATTTTGCTCTGCGCTTATCAAACACGCTTACCATCGCCGCAACCTCTTCCTCGGGCGCGCTCAACGCCTCGATCGTCGCGTACTGCGAAATGGAGCTTGCGTTCGACGTTGCGTGGCTCTGGAACGAGTCGATGGCTTTCGCTACGTCCTTGGGCGCAGCCAAATATCCGATACGCCAGCCCGTCATGGCATAAGATTTCGATACGCCGTTGACCGTCACCGTCAGCTCTTTCATCTTCTCGCTGACCGCCGCGATCGAGAACGCTTTCACGCCGTTATAGCACAGCTTTTCGTAGATCTCATCCGCCAAAACGAAAATTTCCGCCTCTTCGCAAACCGCCGCAATCGCGCGCACCTCTTCTTCCGTGTACACCGCGCCCGTGGGGTTGGACGGGGAATTGAAGATCAGCATTTTGGTCTTGGGCGTGATCGCCGCTTTCAGCTCCGCCGCCGTGAATTTATATTTGTTTTCCTTTTTGCAGGGCAACGTCTTTACCACGCCGCCGCAAACCTTTACCACTTCGGGATAGGTCAGCCAGTAGGGCTCGGGAATGATCACCTCGTCGCCGTCGTCCAAAAGGGCGTAGCATGCGTTGAAAATGGAATGCTTTGCGCCGTTGGAAACGATGATTTGGGAGGGCTCGTAATCCAGCCCGTTGTCCTTTTTAAATTTTTCGCAAATGGCTTTGCGCAGAGGCAGCAAGCCCGACGACGGCGTGTATTTGGTATGCCCCGCGTCCAGCGCCGCTTTCGCCGCCGCAATGATATGCTCGGGGGTGTTGAAGTCGGGTTCGCCCACGCCGAAGGACACTACCGATTCGCCCGCCGCCTTCATCGCCTTCGCCTTAGCCGAAATCGCCAGGGTCAGCGAGGGGGAAATGGTAGCCACTCTTTTGGAAACTCTGTTTTTCATACGTTTATCTCTCCGTAGTTCTTGTTCTTGTAATTATTAACTCTCTTATTTTACCTTTTTTTCAAAAAGAAAGCAACCGCAAACGCGTCCGTTTTCGCAAATTCTTGCAAAATAATCGAAAATTTTATTGTTTTTTGTAATTTTAATTCGTTTTTTCGATTGTGATAATCGGCAAAGATAATTTTCGTCACCACTATCCACTACGCATTGTCATTGCGCTCAGCTTGCTATTCGGGATGCATTGTCATACCGAGCGAAAACGCGACAATCCCCGTCATACCGAGCGGAGCAACCTTTTTGCGTAGTCGCGCGTATCCCCACCTCTTTGTCATACCGAGCGGAGGCGTTAGCAGTAGTCGAGTGTATCTCAATCCTCTCCTTTTTGTCATCGCGAGCCGTTAGGCGCGGCGATCTCTTTATAAATCTTTACCGCACTTCTTCACTTTTCACTCTTACTTATTACTTTTTCAGATACACTCCACTCGCTTTCGCTCGGTCGGTATGACAAAGTAAGATCGCCATACACACGCTCGTTCGGTTTGGCTACACCAAATCGCAGGCTGAGCGGTATGACATTTCTTTTTCGCGGTTTTTCTTTATATCAAAAAGGGGGCGGGAACGCGTCGCGTTCCCGCCCCTTTTTCGTTATTTCTATATTTTATTTTCCGTCTGCTTTGCGGACGTTTTTTTACGGCGTTTTTGTAAAAAACGCAACAGGTATTCGTAAAAATCCTCGGCAAGCTCCGACGGGGTCGGGCTTTCGTGTAAACCTACGATCAATTCGCGGCTGCAAACGGGGTCGGTGATCGGCAACAGCACCATATCCCCCGATACGTGCCCCCACGAATACTCGGGCCAGAACCCTACGCCCGCGCTTGCGCCGATGATATTCCGCACCGCCACGGGGGAGTCCGATTCAAACGAAACGCGGGGCTTAAAGCCCGCGTAGGCACAAAACCGATCGCACACCGCGCCGAACATACGCGAGCCAGCCAGGTTGACAAACCCTTCGTCCTTGACTTCCTTTAAGGCGATCTCACGGCGGTCTGCATAGCGGGAATTTTTAGGCACGGCAAGAAAGATTTGCTCTTCCATGACGGTGCGGCGTAAAAAGGCGGGCAACGCGGGAAAATCCGCCGTGTTCATAGTCAGGGACACGTCGCAGTCCGTTTCCGCCTCGTTTTGTATCAGCTGAAAAATCGCCTCGGGACGGCGTTTTTTATAGCTGACGACCGCGTCCGTCACCGCGGTAGACGCCGCCAAAACGTTCAGCTTGACCGTATGCCGCTGTTCCTTTTTCAACAGCTCCAACTCCCCCTGTATACCGTCTATCTGCGCCAGAACCCCTTCCAGCTTGTTTTTCAGGTGTTCACCGTACACCGTCGGGAAAATATTTCTGCCCTTTTTATAAAAAAGGGGTACGCCAAATTCCTCTTCCAACTGCTTGATCGCCTTGGTGAGCGCAGGCTGAGCTATATGTATCTCTTCCGCGGCTTTCGTGACGTGCCCCAGCTTTGCCACCGTATAAAAATACCGAAGTTTTGCAAGTTCCATATCTCTTTCCTTTTATCGGTTATACCATCGGCGAAACGCCATTTTAATAACCGTTCGTTATCAATTTCATAATAATTATATATTTTACATTATCCTTTGTCAAGCGTATAATGGTATCAAACGAAAAAAGGGCGGGCTATCGCCGCCGCAAAGGAGAAAAAATTATGGTAACGGTTTTTGAAAGCGTCATGCTGATCTGTTTCGGCATTTCTTGGCCGATCTCGGTTTATAAAAGTATCACTTCCAAATCCACAAAAGGCAAATCGGTCGTATTTACGGCGGCAATCATTTTAGGGTATATCGCAGGGATCGCAGGCAAGATCGTCGGCAGCAACTTTAATTACGTGCTCGCGCTCTATATCCTCAATCTCGCGTTTGTCAGCGTGGATTTTGCGTTGTATTTCGTCAATCGTCACCGCGAACAGCACGAGCAGAACAAGCCTTTTTCGCCCCGCAAAAAGCAAAACAAAGCCGCTTCTGCCGTCAAGAACGCCTACGCCGCAAACGGAAATCTTGCGGCAAAGGAGGTATGAGATGAGAACGGAAGCGATAGAAAAAGCCGCTATGTATCACGCGATCAACGATATCACACTCCACGGTGAGATCGTGATTTTTGGGTCAACGTTTATGGCAAATTTTCCCTTTTACGAACTGTCTAAAAAATATCTGCTCTCTAATGCGGTGTATAACCGCAGTATCCGAGATTTGACCTTAGAAGAAGCGGACGAGATCTTATCCGAATGCGTATTAGAACTGAAACCGTCCAAGATCTTTCTTGCGCTTGGTGAAAAGGATGTAAACTCCCCGTCCGCCGTCACCGTTTACGGAAAAATCATCAAAAAAATTCAGACGAAATTGCCTACTGCAAAGGTGTACGTTCTTCCTGTCGAAAACCACGAAAACATACCTACCGTGTCCGAGTTTAATCACAAATTGCGCGAGCTTTGTAACCGCGCGGACGTAACGTTTTTGGACGTGCCCAACCAAAATTCTTCCCCCGTTCTCTTGTATGAAAAACTGTTCAAGCGTTTGCATTGCTTTTTTCGGGATAAACACCTGACCTTTGCCGAAGCGTTTGCACTCGCCGATTGATAACGAGAAACAAATAGACGTAAAAAAACCGCTCGTTGAGCGGTTTTTCATTTTTTCATATCAGTCCTCTGACGAGGCAAGCAGCGCCTCTCTGTCGGCGATAGCAAGCGCCTCTACCATGCTGTCGATATCCCCCGTCATAAATGCGTCTAAGTTGTACTGACTAAGCCCGATACGGTGATCGGTAACGCGGCTCTGCGGGAAATTATAGGTGCGGATACGCTCGCTGCGATCCCCCGACCCTACCATACTGCGGCGGCTGTCCTCGCGCGCCTTGGCGTTCTGCCCGTTATAAAAATCGTACACGCGCGAACGCAATACCTTAAACGCGCGCTCCTTGTTTTTAAGCTGTGAACGCTCGTCCTGGCAGGTGACGACGATCCCCGTCGGGAAATGGGTGATACGCACCGCGGACGCCACCTTGTTGACGTTTTGAAC
>JAFTQY010000010.1 GCA_017462505.1 Clostridia bacterium
CCTTGAATGTCCTCCTTTTGGTTTTTATTTATTGGGTTTGCAGACCTCAATTTTATTATACCAAAAGGAGTTTTTATTCTCAAGAATTATATGTGTAACATTTCCTGAACCCCGCGTCTAACGCGGGGTATTACTATACAACAAAAAACGCCGCGGTTTGCGACGTTCTTTTCTCTTAATCTTCCACTTTTTTTGCAAAATGGCGAAGCAGGGCAGGATCGCGGAGCAATACGCCGCCGCCCAAAACGGTGGCAAACTGCGGTTCTTCACAAACCCGTTGCCGCATGCCCAAATTCGCGCCGATATATTGCGGCACGTGCGGAATTTTCATAACGCCCCCCGAAAGGTAAACGCCGTTCCGATTCACGATCGCCGCAACCTCCGCAGGCAAAATCCGCAAAACTTCCACCGCGTATTCCATTATTTTATTCACGTACACGCGTATACAGTCGGTCAGATCCCCCGCCTGCACGGACGCCGCCGACGGTTTATAGGTTTCGAGCGAGCTGCCCTCCGCCACCACCGTACCCAGCGCGCTGGGCGAAAGCGACCCGATCTCGTTTTTGATTTTTTCCGCCGTCAACGCTCCGATGAGCAACTTGTTATTGTTCGCGATCTTAGAAATGATATTCGCGTCCATATTATTGCCGCCGACGTTCATGGAAATCCCCGCGATGATCCCGTCCGCCGACACCACCGCCGCGTTCGACACGCCGCCGCCGATATCCAAACAGAACACCGGGTCCGCGTCCGTGAGCACCGCTCCCGCGCCCAACGCCGCCAAATAGGGCTGTTCCACAAACCATACCTTTTTCAAGCCGCACTCTTCCACCAAAGCGGCGTAATTTGCCAAAGCGCGGTCGGATATGCCGCAGGGCACGGAAAAAAGCACCTGCGCGCGCCTGAGCGCCGCCGCCTTGATCCCGATACGGGACAAAAATTCTTTCAGCATTACTTCGGCAAGGCGCATATTGACGATATCCCCCTCGTACACGGGGTAGACGATCGTCGTCCGCTCCGCCGTTTTCCCGATGAGGTTTTTCGCCTCTTTGCCGATCGCCTTTACCGTTTCGCCTCCCCCAACGACCGCCACGCAGGACGGCTCGGCAAGCACCACGCCGCTGTTCGTGTCCGCACGGTAAATCTTCGTCATCGACGAGCCGAGATCAATTGCCAACTTAATCATGTATTTCCTCCCAAAATCCCCCTTGCGTGGGGGCAGGTACGCGTTGAACGCGTTTTACTCTCCCTTTTCTATCCTGTCTATCAGTTCTTTGCAAAGCTCCAACGGCAAGCCCACGACGTTTGAAAAACTGCCGTCGATCTCTTCGACCAAATCGCCGTCCTGTATGCCGTACGCCCCCGCCTTATCCATCGGCGAGCCCGTCGCCACGTACGCGGCGATCTTCTCTTCCGTCAAGGTCAAAAACCGCACTTTCGTACACGCAACCGCCGTTACTTTCAACACGTCCCCGCCCTTGGGGTAGATAATACACACCCCCGTAAAGACCTCGTGCGTCCGTCCCGACAACGCGCGGAGCATGCGCGCCGCGTCCTCTTCGTCGCGCGGCTTTCCCAGCACCTCGCCATCCAAAGCCACGACCGTATCCGAGCCAAGCACCGCTTTTCCTTGCGCCTTAGGCAAAGCCGCAACCTCCTCCGCCTTTTGCGCCGCCAACGCCTGCACCAACCGTTCGGGGGGCAAGGTGATATCCGCACGCTCTTCGCCGCGCGCGGGAATGATTTCAAATTGTTCGATCAGCTCCGCCAAAAGCTGTTTGCGCCGCGGAGAGGCACTTGCCAAAATCCATTCCATACCGCACTACCTATGCCGCCCGTACCATGAAAGGAGCCGCTCCTATTCGGGCGGCTCTTCTTTTGCCTTTACAAAATTTCGAGATTTTTTCTAAACGCCTTTTTGAATTCGGGATTTGCCGCCTCGGCGTCGCGAATTTCCAGCGCCGCGTCGCCCGCTACGATCGTTTTCATGATCACCGAATCACCCAAAACGTCGCAGTTTAACCCCGTGACCATACCGCAATGAGTGCGGTCCAAGCTTTCTGCAATACGGAGCAAAACGCCCAGCTTTTTCACCGCGTCCAAATCCTCTTCCGTGACGATATCCTTGTATTTCTGCCATTCGATCATCGGCACGTCCTCGCGGTTGTGACAGCCCGCCACAAACGCCGCCAGCACGATCTCGCGGTGGGTCGCGCCGTAAATGGACGAGTTCAAAATGGTGTACCAGCTATGCTTTGCATGCCCGTAATATTTCATTTTAATACCGCAATCGTGCAGGCTCGCCGCAATTTTCAGCACTTTAAGATACTGACGGGAGAACTTATGCAACACGCGGAGCTGTTTGAAAAGCTGCACGGATAAGAGCATTACGTGTTCCACGTGCTTGGGATCGCATTCGTAATATTTCACCAACCGATCGAGCGAATACGCCAAAACGTCGGAAATGGGTTTTTCCGTCGTGATCGGCAACGCCTGATTGACCATAAGCCCCTCGCGCAGACCGCAACCGCCGATGGTGAAGTTTTCCACGCTCATATAATCGACGAAAGCTTTGATGATCGCCATCGCCGCGGGCATAATGTCCGCGCGTGCAGGGGATAACCCCTTGATCTTCTTACGCTTGTCCACGTCGAGCGCTTTGAGCATGTCGTAAATGCCCGTAAAATCTTCGGTCGCCAGTTTATAATTATGCGCCATATCCAAGGGATATTTCCGAACGAGCTTGCTGATCTTAAACAAATTTCTAAACGAACCGCCCACGCCGATCATCTGCGTTTCGGGATCTACTTCTTTCAGCCAAGGCAATTTTTTCAGCTGTTCGGTGAAGAACTCTTCCACGTGCGCCGCCGCCTCTTCGGGGGTGGGGTCGCTTGCAAACAAATCGGTGAGGGTCACCGCGCCAAAGGGCAGGTTTGCATACCCCAACACGTTTCTGCGGTTATAATAAATAATTTTCGTACTGCCGCCGCCGATCTCCAAAATCAAGCCCTTGGGGATATCCATCGAGTTGATGACGCCGCGATAAACAAGCAAAGCCTCTTCTTCCTCGGACAGCACGCGAATACTGATATTGCAACTTACCTGAATTTCGTCTAAAAACGAGCGCTGATTTTTCGCCCGACGAACCGCCGCCGTACCTACGGCGACAATTCTTTCCACGCCGCGCGCGTCACAGAGCTTTTTAAACATTTTCAACGTTTTAATGGTCTCTGCGATACGCTGGGGCTTTAAAAACCCGTCGCGATCCATATCTTGACCAAGACGAACGCTTTCCTTCAATTCGTCCACCACGATGTAGTGCCCTTCCGTGAACATATCCACGATCAAAAGCCGCGCCGTATTCGAACCCAAATCAATAATACCGATCTTTTCCACTTCTACTACCTCTGTCTCCAAGCCGCCATTCCTTGGCGGTCTTATGTGTATTTCTCCGCTTTTCCTTACCTTATCGGGATTTTTTTGGCGTGTGCAACGCACACCTTATATCCCATTTTGAATTTCCCATAGTTTAACACATAAAACCCGTTTTGTAAATACCCTTTTGAAAAATTTTTCTTTCTTTTTTCCAAATTTTTTCATTTTGGACAATTTGCGACGGTTTTTTCGTGCATTTTGACAAAGCAAAGCCCTCGCGCAGGCGTATGCGCGTATACATTATCTATACAAATATACCGATTTTTATACCTTTTTTCTACACTTTTTCTTTTTTTTTGTTCGTTTTACGCAAAAAAGAACGCCTTTCAGCGCTCCTTTTATCTTTATTTTTTCGTTAAAAACGCCGTAAGGTCTTCAAAATTTTTAAAGACGTATCGCGGCTGCGCCGCCGCAAATTCTCCCTCGGCGGCATACCCTACGCCAAGCAAAGCGCAATCCACGCCCTGCTCCTTTGCGCCCTCCGCGTCGTGCTTTCGATCGCCGATCATCAGGCACTCAGCCTTGTCCGCGCCAAGCTGGCGTACCGCCTCTTCGATCACCGACGCTTTCGTGGGAAAGCTGCCGTCCAAGCCGCACCCGACCTGCACCGAAAGATACTCCGAAAAGCCGAGCCTTTTCGCAATTTTATCAGCAAAAGTCTTGGGCTTAGAGGTCGCCATCGCCAAGACATATCCCGCCCCTTTCAGCGTTTTTAAGGCTTGCAGCGCCCCGTCGATCGGCGTGCAGCGAAACAGTCCGTCTACGCTGTACCAAGCGCGGTATTTCGCCGTCGACTCTTGCGCGTCCTTTTCGTTCATGCCGAAAAAGTTGGAAAAGGAATATACCAAGGACGGGCCGATACATTGCCGCAGGTATTCGTCCGTCGGCTCGTCCGCTCTTCCCATCTCTTTCAACGCATACCGTATGCCCGCAAAAATCCCGGGGTGCGAATGTACCAACGTTCCGTCCAAATCAAATAAAAGATACCGATATTTTTTCATGTCGGTATTATAACACGCGGCAACGGGGTTTGTCAAGCCGTCTTTTTAGACAAAGCGCGATAAAAACCGACAAAAGACAACCCGATCAAAAACGCGCCGAACGCACGTTTTAAAAGAGCAGAGGGCAACGCCACGGCAAGGGTCGTGCCGAGCGCGGACGAAATCAGGGCGGGCAAGATCACCCAACCCACCCCTTGGGTCTGCAAAAGCCCGTTATCCGCGTGCATTTTCAGCGCGCAGATACTCATGGGCAGAAAGGAAAACAGGTTCGCGCTCTGGGCAATTTTTTGTTCCACGCCGCCGACAAGCACAAGCAAGGGAATGGTAACCGTCCCCCCGCCCATACCCATACCCGCGGGAATACCGCCGATAAAGCCTAATAACAAATACAGATAAAAGCTCATATGTAGCGCAATGAATTGCAAAACATGGTTTTGCATTGTGGTAGTCATTGCGAGCCGTTTTTGCGAGATTACCGCACTTCGCTTTCGCTCCGTTCGTAATGACAGACGCAAAAACGACGTGGCAATCTCATAAAAAAATTAAGCCGCAATGCCGACGAAGTCGGCAATTCATGCACATACTTTCCTCGATCGTCTATGCCCCCGAACAAATGCAGATTTCCTAAACACACGTACGGAAAGATAGTAGGACTGCCTGCAAGCTCAGCTTGCCGCAATTCATCGTTCATCGCGACCCGTCCCCCTACCTTTACCGCGAAAAGAACAAAAATATCCCCGCCAAAAGCTGTAAAAAGGCAAAAGTCAAATTCACCGTTTTCGTCGGCAATTTTCCCAAAAGCTTCGCCCCCAACAAGCCCCCCGCCGTCACCCCCAGCGCGGTGGGGATCAGCACCGAAAAATCGTACACGCCCTTGATCGCGTACAGCAAAAAGGACAACAGCGACACGGGCAAGATTACCAAAATCGCCGTCGCGTGCGCCCGTTTCTCGTCCAAGCCCGTTTTCGCAAGCATCGGCACGGCGATCATACCCCCGCCCCCGCCGAAAAGACTGTTCGCCGCGCCCACCACGCCGCCGCAGACGATCTGCCGCGCTTTTACCGTTTTTTTCCGCTCCATTTCCCGTATTCCTCCCCCTTTCACCTCAGTATCGGCAAAATTTTTTCAAATTATCAAACTTTTTCTTGCAATTTACGCCGTAAACGCTTGCCAAGGACGGATTTTTGTATTAAAATAATATAGTGTATTGTGCGCGCATACGCGTATAAGCGCAAAAAGAAGAAAATCAAAACCAAAAAGGTGGTTATATGAAAGATTCTACCCAAAACCGCAAGAAGAAATTTCTTGCTCTGTTCTTATCGGCAATGATGGCGGTTTCCGTTGCGTCCTTGGCTGCGTGCCATGATGGCGGCAACACTTCCTCGGAAAGCTCTTCCGAAGAAACGGAAACGGAAACGACGGTTACCGATAAAGGTCCTATCAAAAATGCAGGTTTCGAGGTTTTCGACACCAACGACGGCTTGAACGTGATCGGCATGACCGTTTCCAACTGGTCGCGCTCCCTCTATTCGGACGGCTCTGTCAGCGCGCCCTCCTCTAAGGCAGACAGCGGTATCATCGATACCGAGGAAAGCGCTTGGAACGACCTCACCGGCTCGTATTACGTGGAAAACGGCGACGCGGCGGATATCGCGGCGGCGGACAAGCTTATCGAGGCGCTCTCCGAATCGGACGCGATCAACGCTTGGGATAACTTCACTACGCGCGACAAGCTGAAATATTACGAGGTTTGGAAAGACAACAACGAGGACGGCAAGATCTCGGAAGATTTTGACAAGTACGAAAACTTTAACAGCGGTTCGCTTGCGCTCGTGGACGTTCCCGACACCGCAAACCCCGGCACGCACCATTCGGAAACGGACAAGGCGGCAGAGGGTTTCAGCGATCATAACATCCTTATGATCCACAACAAGAACCCCGAAACGGACGAGGGCGAAAAGGTCGTTCAGTCCATCGGCTCGGCGCAGAAATACACGTCGTCCTCCACGGTCACCGTACAGGCGGGCGCTGCGGCGGAAATTTCCGTTTGGGTAAAAACGCAGGATCTTATGTGTTCCAGCTCGGACGGCACGGCGCAAGAGGCAGTCGATAAAGGCGCGTATATCAGCCTTGCACAGACGGTCGGCGGTACTTCGATGCCCGTTTACGAAGTAAAAAATATCAACACCGAATATATGGGGCTTGAAACTACGAACGGCTGGAAACAGTACACGTTCTTCGTCAAAGGCTCGTCGTATGCAAGCACGACGCTCACCCTTACCCTCGGTCTTGGTCAGGGCACGTCGAACAGCCGTAGCGAACTTGTCAACGGCTATGCGTTCTTCGACGATATCACCTGCAACATATTCTCGCAGGAAAGCTACGACGCAAAGCTTGCCGCTGTAAACACGGGCAGCAACGTAGTAAACGCAACCAAGTTTGAAGACCCTAAGGCTTTGAAAACCATCGACGTTTCCAAGGAATTCAACAGCAATTCGTACGCGAATGCGGAAACGCTCGGCTTTGTAGCGGGTCAGGGCTTCGACGTATTCCCCATCGACTTCTATGGTCAGTTCTCCGACGCGGACGGCGTTTTGAGCAATATCAACGCTTACGCGACCAAGAGCGAAAAGGGCTATACCTCGATGACGGGCAACAATACGATGCCTACGTTGGAAGGTGGCAGAAACGGCAATGCGGACATTATCAGCGTGTTCGATAACGTTGCGGCGATCGGCAGCTACACCCCCGACGCAAACGATACGTACGGCGCAGACAAGAAGAAATTTGCGGACGGTATTTACAGCAAATATCTGCAAGACGTCGAATACCCCGGCGCAAACAACAAAGTCCTTTTGATGCTGAGCGCACGCGGCGTAGCGTACACGGCGAAATCCGATTACACCTTCTCGTTCAACAGCGACGTAGAATATATGGCGGTATCCTTCTTTGTAAGAACGTCGGATATGGACGGCTTTACGGGTGCGGGCATTACCCTTATCGACGGTAAAAACAAAACCTCGTTCGCAAATATCGACACCACGGATATCACCCCCGTAAATATCGGTTTGGAAGACACCGAAGATTATAAAGAAGACATTTACGAGGGCTGGCAGCAGTGCATCTTCTTCGTGAAGAACGACTCGGGCGACGAAAACGCGTCCTTCAAGCTGCAATTCAACTTCGGTCCTACGACGATCGACGAAACCTCTTCGATCAATTCCTTCCAGCCCGGCTTTGCGGCGTTCACCAACTTCCAAACGCTGGTTATGAGCGAGGAAGAATATGCAAGCGCAACCGCAGGCACGTACGCAAAACTCGTTACCGTAACGGGTGAAACGGACGTAACGGCGGCAGGCAACAGCGGTTTCGATACGGCGGGCAACAAATCGTCCACCCACGCGGATATCAAGGACGGTATCGCTTTGGCGCAGAACTACAAGGGCGTTTACAGCAACAGCGACTACGTAACCGACAAGTTCAACGAAAATACGGCGATCAACGCTTACCTCAACGCAGGTCTTTTGAACAGAACGTATTTCACGGGCGCAAAGGGCGAAGAAAGCTATTACACGACGACGGACGCTCCCGCTTGGATGGCAGGCGTGACGAAGATCGCGCAGACGAATAACGCCAGCGTAGATACGAGCGATGCGTCGGCGGTTTGGAGCGCGGCGTTCGGCAACGCGACCCAGCCTCTGTTTATCTGGAACGACGGCGTTGATACGACGAACTCCTACGGCTTTATCGGTTCGAGCACGTCGATCGCGGCAGATACCACAACGGCAATTTCTATGCGCGTAAAGGTTGGCAGCACGGACGCAAACGCGGCAGCTCCTACGGCGCATATCTATCTGATCGACACCAGCGACGACACCCGCGCGAACACCCTTTCGATCGGCGCGAACGTTACCTACTGGTACGACAAGAAAGGCGACGTTTACACGGGCGATCCTACCGAACGTAGCTCCGAAAAAGCGTTTATCTTGCAGGATAACGGTCTGTATATCGCAAACACCGCATGGAGCGGCTATGACGCGGCGACCATGGAAGGCAAATATTTCGCAAACCTGAACGCGTACACCGAAACGGACGCAAACGGCAATAAGCTGATTGCGGCAAACGGCGGCGTTCACAGCTACGTAGCGGCGGCTGATTACGTGAAAGTAAACGGCGAAAAGCGTGCAATTGCATTCTACTGCAAGGACGGCGCGTACTACGCGGATAAGGCTTGCAGTCTTCCCGTTGCAGACTTCTCGACGACGGGCGTAACGACCCGCACCGACAAAGCAAGCAGCAAGGCTCTGTATGCGGAAGTAGCGGCTACGGACGACTGGGTAACGGTTACGTTCTATATCAAGACAGGCTCGACGGCGAAGAATTACCGCCTTGAAGTTTGGAGCGGCGAAAGAACGGGCAACCCCAACGCGGCGGGCACGTACGTTATGTTCGACGGCAACCCCTCTGCGGCGACCAACGCGGAAACCTACTACAACAACTTGCTCAACCTTTATAAGGACGACGAATCCATCGAACAGTACAAGAGCGTGTTCTCTTACTTCGATACCGACAAATTCCTTCGTTACAACAAGGATCTTGACGTGGACGAAATCGGGAACTTGTACGAAGAAAACTACGACGTAACGGCGCAGGAAGAGGCAGTATTCTATCTGTACGCGGGCGCGAAGACCGAGAACCAGAGCTTCCTTGTCAACTACGCAACGCAGGATCAGGTCGTTACGGCGGCGGAATCGGATAAGGACGACACGACGACGGACGACGGCGACGATACGACGGCGACGGGCGAAGGCACCGATCCTTTCCTGCTCGCAAGCTCCATTGCCATTGCGGTAGTTCTGCTGTTTACGATCGCAAGCATTATCTTCCGCAAGCTTTGGAAGAAAGCGCGCAAGAGCATCGTTTCCAAGAAACGCGCACCTAAGAAATCGAAGTCCAAAACCGTTAAGACCGCAACGGTCAAGGCGGAAGAACCGAAAGAAGAAATCGACGAGGATAGCCCTTATAACGACTAAGCTTTTGGATTGACGTAAATGACAAACCCCCGTGAACGTATCTCGTTCACGGGGGTTTTTGCATGTTTTGCGTAAAGGGAAAGCCACGCGAACGTCGCGTGGCTTTCCTTATCTATTATTCTTTATTGACCAACCTTTCTCAGCCCCTTCGGCAAATGGTTTTTCAACGTGCCGCCCACGGCTTTACCAAGCCCAAGCGGATACCCGTCTATACACACCAAACACCAACCGTTGGGCAAATCACAATCGAGCGTTCCCCCGCGAAGATACTTTTCTACGCGCGCGTCCCCCGCCGAAAGGTCGAGAACGTTTTTACATTCGTCCGTTTTCGTACACATCGCCAACGCATGGCATGGCTCAAACCGACCGTTTTTCACTTCGCCCAGCCGCACGCCCACGCGCAACACCTGCAACCCTTTCCAATCGAACACGTCCTCGGGCAGTTCATACAAAACGCCGTCCTTTTCGTATACTCGGAACGCAAAACGGTTTTTAAAAAACGCCTTTTCAAAATCCCGATACGCGCGTTCACCGCCGCCCGTCACGCTTGCTTTGGCGGGCTTTATGCGGCAATCCCACTCGCCCACGCGCGCGACCTTTTCAAATAAAGCCGCAAAATGCCCTTCGCCGTCCACCTTGTGCGGATACAGCTTTTCTTGGCGTATCAGCCGCATTTCGGGGTGCGCCGTTAAAAAGGCAGCTACCTGCTCCTCGTCCTCGGCAACCGCAAACGTGCAGGTGGAATACGCCAAACGCCCGCCGAGGGCAAGCATTTCCGCCGCGCAATCCAAAATTTCCTTTTGCCGCGCCGCGCAAAGGGCAATATTTTCTTCGCTCCATTCAGAGAGCGCCTCTTCCGCGTTTTTGCGGAACATACCCTCCCCCGAACAGGGCGCGTCCACCATGATCTTGTCAAAATAGCCCGCAAACCGCTTGGCAAGCGCCTGCGGATATTCGCTCGTCACCACGGCATTTTTGATACCCAGCCGCTCCACGTTTTGGGATAAAATCTTCGCGCGGGACGAAATCGGCTCGTTTAAAACGATCACGCCCTTGCCGTCCATTTTGCACGCAAGCTGCGTGCCCTTGCCGCCGGGCGCGGAACAAAGATCGAGCACCCGTTCCCCCGCCTGTACGTCCAAAAGGGGGGCGGCACACATAGCCGACGGCTCTTGACTGTATACGACGCCCGCAAAATGATAGGGGCTAGCCCCCACCTTTTCCACGTCCGTATAATACCCGTTTTCCTCCCAAGCCAC
>JAFTQY010000011.1 GCA_017462505.1 Clostridia bacterium
AGAAAGGCGAACCTACAACGCCCATCGAATAAGGGATAACGTACATCGTTCTGCCCTTGTATGCGCCTTTTGCAATTTCGTTTACCATTGCATACGCTTCTTTGGGCGCTTTCCATTTCACGATGGAATGAGGAAGTGCGTCCTCTTCGTTTTCACAGCAAATAAAGGTTCTGTCCTCTACGCGGGCAACGTCGTTTTCCGCCGTTCTGTGATAGTAGCAATCGGGAAGCTTTTCCTGGTTGAGCTTGATGATCTCGCCCGTAGCGCAAGCCTCTTCGCGAAGCGCGTCGCGCTGGCAATCGCTACCGTCGATCCAAACCACTTTGTCGGGCTGTGCAAAAGCCTCGACGTCCGCAACAAATTGAAGAACTTTTTTGTTGTTAGTCATAATGTATCTCCTTTGAAAATAATTTTCTTTTTTTTACTTGTTTGTTTTTATTTTTCGGCTGATTTTCAGGCAAAAGTTCGCCCTTGTATGCCGAGTATATTATATCATAAAAAAAACGGAAAGTAAACAGTTTTATTACAAAAATTTTCCGTTTTTGGAAAAAAACATGGCAGTCCCCCCTTGACAGGGATTTTTTTTGTGGTATACTACCCGTCCGCTCCCCGAAAACCGCTCTTTTACGCCCCTCTTAATCTCGGTATTTTTTGGAATTTTTAACGCATACTGGAAAAAGGAGATCTTCTATTATGGAAAAAACGAAATATTCGGACAACCGTCTTGCGGAGGAATACGATTTGATCGTGCTTGTCAACAACACCCTTTCAGAGCGCGGATTTCCAAGAGGAACGCTTGGCACGCTCACCTATTCGTACACGGGCAAACGCCGCCCTTTTTACGCTCTTTTATCCCGCGCAGACGGCGTGCGCACGGAAGAGCCATTGCACCTGCACGATTTTCGGGTGTTAAACGCCGAGAATTGCCGCGACCGCGTTTTGATCGCGGAATATGCCGCCGCCCTTTCCCGCCCGCCAAAATCCGCGCAGGGCTATTAACAGTTTGCGTTCCTTTTTATAATTTCATGCGATTTTTCGCCGATTTTCACCGATTTTCGCGTTTTTCTTGCCCTTTCTTGCTTTTTCCCGCTTGACAAAAGGGGCTTCTCGCGTTATACTATAATGTATAATCGAAAAATCGGTTTATTTTACCGTTTTTTATCGAAAAAAGGAATTACGACATGAGATTAGTGATCAAAGTGGGCACTTCGACGCTCGCGCACGAAACGGGAAAACTGAATATCAAACGCACGAACGCCCTTTGCGGCGTGATCAGCGATCTGAAAAACGCGGGAAACGAAGTGATTTTGGTGTCCTCGGGCGCGATCGGCATGGGGGTTGGAAAGCTCGGTTTGGCGGAAAAGCCAAAGGATATTCCCACAAAACAGGCGGCGGCTGCCGTCGGGCAATGCGAGCTGATGTATACGTACGACCGCACCTTTACCGAATTTGGGCACACGGTGGCGCAGATACTTTTGACGGGGTCGGATTTTTCCGCCGAGGATCGGCACGAGAATTTTACGAACACTCTGTTTCGGCTGTTGGAACTGGGCGTGTTGCCTATCATCAACGAAAACGACACCATCGCCACCGAGGAGATCAAGGTGGGCGACAACGACACCCTTTCCGCGCTTGTTGCGGCGAGCGCAAAAGCGGATTTGCTGGTCATTTTATCCGACGTGGACGGCTTATATTCCGCCGACCCGCATAAGGACGAGAACGCGAAGCTGATCGAACGGGTAGACGGTTGCCCCGAAACGTTGTTTGCGTTGGCGGGCGGAGAAGGCTCTGCGCTGGGCACGGGGGGCATGAGAACGAAATTGAAAGCGGCAAAGCTCTGCGTGGAAAACGGCGCGGACATGGTGATCGCAAACGGCGAAGACCCCGAAATTTTATATGAGATTGTAGGCGGGAATTTGGGCGGGTACACCCGATTTTTCGCGGAGTGAAAAATATGAAAACGACTTTGGAAATTTTAAAAAGCGCAAAGGCGGCGGCTGTGGGCTTGGGTATTTTGTCCCCCGCCGTAAAAAATAAAGCGCTCCTTGCCATGGCGGACGCCTTGGAAGAGAACGCGGAAAAAATTTTGGCGGCGAACGCCGCGGACGTGAAAAACGCGACGGGCGTTTTGCCCGACGTAATGATCGATCGGTTGCGGTTGGATACAAAACGTATCGCGGGCATGGCGCAGGGTATCCGCGAGGTTGCCGATTTACCCGACCCCGTGGGTACGGTGTTGGACGAAACGACGTTGAAAAACGGACTCATCGTTACCAAAAAGCGCGTGCCCTTGGGGGTAGTCGGCATCATTTACGAGAGCCGTCCTAACGTGACCTCGGATGCGGGCGCTCTGTGCTTTAAAAGCGGCAACGTTTGCGTGTTGCGCGGGGGACGTGACGCGTTCAACTCCTCTTTCGCGATTGTAGAGGTAATGAAAAACGCTCTGCTTAGCGAGGGGCTGAACCCCGATTTTATCAATATTGTCGAGGACGTTTCGAGGCAAAGCGCAAACGAAATGATGACGGCGGTCGGGTACATAGACGCGCTGATACCGCGCGGGGGCGCGGGCTTGATACGCGCTTGCGTGGAAAACGCGAAAGTCCCCTGCATTGAAACGGGCACGGGGATCTGCCACGTGTACGTAGATAAATGCGCGGCGATCGAAAAGGCTTTGAAAATTATCGAAAACGCCAAGACCTCCCGTCCGTCCGTGTGCAACGCCGAAGAGGTTTGTCTTGTACATGAAAATATCGCCGAAGATTTCCTGCCCCTGTTGCACGAGCGGCTGTGTATCGACCGCGCGGCAAAGGGTTTACCGAGCGTGGAGCTGCGTTGCGACGAAAAGGCATACGCGATTTTAAATGGTAAAAATTCCGTTGCCAAAGCAAGCGACAAAGATTTCGACACCGAATTTTTGGATTATATTTTGGCGGTCAAGGTGGTCGCAAGCGGCGACGAGGCAATCGAACATATCGGCGCGCACTCGACGGGACACAGCGATTGTATCGTGAGCGAGGATAGCGCGCTTTGCGACAAGTTTGCCCTTTGCGTGGACAGCGCGGCGGTATATATCAACGCGTCCACCCGTTTTACCGACGGCGGCGAGTTCGGCAAGGGGTGCGAGATTGGGATTTCTACGCAAAAGCTGCATGCGCGCGGGCCGATGGGGTTGGAAGAGCTTTGCTCTTATAAATATATCGTCAAGGGCGACGGACAGGTGAGATAAGGAGAAAAAATCATGAAATACACGCTTGGGTTTATCGGTTGCGGAAATATGGGCGGCGCGTTGGTGCAAGCCGCCGCAAAGTCCGTGGACGGCGGGAAGATCGCCGTTTGTGATTTCGACAAAGCGAAAGTGGAAAAATTTGAAAAGAAGCTGGGCGCGGTGGGTACGACGGCGCGGGATATCGCCGAAAACGCGAAATTTATCGTTTTGGCGGTGAAACCGCAGGTGATGGAAAGCGCGATTGCGGATTTTGCGGATATTTTGCGCGCGAGGGCGGACGTGACCGTGGTAACGATCGCCGCGGGGCTGTCGATCGGCGCGATCCGTTCATTTATCGGCGCGGATTTACCCGCGATCCGTATCATGCCCAACACCCCCGTTGCGCTGGGCGCGGGCATGATCTTATACACGGTAGCGGACGTTTGCGAAGGCGCGGAAGAGGAATTTTTAGCGGCATTTGCAAAAGCGGGCGTTTTTGATAAACTCCCCGAAGATAAGATCGACGCGGGCAGCGCGTTGTCGGGCTGTGGCCCTGCGTTTGTGTACGCGTTTGCCGAGGCGCTCGCCGACGGCGGCGTGGAATGCGGCGTGCCCCGCGATAAAGCGGCGTTGTACGCGGCGCAGACCTTGCTGGGTGCGGCGGAAATGCTGCTGGAATACGGTCATCCCGCCGATTTAAAGGACGCGGTGTGCTCCCCGGGCGGTACGACGATCGCAGGGATACACGCCTTGGAAAAGGCAGGGTTTAGAGGCGCGACGATCGAAGCGGTCACCGCGGCGTATAAACGGACGTTGGAACTCAAAAAATAAAAGATAATCTTTTAGCTAGTTTAGCTAGTCTTACAACTTTTTCGCCCGTGTTTTTATTATCGCACGTATCGGTTTGAGATATCATATTTGATTCTATTTTTTACAATAATAAAAAGAGCGTTCACCGCGATACGGTAACGCCCTTTTTTATTTTTATCTGTTTTTTATAACACTTTTTTCAGGAACTGACCCGTGTAGCTGTTTTCCACCTTTGCCACTTCTTCGGGTGTGCCTTGGCACACGATCGTCCCGCCGCCGTCGCCCCCCTCAGGTCCAAGGTCAATGATATAGTCCGCCGTTTTGATCACGTCCAAATTATGCTCGATAACGAGAACGCTGTTGCCGCCCTCTCTAAGCTGTAACAAAATCTTGATCAGCTTGTCCACGTCGTAGCTGTGCAAGCCCGTCGTCGGCTCGTCCAAGATATACAGCGTTTTGCCCGTCGAGCGTTTGGCAAGCTCGGTGGCAAGCTTGACCCGTTGCGCCTCGCCGCCCGACAGCGTGGTGGAGCTCTGCCCCAGCTTGATATACCCAAGCCCCACGTCATTGAGGGTTTTTATCTTGTTATAAATCGTCGGCACGGGCGCGAAAAATTCGCACGCCTCTTCCACCGTCATATCCAGCACGTCGGCAATACTCTTACCCTTGTATTTGACCTCGATCGTTTCACGATTATAGCGTTTGCCGCCGCACACCTCGCACGGCACGAAAATATCGGGCAAGAAGTGCATTTCGATCTTGATAATGCCGTCGCCAAAGCAATGCTCGCACCTGCCCCCCGAAACGTTGAACGAGAACCGTCCCGCCTTATACCCGCGCTCTTTCGCGTCGGGCGTCATAGCAAACAAATCGCGGATCGCGTTGAAAACCCCCGTATACGTGGCGGGATTACTGCGCGGCGTTCTGCCAATCGGCGATTGATCGATCGCGATCACCTTGTCGAAATATTCCACGCCCTCCGCCTTATCGTACGCGCCGAGCTTGTGTTTCGCGCCGTTGTGCGTGTTGGCAAGCAGGGGATAAACGATTTCGTTGACGAGGCTGGATTTACCGCTCCCCGATACCCCCGTTACCGCCGTGATCAAGCCCACGGGCACGTTCACGTCGATATTTTTTAAATTGTTCTGCTTGCAACCGCTAAGTTTTAACCACTTATTTGACGGCTCTTTCCGAACGAGCGGCGTTTCGATCTTCCGTCTGCCCGCAAGGTAGTCGCCCGTGATCGAGCGCGGCTCGTTCATGATATCTTCTTGCGTGCCGCAAGCTACCACCTCGCCGCCGTGTACCCCCGCTTTCGGCCCGATATCCACGATATAATCCGCCGCGCGCATGGTGTCCTCGTCGTGCTCGACGACGATCAGCGTGTTGCCCAGATCACGCAAGCCTTTCAGCGAGTTTAACAGCTTTTCGTTGTCCCGCTGGTGCAGACCGATACTCGGCTCGTCCAAGATATACAGCACCCCCGTCAGCGCGCTGCCGATCTGCGTGGCAAGACGGATACGCTGGCTTTCGCCGCCCGACAAGGTCACCGCGGTACGGGTCAGAGTCAAATAGTTCAAGCCCACGTTCCGCAAAAAGCCCAGACGGTTGTTGATTTCCTTGATGATCGCGTCGGCGATCAGGTGTTGCGTTTTGGTGAGTTTCGTCAGCAAATCGTCCATGAAATCGCAAAGGTTATCCACGGACATTTCGCACAGCTCCCAGATATTTTTGCCGCCGACGTACACCGACAACGCCTCTTTTTTCAGACGTTTTCCGTGGCAGCCGTCGCAGGGCGCGCTGCGCATCAGCCGTTCGATATCGCTCTTGACTCCGTCCGAGGTCGTCGTGCCGTAACGGCGCTGCATGTTGTTGACGTAGCCCTCCCAATGTTTTTTAAAGCTCCCCGAAAAGGAACGGGTTTGGTAGTGCATATCCACCGTTTTATCGCTACCGTACATGAGGATATCGTAAATCCCCTCGGGCAAATCCTTGACGGGCACGTCCAGCGAAAAGTCGTACGCTTTCGACAGCGCGGAAAGCTCCATCAGCGCCATCGTGCCCGAGCCCAAATTCCAGCCCGTGACCTTCATCGCGCCTTCGCGCAAGGTCTTGTTTTTATCGGGACAGATCAGGTCGGGATCGACAAAGCTCTTAAAGCCCAAGCCCGAACAGACGGGGCAAGCCCCGTACACGGTATTGAACGAAAACATTCTCGGTTCGATTTCTTCCAGCGAAATCCCGCAATCGGGGCAGGCGTAATTGACCGAATACAAATCCTCTTTGCCCTCGCAATCGATCACGACCAGCCCGTCGGCAAGCTTTAACGCCGCCTCCAAGCTGTCCGTCAACCGCTTTTGCACGGTCGGCTTTACCACCAGACGATCCACGACGACGGAAATATTGTGCTTGATATTCTTTTCCAGCTTGATCTCTTCTTGCAGATCGTATACGATCCCGTCGATCTTCACCCTGCCGTAGCCGCTCTTTTTAAAGCCTTTCAGCTCCTTGACGTACTCCCCTTTTCTGCCGCGCACGACGGGGGCGTTGATCAAAATTTTGCTCCCCTCGGGCATTGCCATCACCTGATCGCAGATCTCGTCTACCGTCTGACGGCGGATTTCTCTGCCGCATTTCGGACAATGGGGCACGCCGATCCGCGCGAACAGCAGACGGAAATAATCGTAAATTTCCGTGACCGTACCCACCGTCGAACGGGGGTTGCGCGAGGTCGTTTTTTGGTCGATGGAAATGGCGGGCGAAAGCCCGTCGATACTCTCGACGTCCGGTTTTTCCATCTGCCCCAAAAACTGACGGGCGTAGGACGACAAGCTCTCGACGTACCGTCTTTGCCCCTCGGCAAAAATCGTGTCGAACGCCAAGGTCGATTTCCCGCTCCCCGACAGCCCCGTAAACACCGTGAGCTGGTTGCGGGGAATCGTCAAATCGACGTTTTTCAAATTATTTTCTTTTGCGCCTTTAATAACGATATTTTCTTGCATATTGTATTTCCTTTGCCGCGCGGCTATTTGCGCGTTGCCTTGTGCAATTTCAGTTTTAACGCCGCGATCTTTTCGCGGATCTCGATCGCCCGTTCAAAATCCAGCTGTCCGCTTGCCACTTTCATCAGGGCTTTCAGCTTTTCGATCTCGTCGGGGATATCCTGCATTTTGATCTCGTCGTCCGTCTTTTTCTTGGTGATGACGAGGGTCGATTTTACGTCTTTGATGATCGTTTTGGGCACGATCCCGTGCGCCTTGTTGTATTCGTCCTGTATCTTGCGGCGGCGGTCGGTTTCCCCGATCGCCCGTTTCATGCTGTCCGTGATCACGTCGGCGTACATGATTACCCGCCCTTCGCTGTTACGCGCCGCACGCCCGATCGTTTGAATGAGCGAAGTGTCGCTACGCAAAAAGCCCTCCTTGTCCGCGTCCAAAATCGCGACGAGCTTTACCTCGGGCAAGTCCAAGCCCTCGCGAAGTAGGTTGATACCGCAAAGCACGTCAAACTCGCCGAGGCGCAAGCCGTTGACAATGTCGATACGCTCCAACGTGTCGATGTCGCTGTGCATGTATTTTACCTTGATCGCATGTTCCTTTAAATAGTCGGTAAGCTCCTCCGCCATGCGCTTGGTGAGCGTCGTGATCAAGACACGTCCCCCATCGTTTACCACGGTTTTGATCTCGGAAAGCAGATCGTCGATCTGCCCCTTGGTCGGCTTTACCGTGATTTTCGGGTCGAGCAAGCCCGTCGGACGAATGAGCTGTTCCACCGTTTGCCCCGCCTGTTCTAATTCGTACGGGGCGGGGGTCGCGGACACGCAGACAAGCTGCGGCACGCGCGCGTCAAATTCCGCAAAGGTCAACGGGCGGTTATCAAACGCCGCCTGCATGCGGAAACCGTATTCCACGAGGTTTTTCTTGCGCGATAAATCGCCGTGGTACATGGCGCGGATCTGCGGTATGGTCATGTGGCTCTCGTCGATAAACACCAAAAATTCCCCCGACGGGAAATAATCGAGCAGGGTAAACGAGGGCTGTCCCGGCTGTCTGCCGTCGAAATAGCGGCTGTAATTTTCAATGCCGCTGCAATAGCCGATCTCGCGCATCATTTCGAGGTCGTGCTCGGTGCGCTGTTTAAGGCGTTGCGCCTCCAAAATTTTGCCCTCTTCTTCAAAGGCGCGCACTTCGCCGCGCAGATCCTCTTCGATCATAGCCAAAGCGCCGCGCAATTTTTCCGTGCCCACCGCGTACTGGCTGGCGGGGAAAATCGCCACGTGCGAAAGCTCGTTGAGCTTATTGCCCGTCAACGCCTCTACCTCGTAAATTTTTTCAATCTCGTCCCCCCAAAATTCGAGGCGAATCGCCACCTCAGAGTTGGACGCAGGGAAAATTTCCAGCGCGTCGCCGCGCACGCGAAAGGTCGCGCGGTGAAAATCCGTATCGTTGCGGGAATATTGCAACTCGATCAGCTTGCGCATGAGCTCGTTGCGTTCCCATTCCATACCCGGGCGCAAGGACAGCGACAAACGGAAATATTCCTCGGGCGCGCCCAGCCCGTAAATGCAGGACACCGACGCCACCACGATCACGTCCTTGCGTTCCATCAGCGACCCCGTCGCGCTGTTGCGGAGTTTATCGATCTCGTCGTTCATGCTCAGGTCCTTTTCGATATACGTATCGGTGGACGGGATATAGCTTTCGGGTTGATAATAATCGTAATAGGACACGAAATATTCCACGCGGTTTTCGGGGAAAAATTCCCGAAACTCATTGCAAAGCTGCGCCGCGAGCGTTTTGTTATGCGCGATTACGAGGGTGGGGCGGTTGACGTTTTTAATCACGTTTGCCATCGTGAACGTCTTGCCGCTGCCCGTCACGCCCACCAAAACCTGCGTGCGGATACCGTCCAAGACCCCTTCCGTCAGCTTTTCGATCGCCTGCGGCTGATCCCCCGTCGGAGCATACGGCGCGTGTAATTTAAATTCCATATTGTCTTTCCTCCTTCGGGCGGATTTTTGTTCAAACAAATGTTTGCGGATATATTATACCACAGCGGCGCGGAAATGTAAACAAAAAACGGATATTTTTTTAAAATATCCGTTTGAGCAGTAACCCGACCGTAAACGCAATCACCGCCGACACCGCCGCCCAAATGATTTTAAAAAGGGCGTTCCGCCGCATCTGCACGTACCCCCGCTTGAACGCATACCCGTTGGCGCGCAAGGATATCACGTACATTTTTTCACCCTTGCGCTCGGAAGATAACAGCTCGAAATAGTTATCAAGGGCTAACTCGTTTAAAATCTCTTCCAGCCGCTCTTCGGTGTAGTTTCGCTTTTGGGGGAGCATATCTAAAATTTCCGCAGGCGAAATCAGCCCCACGCCCTTGTCGTGGCACAGCGAAAATATGACGTTCATCACTTCCGTTTCCCGTTTGTTTAGCACACGTCCCCCTACCTTTTACAAAACTGCTCCTTTTCTTTTTAGTATTTTCCGTTTTTTTATTTTCATACAAAAGCGCGCCCTTTTCAGGCGCGCCTTGTCCGTTTATTTTTCGTTTTCATTTAAAATTTCGTCGCTGAGCTTTAAAATTTCCGCGCCGTATTTATCCTTACACTTTTTTGCGGCTTTGCAGTACGCGGGATAGGCAAACGAAATGGGCAAAAGCCCCACCGCAGACAACGCTACGCCGACAAGCAGATAATGGGCGCAGAGCTTTTCCAACACGATCGCCATGCCGCCCCCAAATATCAGCGTGCCGATCACCCCCAGCGTCAGCCCAATCATCATCGGGATAGAACGCACCTTTTGATCGAGCTTTTGTAGCCGAACAAAGGACGTTTCCGTATGTTTCCGCGGTTGATAACGACGGCGGATCTCTTCCGTCGTTTTGCGCTCCGCTTCCGTCGGCGCGGTATAGGTATACTCGTATTTTTGGTTATTCTCCATCTATTTCTTCTCCCGTAAAAGTTTCTTCCTTTAATTGTTTGGTAAAATGCCGCGAACGTATCACCATGTACAACCCCAAGCCGAACACGAACAAGCACACGCCCGCACCCGTCAAAATGTTAAAAATGGGCAGACCCGTATCTGAAAATTCTTGCAACATGGACGCTTGCAGAGCAAGCAACGCCACCGCCGCGTCCGCCACGTTGATATTGCGCAGAGCGTCCACGGTATGGTCGTCCTGCTTTTTCGCTTTGACAAAGTTGACGATCGACATGGTGATTTTATAAAAGGTATAGGTCGCCACTACGTAGATCATCAAGCCCGCGCGACGGGTCGCCGCGCTGTTTTGTACCATTTCCCAAATGGTGGCGGACAAAGCCGAAATCGTGATCATCAGCCCGATACCGCAGCTACGGTATTTGCGGATTTCCGTTTCCTTTTTCCGTTCCTTGCCGCGGCGCTTGCCGTGATAGAGCACGATGCCGCCGCGAATGATCAGCAAAATGATATAATATACCGCCAGCGCGCCGAACCATACCGAATGGTACAGCACCGAGATCACGCCGTGGTACGCCGCAAAGGCGAGGGTCGCCGCCACCGAAAAGCAGGCGAAAATCACCGTCCTCAGCCCGTAGTTTTCCATCAGCCTGCCGATGCGCTTGTGCGAGCGGAGCTTGTCTTTGAACGCGCGATAGCGTTTGGGCAATATTTTCATGAGGGTATACACCGTGTAGGTCAACAGCAACGCCGCAACGCCGTAGGAAACGCAACCGAGCACGGCAAGGAACGTCTTGCCCCTGCCGCCGATAAACTCGCCCGTCGTTACGATCGCCGACGTAATGGCAAAGGCGCAAAACACCGCCGTTAAAACGTAGACGAGCGCCAGCCAACCCGCCGTAGGGCTTTTGATTTTTTGCCAAATTTTCCACGTGAAACCTTTTATCCCATTCCACGCCTTTATCCAAAAGTTTTTAAAAGCTTTCCAAAAACCTTGTTTCATAGCCACGTTCTATAACCCTACGTCCTGACGGATCGTCACGGTAAAGGTACTGCCCTTGCCCTTTTCGCTCTTTACCGAAATTTCGCCGCCTAAAATATCGATCACCTTTTTTACAAGCGCAAGCCCCAAGCCGTTGCCCTCGTGCGCGTGCGAAGTGTCCTCTTGATAAAATTTATCAAACAGCCGCGTGCCCGCCTCCGCAGAGATACCGCAACCGCTGTCCGACACCGTCACCACCGCGTTTTTTTCCTGTTTTTTGAGCTTGATCGCGACCATGCCCCCCTCGTTCGTAAATTTTACGGCGTTGGAGATCAGGTTATTCCATACCAGCTCTAAATAGCTTTGCGACGAGAAAATTTCCAGTTCTTCCATGTCGCAGGATACCTCGATATTCTTTTTTTCAAGAGCGTCCTCAAAATTTAAAATGCACTCGGCAAGGCTTTCGTCCAAGCGGAATTTCTTCTTTTCGGGCAGAATTTTTTGATTTTCCAGCTTGCTAAGCTGCAAAATATTGCTCGTCAACCCCGACAAGCGGGTTGCAGCCTGCGCTACCGTTTCGGCGTATTTTGCGCGAAGGCTGGGGTCTGTTTCCTCTTTCAACAGCTCTGCATAGCTGCGAATGACCGTCAGCGGCGTTTTTAATTCGTGCGAAACGTTGGAAACAAAGTCCGTCTTTAACATTTCCGATTTTTTCAGCTCCGCCGCCATGGTGTTGAGGTTTTCCATGATCACGTCGTACTGATCGTATGCTCCGTAGCGATGCCGAGGCAAAAGCCGCACCGAAAAATCGCCTGCGGCGATACGTTCCGTCGCCTCCAAAATTTGCTCGGTAGGGCGGTCGATCGCGACGCGTCTGCGCACCAAATCGCAAATCGTGCAGACGATGGACAAAAACAAGATCGTCAAAAACATAACGCTGGCGATCGTTGCTTTATCCCCTGCGCTTCGTTTGTTGACAACGTGAAAAATGAACATCGACACCGTAACCGTACCTGCGATCAGCAAAAAAAACAGCGCTACGCCAAGCACGGACATCTTCGTACGGTTTTTTCTCATTTCAGCACCGCCTTATACCCCAGCCCGTGCACCGTCACGATCTCAAATCCGTCGCACGCGGCGGTCTTTTCGCGCAGCTTTGCCATGTACACGTCCACCGTGCGCGAGGTCGCCGACGAGTCGTAATCCCAAAATTCGGACATAAGCGCCGAGCGCGTAAACGTCTTTTTGGGATAGGACAACAGCTTGAATAAAAGATCGAATTCCCGCACCGTCAAGGGCAGTTCGTTTTCGTTTAAATACGCGGTGTGTTCCTCGGCGTTCATGGTGAGATTGCCCACCGTCAAGCTTTGATTTTCCGCGATCCCAGCGCGGCGCAAAAGAGCCGCTACCTTTAACATGAACACGTCCATATCAAAGGGCTTTACCACGTAATCGTCCACGCCGAGCGTATAGGCAAAGAGCTTTGACGGCTTATCGTCCTTTGCGGTCATGAACAAAATGGGGGTCCGTTTATCCACCGCGCGAATACTTTCCGCCAGCTCGAACCCGTCCATTTTCGGCATCATAATATCGCTGATGATCATCGAAAAGGTATTGCTTTCCATCGCGGCAAGCGCCTCTTCGCCGTCGTAGCACGCCGTCGGCGCGTACCCTTTGTTCCGCAAATACGTACACACCAAACCGTTGATCGCCTTATCGTCCTCTACCACCAAAATTTTTATCATAATCCGATACCGTCCTTGCCCTTTTTACCTTTTACCACCGCATTATACCCGCCCGCTATTACGGGCGCGTTAAAAAAATGTTAAAATTTTGTAAAAGGCGAAACGCCCCTTTTTCAGGAGCGTTTTCGTTTGCTTAAAATACTCCGTCCGTCAACGGATAAAATTCGTCATGATTTTGCGTTCTTTCACGGGTTCTACGCCTGCGTCCTTTCCAAGCTGCAAGCATTTTAACAACCACGCCATGTTGTTGCCAAGAACACGCATCGTCTGCAAGCCCTCTTCGTCCTTTTCCGCCTCTTCCGCCGTGTTACCGTGGATCTCGTTCCAGTAGTTCGCCCCCACGATCGGCATATTGTTGATCGTGAAATATTTGTTGATCACGTCAAAGGTCGTGCTTGCGCCCGCTCTGCGACAGCTCACGACCGCCGCCGCGGGTTTATATGCCAAGAATTTGCCTCCGCTGTAAAAAACTCTGTCCATAAAGCTGACGAGGTTGCCCGACGCCGACGCGTAATACACGGGCGAGCCGAACACGAACCCGTCGAACGCCGCCGCCTTTTCCACAAACTCGTTCACGCCGTCGTCCACGACGCATTTTTTGATTTTTTTACAAGCCCAACAGCCGTTGCAGCCGCTGATTTTTTTCCCGCCGAGCTGATAGATCTCCGTTTCCACGCCGTTTTCATTCAGCGCCTTTGCCACTTCCGCCAAAGCGGTATACGTGCAACCCTTTTCGTGACAGCTACCGTTTACAAGTAATACTTTCATTTGTTATCTCCCGTTATTGTTTTTATTCGTCCTGCAACGTTTTCAGGCATTGTTTAAACGCCGTCGGCAGGGATATTTCTTCTTGTATTTCGTCTAACGTGTACGTATCGAACGGAGCAAAATCCGTCCGCACCCAAACGCACAGCATATCCCAACGTATATGCGTGAAAATATGCGTGAATTTTTTCCTTTTTATCTCCGTGAACGCGGTCACGCCCCACCCGCTAAGGATATTTTCGGGCGTTTCGCCGTCGAATATGACCGCCGAGGGAAACTCGTTCATGCCCCGAAGTACGCCCTCTTCGCGGCGGCGGATACAAAAGCCCTGCGGCGTTTCGATCAGGTACACGTATACCTGTTCTTGCCGTTTCGCCGCCTTTTGCGGCAGAACGGGATATTCGGCTTGCGTGCCGTGTCGATAGGCGCGGCAAAGCCCGTTTAAGGGACATCTTGCGCAGTCGGGATTTTGCGGTTTGCATACGAGCGCGCCAAGCTCGAACAGGCTTTGGGTGAAATCGGCGCACCCCTTTCCTGCGGGCGGGTATACCCCCGATAAAGTTTCTTCCAAATATCTGCGGTATTTGGGGTCGGATATCACCGTGGGTTTTTCTTCCAAGCGCGAGGCTACGCGAAAGACGTTGCCGTCCACCGCCGCCACGGGCAACCCGTAGGCGATCGAGGCGATCGCACCCGCCGTGTACGCGCCCACCCCGGGCAGGTCTTTTAATTCTTCCACCGTCGTCGGGAAATTTCCGTCGTATTCATAGACGATTTTTTTCGCCGCCTTTTGCAAATTCCGCGCGCGGCTGTAATACCCAAGCCCTTCCCAGAGTTTAAGCAGGCGTTCTTCTTCGCAAGCGGCAAGCTCTTCTACCGTGGGGAGCTCGGACATAAACCGCAAATAATATTCCTTTACCGCCTCCACCCGCGTTTGTTGGAGCATGATCTCGGACACCCATACGCGATACGGGGTCGGATCTTCCCGCCAAGGCAGGGTGCGTTTGTTTGCGTTATACCACGAAAGGAGGGGGGACGGTATGCGATGAAAGTCAAATTCGTTCGTTTTTTCCATATGTACTTATTCGGCTTTCGGGTCGGCTTTCGAGAGCGAATTTAAAAAGATGACCGTTTCCGTAATGGACGGGCTGGACGGATAATTGATAGGCGTGGGCAGGGATAAGCTCCCGTTTTCGTCCACGTACGTCACGTCCGCTTTGCCCTCTTCACGCAGACTGACAAGGCAGTTCCCCACCCCGACGAACGCCCCGGGATAGCCGCTGAAAATGCTCTTCATCAAATCTACGCCCGTAATGACGTCCACGTCGCCGCGACGGGTAAACAAATCGAAAATTTCGCGGTATTCCGTTAAATCGCCGCTCAAATTGCACCCGTCAATACTTTCCAAACCGTCCAACACCAAGAACAAGCGCGGATAACCTTTACCGTTTTCCCGCTGCGAAAGCAATTCCTTGACCGTGTGGGTTGCCGACGCCAAATCGGCTTTGGTAAAGATATACGGCACGGTAACGTCCATTGCCTTGACACGGAGCAGCTCGCCGTATTCTGTTCTGGGCGAAATCACCAAAAAGCAAGCCTCTTCCCGCGTATACAGCCGCGAGATCGCCAAAAGCATACGCCGAATAAAATGAACGCGGTTGCCCCCCGTCACGCAGGTATGCCGCACGGTAAAAGGACGTTCGCGTTTTTGCGAAAGCACGATATTGTCCACCACGTCCCTGCCCAAGGGCAACCCTTTGCGGAGCTCTTCTAATTTTGTATCGTCCGCGCACAAAGCCGCGAGCGACGCTACGTATTCTTCCATGTTCATCTTCGTCAGCACCTTTCCTATCGCTGGGTTTTTTCTTCCTTTTTAGTGTACCATACTCGCGCAAAATTGTCAAGTGTTCGTTAAAAAACGGTAAAAAAGTAGCCACGAAAGCCCATCCTTGTCTTTCGTGGCGTATACTTTTTAGCGTTATCGGATATCGTACACCGATTTCACCTTTAAATCGGTCGGTTTCCCCGACAGAATTTTTACCGTTTTTTCTCCTTTGTCCATATCGAAGAAATTATCGGACAGCACCAAATCGTCGTTGGAATTGCTGATATAGACGTATTTTGCAAAAGCGTTTGCGCGGACGGTCAGCTCGTCGCCGTGCACGTCCACCGTGATCGCAGGGTCAAGAAACTGATAATGCTTGGGCTTAGTAAACAATACTACCCCAGCGGAAACGACTTCGCCGTTTACAGTAAACGAAAAGGACAAATAATTTCTTCTCACATCCGTCTTACAAAAATCAATTTCGTTCAAGCTTGCATACGACAACGCTTTTACGGACAGATTTTCTTGTCCGCGCTGCAACTCCGTACCGTCGTTTGCGCAAAGCCGCCATTCCACCGTGCCCGTTACGTCCGACATGGTATCGTTATTGACGAAAATCTTCGCCTTGGTTTCATACCCGTAATACCGCTCGCTCGTAATATCCACGCGCGTGGAATACTCCCCCGTTTCCTCGCAAGAGATATGTACTGGCTCGAAAAACCGCTTTGCCTCGTAATGCAACGCCTTATATCTGCCGTTGCCGTCGATACTCGACCAGCTTGCAACCGGCCAGCAATCGTTTAATTGCCAGTACAGCGCGCCCATACATCTGCCGCGGTTTCTGCGCAAATGCTCTACGCCGTACTTGATCGCTTCCGCCTGCAAAAGCTGCGACGCGTACACCAAGTTTTCAAATTTCGACGGATAGAGGTAGGTTTGCGAAAGGTAATTTAAAATTTTGCCGTTTGCCGACGCGTTTCTTTGGTGTAATTCCATTACCGCGCTAAACGGATTTCTATCCTCGGGCAACGTAAATTTCTCAATCGTTTTTATCGACGGGAAAGACTGGAACCCAAATTCGCTTAAAAATCTGAAATAATGTTTTCTGTATTCGGCAAAAGGCAGATTGCCGTGCCATACCTGCCAATAATGCTGATCCCCTACGTTTTCGTCCCGCGGGTTATCGTAAAAACCGTGCGAGGACGGCGAGGACGATACAAAAGATATTTCAGGACATACTTTTTTTACGATATGCGGAATTACAAATTCCGCCATCGTTAAATAGCCCGCCTGTTCCTCTTTCGTCCACCAGTTGGGAACAGCCGCCTCTTCTTCGATTTCGTTATTGCCCGAAATAACGCCTATGCACGCGTGATGACGGATACGCTTTAAGTTTTCTTCCACCTCAACGGATATGTTTTCAAAAAATTCCTCGTCCCAAGGATAGGCGGAACAAGCAAACATCATATCCATAAATACGATGATACCCAGCTCGTCGCACAGCTCAAAGAAATAATCGTGCGGGTAAAAGCCGCCGCCCCAAACGCGAATTGAATTGAAGTTGGCAAAAATACAGTCTTGCAACAGTTTTTTCGTCCGATCGCGGTTGAGCCGCGCCAAAATATTGTCTTCGGGGATATAATCCGCGCCCATGGCGAAGATCTTCACGCCGTTTACCTTATAGCAAAATTCTTCGCCCCACTCGTCCTTTTCTCGGCTGATCTCTAAGGTACGCAAACCGATTTTTTTCGTGTTGGTATCCACGACCTCGCCGTTTGACAGACATTCGGTAACTACCGTATACAACGGTTGTTTGCCGTAACCGTTGGGCCACCAAAGCTGCGGATTTTCAATTTCCGTTTCCACGCCGCTTTGCAAGGAAATTTCCTTGCCGTCGGGGGTGATTATTTTGAGGGCTGTTTGGGCGGGAATACTCGTTTCCGCCTTTACGCTGACGAACACCTTTCCGTTTTCGTGTCTTTGCAAAATGCGCACGTCCGTGATGCGGGGAAGCTTGCCGTCGATAAGATAGATATCTTTCCAAATCCCTGCGTCGGGGAGCATGGGGCCCCAATCCCAACCGCTCATATAACTGGCTTTGCGAACGTAGGAAAATCCCACCATCGTTGCGCTCGTACCGCTGCTGATCATCTTTTCCTTACTCTTCGCCTTAATGTATGCGTCGTACGGGGGGAAAACCGCCTTGATAACGTTTTTCCCGTCCAGCAAATATTGCGTAACGTCAAAAACGTACGTGCGGTGCATATTGTCGGTGTGCGCCACAAAATGTCCGTTGATATACAGATCGCAAAGGGTGTCGATACCCTCGCAAACCAGCAAAATTTCATCCGATTTCTTTTGATATTCAAAGTCCCTTGTAAAAACGAATTCTTCGTCCATAATCGCCAAGGCTTTTTGTTCGTTGTCCCGATAAAAGGGGTCTTCCATCAAGCCGCTAAAAAGCAACGCCGAATACACCGAACCGGGTACGTCCCCTACCGTATCGTAGGTATCGCTTGTGATTTTCCATTTTCCGTTAAGCAGAAATTTTTCCATAATACGCTTTCCTTTTTAATTAAAATCCTTCCAGCTCGTCCAAAGACAGCTCAAACGAGGGGATAAAATGCGCAAAGAAATATTCGATTTCAGGCATATTGCGGCTGTGCAGATCCTCTTCAATGCTCTTTTTCGCCTTGATAAATTCGCTGTTACCGCTGCGGAGCTCTTCCGCGCATTTGATATACGCCGCCAAGCGGTCCGCCGCCTTGACAAGACGGTATTCGACGCTGTTTTCGTCCGCGAGCACGTAGGGCGCGATCCCCTGTTGCATTTCGCCGGGCAGCATGCCGACCATCTTTTCGCACGCGCTCTTTTCCAGCTCCTTATACGCGCCGTGAATACTGTTGTTGTAATATTTGATAGGCGTGGGCAAATCCCCCGTCATCACTTCGCTCGTTTCGTGGTACATGGCGTACAGCACCGTTTTGAGAACGTCCGCCTTGCCGCCGAACACATCGTTGTGAACGGTGACGAGCGCATGGGACAAAAGCGCAACCGATTGCGAATGTTCCATGATGTTTTCTTCGCGGGTGGAGCGCATGAGTTGCCAACGCTTGATGTATTTCATTCTGTCCATGTACGCATAAAAATCGTGGCGCATATTTTTTCTCCTTTTTTCTTCCAAAGGCTTGACTTTTGGTTTTTTGTGGTCTATAATGAAATTACAAAATTTTGAATATCCGTCGTGGGTGCCTTTACACAGGCTGAGATTATACCATTTGAATCGGCAAGGTAATACTTGAGCGAGAGATCGATGACCGTTTTTCTTCCCCGAAAAACCGTGTTTTGCGTTTTCAACGCGACACGTATAGGGGGTAACGAAGAAATTGCACGCCCGACTATTTTGCGTTGTTTGCAAAAGATGAGGGCGTTTTTCTTTTCCCGAAAAGCGCGTACGGCGGAAAAAAGGAGGTTTTTTATGTATCTTTATTCCCTTCTTTCTTCGGCTTACGCCGTGGAAAAATTCGAGCCGATCGCAAAATGGCTGACCGTCGGCGTGATCGCCGCCCTGCTCCTTTGCGGGCTAGTCGTGTTTCTTGTAAAACGGAATGCTTTTGCCGCCGTTTGCAAATGGCTCGCATTTGGACTTGCCGCCTATCTGCTCGTCCTCGCTATTGTTTTTTTTGCGCTGGATATCGCCAAAAATTACAGCGACAGTTACGCCGAAAAAAACTGGCTGGACAAACGGTTGCTCGTGCGGTTGATCTTACTACCCCTAATCGTGCTTTCTTCCGTGGCTCTTTGCGCCCTGACGGCGTTTGCTCTCACGGCAAAAATTGCGCCCAGTAAGAAAAAATTCGTCGGACTTGTAGGCAGTATAGCCTTTACGACCGCATTAGTTGCCCTGTTGGTGTGCCTTGCGCTTTATTATAATAAGAAGATCGCAAACGACGGGTATTACAATTCCGATTCTGCAACGGTAAAACAGTTTGCGCTCTACCTTTCGGCAATCGCAACCGTCGCCGTTATGATAGCGCTGTCCTTTACAGACAGACAACCGCTGCGGTTTGATAGCCGCTCTCTTGCCTATGCGGGCATCTGCGTTGCCATGAGCTACGCCCTGTCCTATATCAAGCTGTGGGATATGCCTGCCGGCGGCAGCGTAACGCTCGTCAGCTTGTTCCCTGTCATGCTCTACGCCTATATTTTCGACACGAAAAAGGGAGTTTTTGTGGGGTTTGTTTACGGCACGTTGCAGGCGTTGCAAGACCCGTGGATCATTCACCCTGCGCAGTTCTTACTCGATTATCCCATCGCGTTTTCCGCCGTTGGTCTGGCAGGACTGTTCCGCAATTTCCGTCCGTTAAAAAGCGCTCCGCAAATCAAATTTGCAATCGGCGCAATTTTAGCAGGCGTGATGCGTTATATTTGCCACACCCTTTCGGGCGCGCTCGCTTTTGAAGCGTATGCCGAAGGGCAAAACGTGTGGACATATAGCTTGGCATATAACGCTTACGTCTTTATCGACGCCGCACTCGTTGTAGCGGTAGGGCTTATCGTTCTTTCGTCAAAAGCTTTCGTAAAAACGCTTACGCGCGTTCACAGCAACGGTTAATAGACGGCTATTTCGTCAAAAACGGCTTTGTTGACAATCAATTTTTTGTCCTCCAAATCCACCTTGACAATAACGCCTTTTACAGCAGGGAAGAGAATACTTTTCCCTGCTTTTTCTATGGTGTATACGTCGGACGCCAAATTGCGCACGTCGGTCACCACACCCAGCTCTTCCCCCTCTTCGCTCACGCAGGTAAGCCCCAAAATATCGACGATATAATACCGCCCCTCTTCCAAAGCGGGCGCGTCCTCGCGCTCCCCTTCCAGCTTTTTACCGCGGAACAGCTCCGCCGCGTTTCTATCGGGAATACCGCGCAAACCCAAATACGCCGCGCCGTCGTTTCCCACGCGGAAAGACAGGATCTTGTAAGGCTTGTCGTCGATATACACCGTGCCGAACGCCTTTACGTCCTCGGGAAAATCGGTAAACGTCTTTATCTTTAATTCACCGCGAATACCCTGCGGCTTTAACACTTCGCCTATGATCAGACGGTCCATTTTACTCTCCTTGAAAATGCCAAAAAAAGGCTTGTAAAAAAGCCTTTTTTTTTGGTTTTGATACGTCTATGGGTTACCCGTAAACGGCGGAGACGCGAGCAGTTCAAGGCGGCGCAAGGGCGCGTACAATAGTACAATAAGTACGTAACCGCACGCCAACGCTGAAATGCGACGCGTATACGTCGTTTATTCCGCGTCGACGGCGTCGCCGCCGCGTTCACGTATCTCTATAACGTATCTCTTACTGCTTGCAGGGGTCGCTAAGCGCACGATCGTACGCATCGCCTTTGCAATTTTACCCTGCTTGCCGATCACCTTGCCCATGTCCGAGGGAGAAAGGATAACGGTCACTTCGATTACGCGGTCCTTTTCATTGACTACGTATTCCACGTTTTCCTTGTCTTCTGCGAACTGGCCAACGATGTATTTGATTAAATCAAGCATAGTTTGCCTCCTCCAATTGATTGCCGCGCCGCCTTAGCGAATAGAAAAGGCGGCGACACGACGGGTTTTGTCGATTATTTGTTCGACTTTTTACCTTTCGTCTTGGA
>JAFTQY010000079.1 GCA_017462505.1 Clostridia bacterium
ATACCTTGAAATCGCGGCGGCGCTTTTTATCCACGAGCTTCGCCGTCATGATATCCGCGTACCATTCGTCCGTGATGATATCGGGATAAAGATCGCCGACCTTGTGGCAATCTTCCAAGAAATTGCCGTCCGTCGTCTTGATAACGTTCGCTTTGGTTACGAGCGACACGCGGTTCAAGCCGTTTTTGTGCGCGTAATCGTACGCAAGACGAGCGATTCTGTCCGAGCCTTGCTTGGTCGTGACCGTGAAATCCACCGCCAAATCTTCCGTGATATTAAAGCCTGACGAGCCGATCGCATACCCGCCCTCGGTATTTTCGCGGAAAATCGTCCAGTTGATACCCTCTTCGGGCACTTTTACGGGGCGAATATTCGCAAACAGGTCAAGCGCCTTACGCATCGCAACGTTTGCCGATTCGATGTTGGGCATACCGCTCCCCTTTTGCGGGGTCGTCGTAGGACCTTTCAAAATGATATGGCAGGATTTCAGCTCCGCCATAACGTCGTCGGGGATCGCCTTACCCTTAGCGATACGGTTTTCGATGGTCAAGCCCTCAATATCCTTGAATTCCACCTTGCCCGCCTTGACGAGATCGGCAAGGATAAATTCCAGCACGCGGCGCGCCTGCGCCGAAATGATAGGGCCGATACCGTCCCCGCCGCAAACGCCGATCTTGATGCAATCGAGCGCGGCATAATCCACGAAATCCCCCTGCGCTTTCATATCTTCTACGCGCGTGAGCTGATCCGCCATCAATTTTCTGAATTTTTCACACGCAACGTCTAATTGCGCTTTGTATTCTTCCTTTTCCATATTTACTCCTATTTATTTTGCGTTTTTCGTATAGTTCAAGCAACCGCCTGCAAGCAGCATTTCACGCTGACGGGCAGACAAATTCAGGCAAAGCTTTGCCGTTTTGCCGTTGGTTTTATTGACGAGGGTCGCCTCCGTTTCGCCCGCGACCGCCGCCGCGAAACCGTCGATCGCGATCTGATCTCCCTCAGCAAAGTTATCGTAATCGTCGGGGTTTGCCAAGGTCATCGGCACGATACCGAAGTTGATCAAATTCGCCACGTGGATACGCGCAAAGCTCTTTGCCACCACCGCCTTGATACCCAGATACAGGGGCACGAGCGCCGCGTGTTCACGGGAAGAGCCCTGTCCGTAGTTCACGCCGCCCAAAATCACGCCGCCGCCCTTTTTCTTGGCGCGTTCGGGGAAATCCTTATCGCATACCGTAAAGCAGAATTCGGACAGCTTGGGCACGTTCGATCTGTACGGCAATACTTTCGTGCCAGCGGGCATGATATGGTCGGTGGTGATATCGTCGCCCACCTTTAAAATCAGCTCGCAGGAAAGGTTTTCGTCGGGCGCTTTGCCAACGGGGATCGGTTTGATATTCGGTCCGCGCTGTACCGTAACGGCGTCCATATCTTCCGCCTTTACAGGCATTTCGATCAAATTGTCGTTGATTTTGAACACGGTCGGCATTTCTACCTTGGGCGCTTTGCCAAGGGTCGTGGGGTCGGTAAACACGCCCGCGATCGCCGACGACGCCGCCGTTTCGGGGGAAACCAAGTACACCTGCGCGTCCGCCGTGCCGCTACGCGCCAAGAAATTGCGGTTGAACGTACGCAAGCTCACGCCCGCCGACTGCGGCGAAAAGCCCATGCCGATACAAGGTCCGCAAGCACATTCCAAAATACGCGCGCCCGCATTGATGAGGTCCGCAAGCGCACCGCACTCCGCCAGCATCGTATATACCTGTTTCGAGCCGGGCGAGATAGACAGGCTCACGTCGGGGTGCACCGTCTTGCCTTTGAGCATTGCCGCCACCGTCAGCATATCCGCCAAGGACGAGTTGGTACAAGACCCGATACATACCTGATTGATCTTCATACCCGAAAGCTCCGCCACCGATTTTACGTTGTCGGGGCTGTGCGGGCAAGCCGCCAAGGGTTTCAAAGCGGACAGATCGACCGTGTATTCTGCGTCGAATACCGCGTCCTTGTCGGAAGAAAGCTCTATCCAGTCCTCTTCGCGGTTTTCCGCTTTCAAAAATGCTTTGGTGACTTCGTCGGACGGGAAAATGGACGTGGTTGCGCCAAGCTCCGCGCCCATGTTGGTAATCGTCGCACGTTGGGGCACAGACAGGGTTTTAACACCCTCGCCGCCGTATTCCACAATCGCGCCTACGCCGCCCTTAACGCCGAGCAAACGCAACACTTCCAAAATCACGTCCTTTGCGCCGACGTAGTCGGAAAGCGAACCGACAAGATTTACCTTAATCATTTTGGGCATGGTGATATAGTACGTGCAGCCGCCCATGGCAACCGCTACGTCCAAACCGCCCGCGCCCATGCCGAGCATACCGATACCGCCCGCCGTGGGAGTATGGCTGTCCGAGCCGATCAGCGTTTTGCCGGGCTTAGAAAACCGTTCCAAATGCACTTGGTGGCAAATACCGTTGCCCGGACGGGAAAAACGGATACCGTGCTTTTTAGTCACCGTTTGGATATATCTGTGATCGTCTGCGTTTTCAAAGCCCGCCTGCAAGGTGTTGTGGTCTATGTATGCGACGGAAAGCTCCGTCTTGACCCGATCGATCCCCATCGCCTCGAATTGCAGATACGCCATCGTTCCCGTAGCGTCCTGCGTCAGCGTTTGGTCGATTTTAAGACCGATTTCTTTGCCTGCGGTCATTTCCCCGCAGACCAAATGTTCCTTTATGATTTTTTGCGCTATCGTATAGCCCATATTCTCTCCTTTCGTCTTACAATTTCATGCCTTTGAGCGAGCTTTGCTCGTTATCTTTGAGCTTTTCCACAATCGTTTCCAACTCTTCTTCGCCCATAACCGTCGTTCTGCCGTCGGCATACAGCGCGTCGATCTCGTCCTTGATCGTCTTGACTAGCCAAGCCTGCTTATCCACCTGTTTTTCGGGGGGCAGCTTATAATGCTTGTTGATCCAGTACGCGATACCCGCCAAGCCCGACGTGTTGGAAATGGAAACCTCCGCAGGACGGTTGAGGATCTTTTCCGTGTCGAAAATGTTGTAAATTTCCGCGTCTTTCATCATACCGTCGGCGTGAATGCCTGCTCTCGTCAAATTGAACGCGCTGCCCACGAACGGGGTCATCGGCGGGATATCATAGCCGAGCTCTTTTTTGAAATATTCGGCAATATCCGTGATCGCGGTCGTATCCATGCCGTCGAGCGTGCCGCGCAAGGACGCGTATTGCATAACCCTCGCCTCCAAGGGCACGTTGCCCGTTCTTTCGCCGATACCAAGCAGCGAACAGTTGACCGCGCTTGCCCCGAACAGCCATGCGCTGACCGCGTTGGCTACGCCCATATAGAAATCGTTATGACCGTGCCATTCGAGCATTTCCGAAGTAACGTCCGAATAGTGGTGCAGACCGTAAACAAGCCCGGGTACACTTCTGGGGGGCGCTGCGCCTGCGAACGGTACGCCGTAGCCCATCGTGTCGCACATACGGATCTTGACGGGAATGTTCGCCTCGCGCGAAAGCTCCACAAGAGCGTTTACGAACGGAACGACAAAGCCGTACAAATCGGCGCGCGTAAGATCTTCCAAGTGACATCTGGGCGAAATACCCGCCTCAAACGCTTGGCGAACTACGCCGAGATAATGCTCGTACGCCTGTTTTCTGCTCATGTTCAGCTTTTTGAAAATGTGATAATCGGAACAGCTGACGAGAATACCCGTTTCCTTGATACCGATATCGTGAACAAGCTCAAAGTCCTCCTTTTTCGCCCTGATCCACGTCGTAATTTCGGGGAATTTATACCCGAGCGCCATACATTGTTCCAGCGCCTCTCTGTCCTTTTTCGTATAGACGAAAAACTCGCTCTGACGAATAATCCCTTTCGGACCGCCAAGACGGGCGATCATCTTATAAATATCTACGATTTGTTTCGCGGTATACGGCGCACGCGATTGCTGACCATCGCGGAACGTCGTGTCCGTGATCCAAATTTCTTTGGGCATGTTCATCGGCACGCGGCGATGGTTGAACGAAGTTTTGGGCACTTCGTCGTAAGGGTATATATCGCGGAACAAGTTGGGTTTTGCGATATCTTGCAGATCGTATTTATACTGATCCTGCTCCAACAAATTACTCATAGGATTAAATTCTATCATACGCTTTATCCTCCTATCTATTTTTTCGATTAAACCTTGCGTTTCAATTTATCAAATTGATTATACTCAAAAGAAAGCCCTTTGTCAAGGATTTAGAGGGCTATTTTGCTTTTCTTCGCGGAAATGAACGATTTTTTCACAAAAATAAAAACGTTTTCACAGTTTTTCAGGCAAAAACGTTTTCTTTTGCGTAATTACAGGCTGTTAAAGGCGTCCTTAGAAATTTTGCTCCACCGCTTGGCGATAAAATGCAGCCGCCACGAGGTCGGCAACCAACAAGTGCCAAGCCGCATGACTTTGTTCCAAAACCCGACGATCACCTTGCGTTTGTTTTTGCGGACGGCGTTTAGGGATTTTTCCGCCACCTCTTCGGGGGATTTCGCCGCGAGCTTGCCCCACAGCCCCTGCCCTTTGATCTGCGCTTTGATATCCTCGCGCGTGGGCATTGCCCCGGGCAAGATCGCCGTCACCGCTACGTTTTGCCCTTTCATCTTCGCGCGTAAGGACTGCGAAAAGGACGTGAGCGCGCCCTTTGCCGCGCTGTATATTGCAAAATAGGGCATCGGGTATATGCCCGACACGGACGAAATATTGACGATCTCCAAACGATCGGCTTTGCGTTCGATTGCAAAACGGCACAAAGATATCGCCGCCTCGAAATTCACGCGGCATTGAAAGGCGATCTTTTCCTGCGTGTATTCCCGCAAGCCCTTTTGGATATCCGCGCCCGCGACGTTGGCAAGCAGGGAAATGCGAATATTTTCCGCCGCGATTTTTTTCGTCATCGCAACACGGCTGTCCGTATCCGATAGATCCGCCGCGTAGATACGCGTGGGGATATCGGGATATTTTTCTTTCAGCTCCGTCTGTAATGCCTGCAATTTTTCTTCGCTCCGACCCGTCAAAAGCAGAGAATACCCCCGCTTTGCGGCGGCGTAAACGAACGCCTTACCCAAGCCACCCGTTGCGCCCGTGATCAGCGCGTATTCGTTTGTGTGTAAGCTGTTTTTCATTTCCATAACCTGTCGGGATCAAACCCGTATATTTGTACGATTTCTACGTTGGAAGAGTTTGCGATATCCTTCGGCAAGACCAAACCGCCGCCGTTGCCGTCTATATCCAACCCAAAACGCTTATACGCGTACCATACCAAATGCGCGCATTGCGTATATTTGATTTTTTTCGGGGCTTTCTTCGACAAAATCCCCACCGTGAACACGTAGGGCAAGCCCACGAGCTTTTGCTTGGCGTACGACACGACCTGCGCCTTGGTTTCTTCATCCGCTTTCGGGCGCAAAACCATAAAGCTCGGCAGATCGGCAAACACCTCCGTTGTGTTGTATTTACTGTCCTTGCCGATCCCGATCGATTCGATAAGCAAGCCCTCTTCGCCGTCTATAACGAGCGCGGAATGTCCCCACCGCCACCACGATACCAAGGTGGACGCGGTCACGAGCACGTCGCCGCTTTTTAAATGCGCCAACGTCGCAAACGAGCGCGTTTTTTCCTGATACATGATCGGGCTTGCGTATTCTCCGTAGATAGAAATATCCCGAAAATAATATCTTTGAATATCCAAAACGGTCTGTTTGCCGTCCTTTTGCGCCAGCGTGTCCTCTATCCCGATTTCCGTCAAGCCCGTTTGCGCGTACAGCACGTCGTAATCCTCCGCCGTCCGCGACGGTTTATCGAGCAGCTCTTCAATATCGATTTTATCGTAATCGGGTTTCCAGTAATTCCAACGCCGCATTTGGTATTGCGCGCCCAAGCAAAGCACGCCGAAAACCGTCAGAAAAAAGAGCAAAACGACCAGCAATATTGCTATGCCCTTATGCAGTTTTTTGCGCCCCGCTTTCGCCATTGTTTCCTTTTCGTCGCCCTTATACCGTATAGTTTCTTGCGCCGAAGATCGTAGAGCCTACCCGTATTACGTTGCTCCCCTCTTCCACGCACAATTTATAATCGCCGCTCATACCCATAGACAAGTATTCGATATCCGCGGACTGCGTCTTTGCCCACTCGTACAAAGCGCGCATTTTTCTTGTCAACGCGCGGAGCGTTTCTTCGTCGTCAATATCGGGCAGCATAGCCATAAACCCTTTTATGCGCAGCCCGTCCGCCTTGGAAACGCGCGCAAAAACTTCCTTTGCGCTCTCGTACGGATAGCCCCCTTTACTCTCTTCGTCGCCGATATTGATCTGCAACAAAATATCCGATACGATCCCCCGCGCAACCGACTGTTTGGAAAGCGCGTCGATCAGATCGTCCCGATCGCACGAATGGTACAAATCGATCTTGCCGATCAAATATTTGATTTTATTCGTCTGCAAATGCCCGATAAAATGGCGGGGGCAGGGCAATAACAGCTCGTTTTTATCCCGAAATTCCTGCGGTTTGTTTTCCGCCACCGCGTCCACGCCCCCCTCTATCGCGTAGTTGATACGCTCCGCCGTCTGCATTTTCGTCGCCGCGACAAGCAACACCCTTTCGCCAAAGGCGTTTCCCTTTGAAAGCTCCGCTTTTATTTCCTGTACGCGGGATATAATTTCCGTCTTTTCCATAATCTTTACCCTTTTTCGCTTTTTCTAATCCAGTATACTCTTTTTAGGCGCGTTTGTCAATCGCGGCGGACAATTTCCCGCAAAATCCCCCAAAATAAAAATTTTTTCGCTAAGTATCGATTTTTTGCATTAAAACTATTGATTTTTTTGAAAACAAGCGTTATAATTGAAATAATAAATTACATGGATAGGGGTTATCAAATTTTCAAATGAATACAGAAGAATTAAAGACATTTATTTTTTTGTCGAAAGTGAAAAACTTTACCTTGGCGGCGGAACAGCTCTTTATCGCGCAATCCACCGTCACCAACCGTATCAGCGAGCTGGAAAAGGAAGTGGGCAAAAAATTGTTTGCGCGCGGCTCGAAAACGGTAAAGCTTACCGAGGCGGGCGAGATCTTCCTGCGCTATGCAGAGCGTATTTTGGAATTGCAGAGCACTTCTATCGATGAGATGAACGCGCTCTCTTCCCACAGCCGTAAATTTTCGATCGGCGCGATCAACGCCACCTACGAGGTGTACGTCAAGCCGCTCGTGGACGAATGTTTGAAAGACAACTCGATCACGTCCATCAAGGTCATGCTGGGACATTCGCTCGATTTGATACAGCAGTTGCAGGATAATATGCTGGATATGGTGTTCTCGGCGATCCCCTTAAAGCGTTTGGGGTATGCCTGCGACGTGTACGACGTGGACCGTGTGGCGCTCGTTTGCAAAAAGGGTATGAACGAATACGAAGGCGGCGTTACCAAGGAACAGCTTGCCAAGCTCCCCTACCTTATGTGCGATTTTACGCTGAGCGAGGCGGGCGTATTTATCCGTTCGCTCTTCCCCAAAAATCATATTTTCCGTTTGGACGTGGATAATTCGTCTAAACTTTTGCCCTATTTGGAAAACGGGCTGGGCTATTCTTTCCTGCCCTATAAGCTGGTGAAAGACAAGCTGGAAAGCGGGGATTTGGAAGAGGTTGCGCTGAAAGATTTCACCGCGCCCAACGTCACCACCTATCTCATTTACAGACAGGAATACGACGTAAAGCGTTTCTTGGAAAATAAATTTGACGAATAACGGTACATAATATTGACGGCTCGCCTATTGCGGCGAGCCGTTTTCGTTTTATTTTTTTACTTTTTAAACGCCCATTCCAAAACCCATTGAATATGCACATCCCAATAATCCCAACAATGCTCCCCTGCGTGTTCTTCGTAGGTATAATCGTAATCAAGCTTTTGCAAATGGTCGCGCAGTTTCACATTGTCTTGGTACAAAAAGTCCTCCGTGCCGCAAGACATAAACAAACGCGGTTTGGTTTGTCCGTTGGCATTTTTCGTTGCCAAAGCAAACAGATCCTCGTCGTCGGAAAGATAATTTTCTTTACCTACGATCCCCTCTATGTGCCCTTTAAAGCGTTCCGTGCGGATATCCGCCACCGACGAAAGCCCCGCGCCGCCGCCAAAATACTTGCTCTCTTTCAAGGCAATTTTCAGCGCGCCGTAGCCGCCCATAGAATTCCCCGCGATAAACCGATCTTCCCGCTTGTCCGAAACGTTGAAAAATTCGCTGATGCGCGCGGGCAATTCCTTGGCGATAAACTGATAATATGCCTCGCCGTTTTGTTGGTCTATATAAAAGCTTCTGCCGCCGCAAGGCATTACCACGCAGATACCGTACTGGGTTGCGTAACGCTCGATCGACGTTCTTCTATGCCAAATGGTTTGGTTGTCGCTAAGCCCATGCAACAGGTATAAAGTGCGGTATTTTTCCGCTTTCGCGCCGTTGTCTATGCCGATTTCCCCCACGATATCCCGCTGGGGAATGATCACGCCCACTTCCGTTTGCATGTGCAAAGCATTGCTGAAAATATGTAACTGAATATACGCCATAACGCGCTCCTTTTTAGTTTTTTTATTAAGTTCGTTTTTATTATACCGCGCAAGAATAGCGTTGTCAAGCGAATGAGGAAAACTCTGCGCCGAATATTTTCTTTGTTATTTTATAAATTTTGTGTTTTTGACTTGATTTTTTTGCGCGTTTGCATTATAATCATATAGGTTTACGTTGTAAACCGCAGTTTTATTAGGTCGGTATTTTGTATGAAACCTTTGGAAAAATTGACAAAAGCGCAATTTGCGTCCTTTTGTTTGATGTCTTTTTGCTCGGGCGTGATGATCGGCGTCGGCGGTACGGCGTTTTTGCTCTCGTGCAATCTCTACGCAACGTGGGGAAAGCTGATCGGGTCGGTGATGTTCTCCCTCGGTATTTTGGCAATCGTTATGTTTGACATGAAACTCTTCACGGGCTTGATTTCGGACATGCCCGAAATGGGCGCGAAAAACTGGTGGCGCTTGCCCGTTTGCTTTTTTTGGAACATGATCGGCGTGCTTTTTACCGCGGTGCTGGTGCGTTGCTCCACCTTGGCGGAGAAGGTCGTTCCGCAAGCGGAATTGATCATGCCCGATAAGCTGAACGCTCATCTTTGGGGAATAAAGGCGTTGTCCTCGTCCATTCTTTGCGGTTTTTTGATTACCCTTTCCATCGGCGCAGTCAATTACGCGCCCAGAAAAGGGCTGTCCACCACCGTCGGCGTTATGTTCCCGATCATCGTGTTTGCGTTCTGCGGGTTCGATCACTCGGTGGCGAACACTTTGTATTTTTACTTTATCGGATTTTCGGGCAAGGCGGTCGTTTATCTATTGATTTGCGTCCTTGGCAATATCCTCGGCGGCGTTATCCTGCCCATCCTGTCTTTGTTCCGTACGTGGTCAAACAGAGCCGAAAAGAAACAACAAACCGAAGATAAAGAATAATTTTATACGTATCTAAGCGCGCGGCGCGTCCGAGAAAGGGACGCGCCGCGTTTTTTAGTTCTGTATTGCTAATTTTACAAGGTCAATTCGTTTTCGCAAGCTCCTTTTTCCAGCATATCCAACACGTTCTTTACCGTTGTTTCTGCGATATTAGAAAGCGCCTCTTCCGTCAAGAACGCTTGGTGCGAGGTCACCAAAACGTTGGGCATGGATATCAGCCGCGCCAACACGTCGTCGTCTACGATATGCCCAGAAAAATCTTCAAAGAAGAAATCCCCCTCTTCCTCGTACACGTCCAAACACGCCGCCCCGACCTTGCGCGCTTTTATTCCCGCCAGCAGAGCCTCCGCATCCACCAACGCCCCGCGCGAGGTATTGAGCAATACCACCCCGCGTTTGCATTTTTCAATCGCTTTTTCGTCGATGATATGATAGCTTTCCTCCGTCAAGGGACAATGCAGCGAGATCACGTCGCTGTTTTGAAACAGCTCGTCCAGCGTCACGTATTTGGCGTTTTCACGCTCGAAATCGGCGGCGGGATATTTATCGTACGCCAAGACGTTCATGCCAAAACCGAGGCAAATATCGACGAATACCCGTCCGATACGACCCGTTCCGATCACACCCACCGTCTTGCCGTGCAAATCGAACCCCGTCAACCCCGAAAGGCTGAAATTGAAATCTTTCGTGCGGATATACGCCTTATGGATACGGCGAATGGACGTGAGCAACAACGCCATGGTATGCTCCGCGACCGCGTACGGGGAATAGGCGGGCACGCGCACGATACGCAATTTACCGTCCGCCGTTTTGCGGTCCACGTTGTTAAAGCCCGCACAGCGCAGAGCAATAAGCTTGACCCCGAGTGCGTGCAGGCGTTCTATCACCGCCGCGTTGACCGTGTCGTTTACGAATACGCACACCCCGTCAAAGCCTTTGACGAGCTCCACCGTGTCCTCGTTTAATTTCGTTTCGTAATAATGGAATTCCAAATCCGTGCGACCGCTCTTTTGCACCGCCTTTTCAAAAGCTTCTTTATCGTAGGGTTTGGTATCGAAAAATGCAATTTTGATCATGGTAATACACCGTCCTTTTGCTCAGTATGTGCGAAAGTTTTAAAATTAACCCATTTTTATTATAACACCATTTTTAATTTTTCAAACGCGAACGGTTGATACCTCAGCGGAACGAGCGGTCGCTTATCTCCACCACGCAAGGGACGGCAATTAGCCGTCCCTTGCGTGG
>JAFTQY010000080.1 GCA_017462505.1 Clostridia bacterium
GCGCTTAAACCAGTTGGGTTTTTTATTCTTTGCCTTAGTTGCGTTTGCCATCTGTTACCTCGTATGCGCAAGGGGATAAGCCGTATTTTCCATGCTTACCCTGCGCCAAAATGGATTATTTAGACTCTTTGTGTTCGGTGTGCTTTCTGCAGAAAGGACAGTACTTGTTCATAACGAGTCTGTCGGGATCGTTCTTCTTGTTCTTAATGCTGTCGTAATTTCTCTGCTTGCATTCCGTACATTCAAACGTGATTTTCGCTCTAGCGGTTTTAGCTTTACCTGCCATAATCAAAAAACTCCATACAAAAAATTACACCCCCTTCTGGGTGCGTGCAATTAAGTTTATCACACTTTCAAGGGGATGTCAATCTTTTTTTAAAGCTTTTTTAAATTTTTTTGATTTTTTACAAAATTATTTTTTTCGTGTTTTTTCGGCAGATTTATTCGCCCTTTTCCTCCGCTACGCACACGCGAAACGTCTTTATTTCTCCCGGCAGAGAAAAGATAAACTCGCTATCCCCCGCCGTTTTTACAAGCCCTATCAAATGTTCCCGCGTCAGCGCGCAAAGCGTTTTTGCCAGATCCGCAGCCGTCACCGTTTTGTCCTCAAATACTTCCTTCGTTTTCATAAATACTCCTCCTGTCTTTTCTATCGCGCGCACAATATTTATATTGTATATATAGTATAACAAAAGGAATTTTTATTTTCAACTTTTTTTGGCAAAATCCGCCTGTCTGCTTTTGTCCTATCCGCACTACTTTTGTCGAAACTTGTCGAACGGGAGTTTTCTTTTGTCGTTTTTTTCGTCCTTTCGCAGTTTTTCGTCAAAAGCGCGCCCCGAAAATCACAAGCCGTATTCTTCCGCCAGCTTTTTAAACAGCGGCAACGCCTTTTCAATGCGTTCGGTCTGCACGCAGTACGCGATACGCACCCAGCCTTTATAGCCAAAATCCGCTCCGTTGACAAGGAGCAATTCGTATTTTTTCGCCCGCTCACAGAACGCCGCCGCGTCCTCCTCCGCCGCCTTTACGAACAGATAAAACGCGCCGTCAGGATACACGCAGGTAAAGCCGCAATCGGTCAAGCCGTTGTACAAAAGGTCGCGGTTGCGCTTGTACACACTAAGGTCCGCCGTCATGCCGTCGCATTCCGCCGCGACCCGCTGAAAGAGCGCGGGCGCGCACACAAAGCCCAAGATACGCCCAGCGCCGCACACCGCCGCATACACCGCCTTTGCGTCCGTCGCTTTGGGATTGACCGCGATATACCCCACGCGCTCGCCCGGCATGGACAGCGATTTGGAGTACGAATAACAAATGATCGAATTGTCGTAATATTTCATCACGCAGGGCACAACCGTTTCTTTATCGTACACGAGCTCACGGTACGGCTCGTCGGAAATGAGATAGATCGGCGCGCCGTATTGCGCGGAATATTGTTGCAGAATTTCGGCAAGGCGAGCGATCGTCGCCCCGTCGTATACCACCCCCGACGGGTTGTTGGGAGAATTGATCAGCACCCCTTTCACGTGCGGGTTCATCGCCTGTTCCAAGGCATCGAAATCGGGCAGCATGGTCTTTTCGTCGGACGGCAGTACGGTCAGCTTTGCCCCCGTGCCCGCCACGAACACCGCGTATTCGGGGAAATAAGGCGCAAAGACGATAAATTCGTCCCCGTCGTTTGCGAGCGCATGGAACGTGATCGTCAAAGACGCCGCCGCGCCGCAGGTCATGTACAGATCGTCGCCCGAAAGGGGCACGCCAAAGCGCGCCGTAAATTTTTCCGCGATCGTATCCCGCACCGCCTTGTCGCCCTGCGCGGACGTATAGCCGTGTAACGCCACGGACGGCGTCTCGTTTACGATACGGCAAATACTTTCGTTCACCGCGTCGGGCGCGGGCACGGACGGATTGCCGATGGAAAAATCGAACACGTTTTCCGCGCCGATCTCCGCGCTACGTTTTTTTGCGTATTCAAAAATCTCGCGGATCGTCGAACGCTTACTGCCCAGCTGATACATTTTTTGATTATACATGGTCGTCGTCCCCTTGTTCTTTGTTCTTTTTCTTTCTGATCAGGCGCACCGCCGTATCGCCCAAGATCACGCACCCCAGCCCGCCTATGCCGACAAAGCTGACTGCTTTCCCCATTTCCAAATAGGGCGTTTCGTAGCGAAGCTCTATATTTTGCACCCCGTCGCTCCCCTTGATTTTCAGCGCCATAAACGCCGTGTCCGCCTGCAAAATTTCCGTTTCTACACCGTCCACGTACGCCGTCCAGCCCTCCGAATAGGGCAACGTCAGCACCAAATACCCGTCCGTTTCGCTCGTCAGCGTGCCCTTCAAGCCCTTATCCCCAAGCTGGACGCTTTCCAAATGCGCCGCTTTTGCGAGCCTATCGAGCGAGCTTTGCGCTTGCGCCACGGGCAGGGCTTGTATTTCCACCCCGTCAAACTCGATCGCTTTGCCCTCTGCCATAGACAGCACAAAATCCAACTTCGTCACGTCCTGCCCGACCACACCGAAATTCAAATAGATATCCCGTTGGTCGCTGTACATCAAATTCCCCTTAGGCGAATAGGCGTACTCTTTTTCCACGCCGTTGCAATTGACAAGCAGGGTCGTGTTATTCTTATATACGTCTTTCACGCCCTTGATCACCAGATAGACCTCGTGTCCGCGGTAATCGGTTTCGCCCGACATCGGCAGGGAAAATTCCTGCACGCCGCTTACGATAGCGCTGCGGCTTACCCTGCGGATATTTGCGATCGAATGGATTTTCGACTCGCCCGAATACTCTGCCGTAGCCGCCGCGCCGTCCAACACCACGCCGTCAAGCAACATGTATTGCCGCTCCAAAACGGGCAACGCCAGATATTGCTGGCGCGAATACGCCTTGTCCGTCATAAACCCGAACGGCAGATAATTTTTGTTTTCGTACAGATACTCGTACCCGTCCACCTTGGTAAAACCGTAGGGCTGACCGAGCACGTCGTAGCTGTATTTTACGGACAGCAAGGTTTGCAGAGCGTACCGACCGTCCAAACCGCCCATACCCAAATTTTGCGCGGGGTTGTACACGCCGTTTTCGCATAAAAATTCGTACACGCCGCTGTCGGCGATGGTGTTATACAACGTCGTTCCGTAATACCCGTTGTTCATGCCGCGCGTGCCGAAATTATCGTACCATACCCCCGTAGCAAGCGCGTCGCCGCGGAAAAATCCGTCCTTGCTCTTGTCGGCAATATATCGTTCCTCTTGCGAGAATAGAGCGGCATACCGTTCTTTGCCGTCGTGCTGGGACGAATAAATCGTATAATAGCCAAAGCAGTACCCGATCGTCAGCGCAAAGCTGATCATAAACAGCACCGTGGGCTGATACATCTTTTTGGGGATCTTTACAAATCTCAGCAAACCCTTTTTTCCGATTTTGTACACGCCGACGATAAGACCGCCCACGGCAAAAATAGACAGCGTCATAAGCAGGATAACCTTCCAGCCTGCATCGCTAAATACGTTCGTCAAAACCGCAGGGACGACGCTAAGCAAAAGGATTGCAAGATACGCCCCGAAAAATCCGTTGATTTTTTTGATCGATCCGTCGTCGTAAACGCTTTCGTCGCCGTCCGTCGATTGTAAACCTATCATTACGTAAACGAAGAAATTCAGCCCGTACGACCAACGGTTGTTGCTGTAATTGAAAATGTTCATCGCATAGCCGAACAAGGGCATCACGTACCCGATCGTCAAAACGATAACGAAAATCCCGTGCATACGCGTCCGTTTGTCCTTTTTAAAGAGTGCGTACAGCACCAAAACCGCGTTCGCCAAATTGACGGAAACCACGCTGTAATTTTTGCCCGTCATGGGCACGAACAACGACGCGCTCTGGGATAAAAAGGTGGTAAAATTAAACAAATCCACGCCCTTAGAACCGCTCCGCGCCGCGTGCAGATACCCGTACAAATTCGGCAAAAGCACCACGCCCGCCAGCACCACCGCCAAAAGATAATACGCCCCGATCGGCACAAGCTTTGCAAAAAAGTCCTTTACGCTCTTCTTTTCGCCTTTGAAGGCGCAATCGTGGAAATAATACGCGATCGCATACGCCACGACGAATACGCTCAGCGAGAAGAACACGTAGAAATTCGACACCAAGCACAGGAGCAACGACGCCATAAACAGGTAGGGACGTTCCCTGTTGAACAGCTTATCCACGCCCATAATCGCAAGGGGCAGATAGATAGGCCCGACCGCCAAATTGTAATGGCGCACGAACGTAAACGCCACAAACCCCGACAGCATATACGCCGCCGAAAGAATGATTCCATAGGAATTTTTCACGCCCTTATAACGCAGATACGCAAACATGGTCAACGCGCAGGCAAGCTGCTTGCATGCCATAGTCAGCGTGTAATTTGCCATCGCGTTAAAGGGTAAGCCGAATAAAATCAAGTTGAACGGGTCGAAGAGCGAATAGAAAGAAAAAGAGGTGAGATAATCTGCGCCCAGCCCGATATAAAAATCGTAATCCCCGATCGATTTCAGCCAGCCCGCCCCTTTCATGTGCTCGAAAAAGGTGATAAACTGGGTTGCGCCGTCGCCGCTCATGCCCGTCCAAACGGTATACGTACCGCGGAATACAAAGGGCAACATGACAAACGCAAGACTGACGATAAAGATCAATACCGCCCACAGCCACGCCTTTGCCCTATTCATGCCGTCTAATTTATGCATAACGCCTTTGATTTTTTCGTAAAACGTTTTCTTTGCTCTGTTTTCACCCGTTTCCGCCGACATTTTTCGCTCCTATACGTTCCTTGCGTTTTCGTTATCGTTTTTCAGTATACCACGCTTTCCTGATTTTGTCAACAAAATCGCCGTAAAAAGGAAAAACGCCCCTTGTTTCCTACAAGGGGCGCGTAATGCGGGAAAACAGTCCGCGCCTATTCGCTTAGAACGTGAATATAAAAACGTTTTTGCCCGATTTGGGGATTTCGTATTTTTCGTCCAGCGCTGGTCCGCAGGAATGCGACCCCACGCCGCGCATGCCCAGATCCACGCAGATATTAACAAAATCGTTTTTCGGCAACTCGAAATTGTGCTTTGTTTCGATAATTTGCGCCGTGGTATACGGATTGACCGAGAACGAAAATTCCTTGTCCGCCGTCAGGGCAAACAGCCCGTCCAAGCGCAGATATTTGCTTGCGTAATGACTGCCGCTTTCCTGCGGACGGATATAACCGTATTCGTAATTTTCCGCGGCGGCGCTTTCAAAATAGCCGTACTCGCTCGCCGCCCGTTTATCCACGTAGCTCTCCCCTTTGCCAAACCCGACAAAGGCGAAGTTTTGATATTTTTTATCGACCGCAAATTCCAGCCCGAAACGGGGTAAACGCTGCACGTATGCGGGGATTTGGTATTCCGTTTCCACCGTCAGCGTGCCTTTGCCGACAAGATATTTCACCGTAAATTCCACGATCGGCATACGGCAATTCGCCGCGATCGCACCCGTGAACACGTACCCGTTTTCAAGGCGTTTCCCATCGTACACGCAGGACTTACATTCGCCAAGGCGATATTCCGTATTCCATTTCGGCAACAACAGACGGTCGTTGTCCGTATAGCGGTTGACGTTGAACGTCACGGGCGTTTTTAAAATTTCCCCGCCGTTTACCCTAAGCGACGTAAGCGCGCCCGTGTACTCGTCTACGGCAATTTCGATTTTTGCGCCGCTGTTTTTAATAGGCGGCAATGCGATATCCTTGCGTTGCGCGGTAGTTTTGCCGCCGTAGACCGCCTGCATCTCCAAGGCGGCGGATTTCACCTTTCTATCGGGGGTCACCAAGCCGTCGCAACAGAAATTCCCGTCGTGTTCTCTCTCGCCGAAATCCCCGCCGTACAAAAAGCCCTTTTTCGTGCGCACGCCGTGGTCCGCCCATTCCCAAACGAACCCGCCCATGCACTGCTCGTTGGCGTTGATCAGTTTCCAGTAATCGGCGATATCCCCGCAGCTGTTCCCCATCGCGTGCGTGTATTCGCACAGCACGAACGGTCGGGTTTCCTTGGGATTATTCAAAACGTCCTTTTCGATTTTTTCCAAACTCGGATACATCATGCTGACCATATCCACGAGCCGCGTATAATAATATTTTTTGTTCGCCTCTTGCAAGCCCTCGTAATGTACGGGGCGGGACGGGTCGCGTTTACGGATATATTTCGCACCCTTAAAAAAGGCTTTGCCGAACGAGCTTTCGTTCCCCAGCGACCAAATAATAACGCAAGGACGATTTTTATCCCGCTCTACAAGGGCGGTGTGTCTATCCAAAATGCCGTCCGCAAAAATCTCGTTTTCGGCATACTGCGACCACAGTTTATGGTCATACCCCCCGTCGCGGGTCGCCGCGCCGTGCATTTCAAGATCCGCCTCGTCCATGACGAACAAACCGATCTTGTCGCAAAGCTGATAAAATTCGGGCATGTTGGGATAGTGCGACGTGCGCACTGCGTTCACGTTCAGCGTTTTCATCAACCGCAGATCCTGCACGATATTCGCCAGGCTGACCGTCGCGCCCGTATCGGGGTGGAAATCGTGACGGTTCACCCCTTTCAGCTTGATATGCTCGCCGTTGATCTTGAACACCTTGCCCTCGATACCTACCTCGCGAAAGCCTACCTTTTCCACGATCTTTTCCCCTTGGGAAAACAGAATAAGGGTATATAAATTCGGATTTTCCGCCGTCCACTTTTTCGGGTTTTTCACCGTGAATTCGACACGTCCCCCCGCTTTTACAAACGCCGCCTCGCGTAAAAATTCCAAACGGATATCCACTTTGCTCTCGTTGATAAAGCTCAACACGCTGTGATTTCCCGCAAACGAAGTTTGGATACGGTAATCGGTAATATGCTTTTCAGGGCGTTTCAAAAGGTATACGCTGCGGAAAATCCCCGAAAAGCGGTATTTATCCTGACATTCCAAATAGGTGGAAATACTCCACTTTAACACGAACACGTCCACGCGGTTTTCGCCGTTTACGACAAGCTCGGTGATATCAAACTCGCTGGTCGCGTGGGAAATTTGCGAATACCCCTTATACGCGCCGTTGATATACAGATAAAAGGCGTTGTCCACCCCCTCGAAATTGAGGTAATATTTTTCGCCGTCCTTTTTGTCTAAATGGAATGCGCGGCGGTAATGCCAACAGGGATTATCCCGCGTAACGCGGGGCAACAGCACGGGGAACGGGTACTGCACGTTGAGATACTGCTTTTGATCGTAGCCGTGCATCTGCACGCACGCAGGCACGGGGATACGCTTTTCCAGCGGTTCGTTCACGTCCGCCTCGTACACGGAGCGGTGCGCTTTGATCTGCCAAACGCCGTCAAGGGACAAAAAGCGACTGCTCGATCTTCTGTCCGTAATGCCATACACGGTTTTGACCCTATCCGTTTCCGCAAAGGGGATATAATAACTTCTGTGCGGCTCTACGCCCACTCTTGCAAAGCTTTCGTATTCTTTCATGTGTTTTCCCTGCCTTATTTTTCTATATGTTCTCTTAATTTTTTATTTGCTTTTTCAACTTTCAAGCCCGTCAACAGCAACGTGATCAAGCCGCATAAAATCGTCGGTATCCATAAATACAATACGTTCATCATAGATACGCAAGACGAAGATTGTACAAGGGCGTTTTCCACATAGCCCGCCGCGTCCAACAGCCAACCGCAAATCGCCGTACCGATTGCGCCGCCGACCTTAATACCCAGCGAAGAACAGGAAAACATCATGCCGTCGATCGATTTTCCCGTTTTTAAAGCGGTATATTCCGAGCAGGAGGCGATCAAAGCGTTCATATCCCCTTGCAGAGGACTAATCCCCAACGCCGCTACTGCGGTAAACGCAAGCATTAAAGGCACGTTACCCAGATACCCCGCGACGATCACCAAAGCGCGGAATACCGTTGCCAACACGTAACCGCCGATATTGATCGCATACATGCCCTTCCATTTTTGTATCAGCAACGGGGATATGACCAAACCCGCAACCAACGGGATATTGATTACCAAAGAAAACGTACCGAACAGATCTTCGTTTCCAAGGATATATTTTGCATAATATACTCCCATGCCGATCATCGACGTATATATTTGCGTTAAAATATACGTGCCGCAGATCATCAAATAATATTTGTTGGAAACCAGCA
>JAFTQY010000081.1 GCA_017462505.1 Clostridia bacterium
TAATGCCGTGAACCGTGTCAGGACAGGAATGTAGCAGCTCTAAGCGGATTGTTTGCGTGTGCCATAAGGTAGCTTTGCAGGAGTCACCTGCGGCGTTTCCGCTTCGGTAAATTTCGGCAAAAAAGGATCGCGCAGTTTTTTTTATTTCTATGGGTGCTTTGTTGAATATTTTAACAAAAGCCCCCCCACACGGGTCGCGACGAACGGCTTTTAAGCGTCGAGCGCCATCGGAAAACAACCGTTTTGCGATGGCGCTCTTTTTATATCAATCGACAAAAAAATTTTCCGCCGATAACATCAGTATCGACGGAATTTTTTGTTTTATACGTCCTCTTGCGGATTTTTATTTTTCGGCGTTATTTCTTCCTTTTTGCCGCGGATATCCAGCCCGTTTAATTTCTCGTCCTCCATAACAACGCCCCGCTGCACCGTGGCGTAGCCATACTTTTCACGCAGCTTTGCAATCGTACTTTCCGCACGTTCGCGCCGATCATAGCCGTTTTTACCGCCGTTTAACACATCGTCCAAACGGATCTGCTCCACGTGATAATCAAACCCCGAAACGGTAATGCCCAGCATACGTACCCGCGTGCCGAGCGGAAAATGTCGACAGAACAGCTCGTAAGCGGCTTTGGCGATATCCCCGCAAAGGGCGGTAGGCAGCACTTTCATCTGGCAGGTCGTATCCTGTAATTTTTCGTTACGCACAACGATATGTACCGTGTGTGCGCGCCCCACGTCCGCGTCGCGAAGTCTGCCCGCCACGCTTTCCGCAATCGCATAAAACCAACGCTTGATCTCGTCGCGGTCGGTAATGTCCTTAGCAAGGGTCGTGGAATTGCCCACCGATTTCAAATCTTCCCTATCCTTTTCCGCGCGGACGGGTTCTTTATCCTCGCCGCGCGCATAAACGCGGAGCTGTCTGCCCCGCTTGCCGAGCGTACGCGTCAACAGCTCTTCGTCCGCCATGGCAAGATCGCCGATCGTGCGTATACCGAGCTTATGCAAACTTTCCGCCGTCGCTTTGCCGACGAACAACAGCTCGCCCACGGGCAAGCACCATACCTTGCTTTGGTAATTTTCGCGAGTGATCTCCGTCACGGCGTCCGGCTTTTTCATCTCGGACCCAAGCTTGGCAAACACCTTGTTAAAGCTGACCCCCACCGACACCGTCACGCCCAGCTCTTCCTTGACTTCCCTGCGGATACGCTCCGCAATCGTCCTGCCATTGCCAAAAAGCAACGTGCTTTCCGTCATATCGAGCGAACACTCGTCAATACTACATTCTTCGATCAAGTCCGTATATCGCCCATAAATTTCCACTACGCGCGCAGAATACCGCTTATATTCGTGATAATGCGAGCCGACCATCTGCACGTCGGGGCATTTTTTCAGCGCAGAATACACCGTTTCCGCCGTTTTAATACCGAATTTTTTCGCCTCTTCGTTTTTGGCGAGCACAATCCCATGCCGTTCCTTAGGATCGCCGCAAACGATCAACGGCTTACCCGCCAACGACGGATTGAGCGCGATTTCCACCGAGGCAAAAAAGTTATTTAGGTCAGAGTGCAAAATAACGCGTTCCCGTTCCATTTTTTACCTCCTTTTGGAAAATTTGTGCATGTGTGCAGGTCAACATATAGCGAGCAAGGGCAGGTTGTGCCTTTGCCCTTGCGCCGCGCGTCGTAAATACGGAGAGTGCGGCAGGCTGCCGCAAAACGCACGTTCTGCCCGACGGGAGTTTACTATGCGTAAACGTGCGAGGGCAGGTTGCGCTTTTGCGGATAAGATGCCGTGCTATACGTATTTACTAACCGAATGGGCGGCGACGTTCCCCTCACCCACCGCTTTCGCATACTGATAGGGTCTGCCTGTGCAATCCCCAGCGGCAAAACAGCCCGAAAGGTTGGTGGACATATCGCGATCAACGACTACGTGCCCGTCTTGCATTTGCAATCCGCCCACCAAAATTGCAGGCGAAACGCAGTCGCGCAACATAAATACGCCGTCTACCGCGATTTCTTTGGGGATATTTTGGGACGGAGCAACCGCAAACGTAATCTTTTCCACCCGTTTCGTCCCGTCAATTTTTTGGGGCATTTTACGGATAATTTCCACGTTGTCACGCGCAATTTCCACGTCCTTATACATGGGAATTAGATACACCTTTTCGGCAATATCGGCTAAATACCCGATCTCGTGTTCCAAACGCTTGGACGTGCAAAAAACAGCGATCGTTTTGCCCTTATACAAAAAGCCGTCGCAGGTCGCGCAATAGCTAACGCCCCGTCCAACAAAGCTTTCTTCACCGTCGATTTGCTTTACGCTTTCCACCCCGCAAGCAAGGATCACCGTACGGCTTTCGTACGCCGTTTGGTCGTTGGTGAGCACGGTGAATTTGTCCTTCATCGCGTACACGCCCCCCACCTTTTCGTTTTTTATCTCGATTTTCGCGTCTAAAAGCTGCGCCTTTAATGCCGCCGCAAAATCCTTGCCCGTGACGTTCGACAGCCCGGGATAATTGCGGATCAGCTCCGCTTTTTCAATTTTTTCGCTAAGCTCGGGCGAGCCAAAAAGTAAAAAGCTCTTGCCGTTCGCCTTTAAGGTGAGCGCGGCGGATATCCCCGCAACGCCGCTCCCGACGATAATACAATCAACCATATATTGCTCCTTATGATAACAGTATACCACGTTTTGCGCAAAAAAGCAATAGCGAAAAAGGTTTACTTGCGCGATGGCATAAAAAAATACCCGTCGGATATCCCAACGGGTATTTTTGCTGTCGTTTGACAATTAAACAAGTTCGATGATAGCCGCTTCTGCGCCGTCGCCACGACGTTCGCCGAGAAGGTAAATTCTCGTATAGCCGCCACCCTGACCGAGTTCTTCTTTACGAGCCGCATACTTGGGTGCGATTTCGTTGAAGATCTTGTCCATCAAGGGGTGCTGAACGTCAGCCGTTCTTGCCTTGAATTCGCTCTTCTTTTCGGAGAAAGCTTTGATTTCCTGCAAATCGTAGGTTTTTGCCATGATCGCACGACGAGCCGCCAATTTCTTTGCGCCGTCTTTTACGCTGGTAACCGTAACTTCTTTGCCTTTGCTGTCTTTCTTCGTTACTTCGAATTCGATGTTATCGTCATAGGTATTAACCGCTTTCGTAATCAATTTTTCAACGTAGGAACGAAGTTCTTTCGCTTTTTCAGCGGTCGTTTCAATTTTACCGTACCAAAGCAACTGGGACGCTA
>JAFTQY010000082.1 GCA_017462505.1 Clostridia bacterium
TATGTTAACGGACGCATATAACGATTTCGAAGGATTCGAACCGTCGAATTATGCGAATTTCAGAGCGACGACGAGCAATTCCGGCGCAATGTATCTGATTAACCTTGTGAACAACGGCAGCGGCAGTTGGACGGTTACGGTGAACACGTCGGTCTTCTTTGACCCTAAAGCAGCGGCGGACGGAACGGATTTGGGCACGCAGAGCCAATCTTCGTTTACGGCGACGGTGACGGGCAACAGCTTGTCTGAGATCATGTCTACTTTCATGCAGATCACGGACAAAGAGACCACCGTATACGTAACGGAAGTACGCGGTGTTGCTAAGACGACGGAAGCGTAAGCAGACGCAAGTGTAATTCTTCCGCGATAACCGTGGAAGAATGAAAGCTAAAATTTAAAACGGCGTGTCCGTCTACCCTGAAAAGGGTGGGCGGGCACGTTTGTGTTTTTGCGGTTGTGATTTATGTGAGATCGCCACGCCTAACGGCTCGCGATGACAAGCAAGAGTGTCATTGCGAGGGAGCGATAGCGACTGCGGCAATCCCGTAAAAATAAAACCGAGATCGCCACGCCTAACGGCTCGCGAAGTCGAGCAAGAGTGTCATTGCGAGGGAGCGATAGCGACTGCGGCAATCCCGTAAAAATAAAACCGAGATCGCCACGCCTAATGGCTCGCGATGACAAGCAAGACTGTCATTGCGAGGGAGCGATAGCGACTGCGGCAATCCCGTAAAAATAAAGCCGAGATCGCCACGCCTAACGGCTCGCGATGACAAAATCGAGATACGCTCGACTACGGCTACGCCTGCGCTCGGTATGACAAAGGAACAACAGCGTTTTCCGCTGGGCATACCAAAAGACTGTCATTGCGAGTGAGCGATAGCGACTGCGGCAATCCCGTAAAAATAAAGCCGAGATCACCATGCCTAACGACTCGCGATGACATGTAACCGTCATACCGAGTGAGCGAAAGCGAGTCGAGCGTATCTCATTGAGGGATACACTCCATTTCATTTGCTGCGCTCATTCCAGTCGTTATGACCAAAGGGGTAGAGGGCATAATTGTTTTTTATCTCTTTTTGCGAAAAAATGCAATACTTTTTGTACATTTTGCTATTTACATTTGGGAAAAAATGTATTATAATGTTGGTTAATAAATCACTACTTTTTTAGGGAGTAATATCATGAAAGAAATCGGTTTGAATTTATTCTCGGTCAGAAACTTGATCGAAACGGAAGAGGATCTTTTGAATACGGCGCAAAAACTCAAAGACATGGGGTATACGTTTTTCCAGTATTCGGGCGCGACCTTTGATCCGAAGCGTATCAAGCGCATGGTGGACGAGATCGGTACGCCCGTTCGTCTTACGCACATGGACAAAGACCGTCTTTTAAACGAAACGGAAAAGGTCTGCGAAGAAAACCTGTATTTCGGCAATACCAACATCGGTCTTGGCGCTATGTCGGCGGAGGTTATCAACGACGAAAAGAAGTGCAAGGAATATATCGAAAAATATAACAAAGCCGGCGAAATTATGAAAAAGTTCGGCTGTCAGTTCTATTGGCATCACCATAACTTTGAATTTATACAGTATAACGGTCAGACGGTTATGGATTTTGTTATCGATAACGCGCCGTATATCAATTTCACGCTCGATACCTATTGGTTACAGCTCGGCGGTATGAACGTTATCGAATATCTGGAAAGATTGAAAGGGCGCATCGGTTGCGTACATCTCAAAGATTATAAGACGAGATATAACACGGAAAACTGGAAGTATGAACCCGAAATCGAGTCGGTGGGCTACGGCGTTATGAACTTCCAGTCGATCATCAACAAAATGCGCGAAGTGGGCGTTGAACACTACTTTGTTGAACAGGACAACGCGGCGCAACACCCCGACACGCTCGGTCAGGTAGAAAGAAGTATTCAGTATCTTAAAAAGGAGATTAAATAATGATGGAAAAAGTTCGGTTCGGTATTATCGGTTTGGGTAACCAAGGTTGCTCGTATATGCTTAATCTTTTTGACGGGGGCGCAATTGACAACGGCGTGGTTACGGCGGTCTGCGATAACAACCCTGTAAAGCTTGAAAACGTAAAAAACAGCACGAGCAACGAAAACGTAGCGTATTTTGCGGATTATAAGGAAATGCTCGATTCGGGGCTTTGCGACGCGATTTTGGTGGAAACGCCGCACTATTACCACCCTGAAATGGTTATGGAATGTTTAAAGCGCGGTATCCACGTGATCTGCGAAAAGCCCGCGGGCGTTTACACAAAGCACGTTAAGGAAATGAACGAGGCGGCGAAAAATAGCGACGCGCACTTTGCCATGATGTTCAATCAGCGCACCAACTGCGTATACAGAAAGATGAAAGAAATCATCGCGCAGGGCGGTATCGGCGATTTGCAACGCGTTTCGTGGATCATCACCGACTGGTTTAGAACGCAGTTCTATTACGACAACGGTAGCTGGCGCGCAACGTGGGCTGGCGAAGGCGGCGGGGTGCTCATCAATCAATGCCCTCACCAGATCGACCTCGTTAGCTGGGTGATCGGCGAAATGCCCGTTTCCGTCAATGCGTTCTGCAAATACGGCAAATGGCACGATATTGAGGTAGAGGACGAGGTTACGGCGTATTTTGAATACGCAAACGGCGCGACGGGTACGTTCGTTACGACGACGGGCGAAACGCCGGGCACGAACCGTTTCGAGGTTTCGGGTACGAAAGGTAAGCTCCTTTGCGAGGGCAGCAAGCTGGTTTGGTACAAGAACGAAGTAGACAGTCAAGAATACGTAAAAACGTCCCAAGAAACTTGGAAACGTCCCGAAGTGGAAATCGTGGAAGTGGAAACGGACGGCAAAAATCCTCAGCACGCGGGCATCATCAATAACTTTGCCAACGCTTTGCTTGGGAAAGAGGAATTCTTCGTGGACGGCTTGGAGGGTATCAACGGCGTAGAGCTGATGAACGCGATCGAGCTGTCGGGCTGGAAGAGCGGCGCAAAGGTTTGCTTGCCCGTGGACGAGGACGAGTATTTGGCAGAGCTGAATAAACGTCGCGCGACCTCGCGTTTGAAGGTAGGCAACGATAACTACGTGCAAAACACGGCGGGTTCTTACGGCTCGAAAGTAAAGAAATAAAAACTAAATAATTAAAAGAGTACGCATCGGAGGACGAAGAATATGGCGAACAATTGGAAATGGAGCGGCGTGGATAAACGCTGCGTGCATTTAGACTTTCACACTTCGGAATTGATCGAGGGGATCGGCGCGGATTTCAGCCGCAAGGAATTTGCGGATATGCTTAGAAAAACGGGCTTGGATTCCATCACGGTATTTGCAAAATGCCACCATGGCTGTTTCTATTATAAAGACAGCAAATTTTTCGTCCATCCGCACCTTGCGTGCGATCTTTTGGACGAACAGCTCGCGGCTTGTAAAGACGCGGGCGTTTCTGCTAAAATATACATTTCTGCGGGCTTTGACGAGCACATCGCAAAGGAACACCCCGAATGGCTGTTCTGCTACGACGATTTTAAACCTGCGGGGTCGAATCATTTCCGCAGACTTTGCTTTAACACCCCCTATTTGGAAGTGCTGAAAGAGCAAACGCGCGAAGTCGTTAGAAAATACAGACCCGACGGCGTGTTCTTCGATATCGTTTCCAACTGGCCCTGTTTTTGCAAAAACTGTATCGAGTCTATGAAGAAAAAGGGGCTTGATCCCGAAAGCGACGCCGACCGTTGGCAGCAGTCGTTGGACGTTATGAACGATTATTTTGCCGAAATGGAAAAGTGCGTGCACGAGATCAGTCCCGAAACGGTGGTGTTCCAAAATTGCGGCGGCTTTGAGATTGGCGCGCGCAGTAAAATCGATTGCTGCGACCAGCTCGAACTTGAATCCCTGCCCACGGGCGGTTGGGGCTACGATCATTTCCCGATGATGATGTCCTATATTCGTAGAGCGGGCAAAAACTGTATCGGTATGACGGGTAAATTTCACCGCGAATGGGGGGAATTCGGCGGCTATAAATATAAGGAAGCGCTCCGCTATGAGGCGGCGCAAAACCTGACCTTTGGCGCGGGTATGAACATCGGCGACCAAATGCACCCCAGCGGAAAGCTGGACGCGTACACCTATGAAATGGTGGCGGAAACTATGAAATTTATGCGCGAAAGAGAACCGTTTGTCGGCGGTAACTACTTGGCGGAAATGGCTATGTTTACGCCTACTGAGGAGGGCGGTGGCAGAACGGGCGCGGCGCGTATTTTGTTCGAGGGGAAATACCTCTTCGACGTGATCGACGAATACGAGATCGAAAACGGGTATCCGCTGATCGTCGTGGCGCAGGATATTGCGCTCAGCGACGCAGTCGTTGCCTCCTTGAAAAGACACGTGGAAAAGGGCGGCAAGATCTTGGCGGTTGGCAAAGCGGCGAAATCGCTCGCGGAAAACGGCGTAGATTTGGGCTTTACGGGCATGGACGAGGATTTACTCGTTCCCGGTTATTTTGCCGCAAAATACCCCGTTAAAGCGGCTAATAACACCCCTTTGGTCGTGTACGGCAAAGTGTATAACGTACAGGCGACGGGCGAGGTGCTTGCGGATAAGTATTCCCCGTACTTTACGCGAGAGGGAGAACGTTTCTGTTCGCACGCGCAGACCCCGTACGATTATAAAAAGGTTTCGCCTGCGATCACGCAGGGCAAGGACGGTATCGCGGTGGCGGCGGATTTGTTCGCGCTTTACGAACAGGACGGCGGCTTGACGGCGAAGGTATTGATTTTGCCGCTTGTGGATAAATTGCTTGGCGAAAAACGCGTGATTACGACGTTGCCTTCGACGGGCAAAGTGACTTTGTGGGAACGTGAAAATTCGTACATCATGCACCTTTGCTACGCGAATATTATCGCGCGCGGCAAGACGGAGGTCGTGGAAGATATCGTAACCCTTTCGTCTGTGAAGGTGGCGGTGAAGCTTGACAAGCCCAAGAAAGTGCTGTTACAGCCGCAGGGCGAAGAAATTCCCTTTACCTACGAAAACGGCAGGGTATGTTTTGAACTCAAAGATTTCAACTGCTACGCGGCGGTGGAATTTGTAAAATAAAAAGGAAGGACAGGGATATGTTGAATCAAAATTCCGTGTTGGCAAAGGAGCTTGCAAAGCGTAATTTGCCCGATCTTTTGACCGCGCCAAACGGCGAAAAGGTGACGACGGTAGAGCGCTGGGAAAGGGAAATGCGCCCGTACTGGAAAAATATTATTTTGGAGCATTGTTACGGCAAAACGCCCGTATACGTACAGCCCGCAATCGAAACAAAAACGAATAATATCGATTTTGCAGGCAAGGCGGTATGGGAAACGGTTTCGTTTACTTTTCAGGTAAACGGCAAGGAGCATACCGTGCCTACGCAATTGATTTATCCCGTGGGCGCGAAAAACTGTCCGTTCTTTATCTATCTGAATTTCCGTCCCGATATTCCCGATCGGTATCTTCCCGTGGAGGAAATTATCGACAACGGGTTTGGGATTTTTAGCGTATGCTATAACGACGTAACCACAGACAACGGGGATTTTACTTCGGGCTTGGCGGGGCTTTTCGAGGACGAAACGCGCGCGCCCAACGCTACGGGTAAGATCCGTTACTGGTCGTATATGGCGTCCCGCATGATGGATTATTTACAAACGCGGGAAGAGGCGGACAAAAACGCGATCGGCGTTGCGGGACATTCCCGCCTTGGTAAAACGGCGCTCTTGACGGCGGCTTTGGACGAACGCTTTGCGTTTGTATGCACCAACGATTCGGGGTGCTCGGGCGCGGCGCTTACGCGGGGCAGATGCGAGGGCGGCGAGCCTGTGGAGGTCATTTGCCGCGTGTTCCCGTACTGGTTCTGTCCCACTTATCATACGTACGTGGGCAGAGAGGACGAAATGCCCTTCGATCACCACGCGTTGGTGGCGTTGGTTGCGCCCCGTGCGGTATATATCGGCGGCGCGATCGAGGACGTTTGGGCGGATAACGACAATCAGTTTTTAGCGGGCGTAGCCGCGTCGGAGATTTGGGAACTGTACGGCAAGGTCGGTATGGTTTCCCCCGATCGTTTGCCCGTGGTAGGCGATACTTGGACGGACGGCAGGGTGGGTTTCCACCTGCGTACGGGCAAGCATTTTCACAGCCGTACGGATTGGCTCGTATATATGGACGCAGTGAAAAAATTATTGAAAATATAAATTAAAAATATAAGAGCATTAAAGAAAAAAAGAGATGAAGATAAAACCTACGAAAGGTCAATTAAATTTTTTAAGCTGGGAATTCGGCGTGTTTTTCCACTTTGGTATTCGCAGCTTTTACCCCGGGCACAAGGACTGGGACGGGAACGAAATGGACTCGATCGCCTTTAATCCCGATAAGCTCGATTGCGAGAGCTGGATTAAAATGGTAAAGGAAGTGGGGGCGACGTACGCAATCTTGACGACGAAACACCACGACGGGTTTGCCCTTTGGCCCTCCAAATATTCTTCTTACAGCGTGGCACAGACCCCTTGGAAAGACGGAAAAGGGGACGTGGTGCGCGAATTTGTGGACGCTTGCCGCAAATACGGCATCAAGGTCGGCTTGTATTATTCCCCCGCGCAATGGGGCTCGCACGCCATCAAGTTTGAAAACGGCAAGGCGTACGACGATTATTTCATCAATCAGATCAGCGAGCTTTTAAGCGGTTACGGCAAGATCGATTATCTGTGGTTTGACGGTTGCGGATCGGAAGGGCACGAATACGATAAAAAGCGTATCGTGGCGGAAATTTTCCGTTTGCAACCCGATATTCAGACTTTTTGCGACCCCGAATGGTCGCCTTGCGTGCGCTGGGTAGGCAACGAGGACGGCTATGCGTCCTTGGAAAACCCGCTCGCCGTGTCCGCTTGGGATTTTTCCGAGCTGACGGGCAAGAGCGTGGAGCTTTCGCAGACCTACTGCCTGCCCGCAGAGTGCGATTGCAAGCTCCGCGATACGTGGTTTTACGATCATAACGAGGACACGATCAAATCGTTGGACGAGTTGTTCGGCATGTACGAAAGCTCGGTGGGGCATGGGTCGAACTTTTTGCTCAACGTAGGACCTGATAATCACGGGCAAATTAACGCTTTGGATTTGGCGCGTATGTTGGAGCTTGGTCAAAAGATCAAGGACACGTACGGAGCGCCTGCAGACGATTACGGCGAAATAGAAAAGGACGGGGACAGTTATTCGGTTACCCGTAGAGATTTTACGAAACTGAGAGCGGAGGCGGGCAAGTCGAAACCCGTCAACCGTATCGTGATTACGGAAGATATTACGGACGGTCAGGCGGTCAAGGGCTTTAAGGTGTACGTGCACTTGCCCTGTTATCGTCACAAACGGGTGTTGGCGTATATCGGCGCAACGGTCGGCAACAAAGTGATTTGTCAAATCCCTACAATTTGTCCGTCGAAGATCACGGTGGAGATCACGGACTGCGACGGGGAACATAAAATTAAGGATATAAAAGCATATTTAGCGAAATAAAAATAGGTGAAAATTATGGCGGAAACGGTAAAGACTTTTACATTCAACGGCTATACGGGTACGGTCATTTTGCCCGAAAAGCCCAACGGCAAATGGATTTGGAAAACGGAATTTTTGTATGCGTTCGATCAGGCGGAGCGCGCTCTGCTTGACGAGGGCTATACCCGCGTCAATTACGGGATCAGCGACAAATACGGCAGCTATAACGCCGTTCGTTTGATGCACAAATTTTATAACTACGTTGTCAAGGAATTTAATTTGGACGAAAAATGCTCTCTGTTTGGGTTTAGCCGCGGCGGTTTATACGCGTTCAATTTTGCCCTTTTCTATCCCGAGTGCGTGGAAAAGGTATATCTGGACGCGCCCGTTTTGGATATGAAAACTTGGCCGCCCAAGGGGAGCGTGGAACAGAACCAAGCCTTTGAAGAATACGGCTTGAACGCGGATACGCTCTTGACCTTTAAGGGAAATCCCATCGATAATTTGGACGAATTTTTCTCGCTCGGTCTTCCCTTGCTCTTGATTGCAGGCGGCAAGGACGAAGTGGTGGCGTTTGAACAAAATTCGGGGAAACTCATTGATTATTGTAAGGAAAAGGGAATTGCAATCACGTCGATTGTCAAGCCCGAGGGCTTGCATCACCCGCACTCGCTTGACGACGTAACGCCGATCGTGGACTTTATTAAGAAATAGGAAATATTATGAACGACGTAAGAACAAAGGACACTTTTTACGAATTTGACGATAAAAACGGCGAGATAGTGTTCAAACGGCACGATATGCCGTCGCCTTGGATGAACTATTTGACCAACGGCGAAATGTTTACGATGATGTCGCAGGCAGGCGGCAATCTTTCGTGGTACAAATCGCCGCAGATTTGGCGTATCGGCAGATACAATTTTTACAATTTGCCCGTGGACGTAAACGGGCTTTTTGTGTACATCAAGGATTTTTCGACGGGCAAGACGTGGAACCCGACCTTTATCCCTTGCAACGAACAACCCGATTTTTGGCGTTCGGCGCACGGGCTGGGGTATACCCGTTTTACGGTGGAAAAGGACGGCTTGTCCGTGCACCTCACCTGCTTTATCGGCAAGGACAACGTGCTTGTGTATAAAATGGAGCTTTGCGCAAAAACCGCGCGCAAGGTGCAGGTTTTTGCCTGTCAGGAAATGGGCTTGATGCAATACCTTCGCGAAGTACAATGGCAATGCTACGTTAAAAACAGCAACAATATTTTGTACAATGCAAAAAACGACGCGCTGGTGTACGAATATTTCCCCGACGGACAGCCCCGTCCCGACGAAACGCCTTTCGTGTATTTCACGTCGAACAGAAAATCGAGCTCGTTCAGCGGCAGCCGCCAGAGCTTTATCGGGTATTACCGCGATTTAAAAAATCCCGTTGCGATCGAAAACGGTACTTGCGGCAATACCGAGCTGAAAGGGGGCGAGGCGATGTTCTCGCTGTCCTTTGATTTGGATATGCAGGCAGGGCAAACCGAAAAAATGAATATCTATCTCGGTACGCTGACAAAGGACGAGGATTTGGACGTTGTTCTTGGCAAAATCAAGGGGGACGGGTATGCGGATAATGCGTTTTTGTGGCTGAAAAATTACTGGGAAAATCGCTTGTCGCGTTTCCGTGTGGAAATCCCCGACAGCGATTCTGCACGCATGATGAACGTGTGGAATCCCTTGCAGGCGCTTGTCAATTTCTACGTCTGCCGAGAGATTTCGTTCTATGCGACGGGCACGGTGCGCGGCGTGGGGGTACGCGACGCGTCGCAGGATATTTTAGGCAACGTGTTGTACGATCTGCCCGCGGCGAAAGAAAAGCTGAAACTGATTATGACCCAGCAATATAACTGCGGTAAGACGGTGCATTATTTTTATCCCGAAGAACGCGCGCCTGCGCTGCTTAGCGATCGGAGCGACAATCATCTTTGGATGATCTATACCGCCTATCAAATCGTTATGGAAGAGGGCAAAACCGATTTCCTGTTTGAAAGGGCGGATTATTACGACGGCGGCAGCGGTACGGTGTTCGAGCATTTGAAAAAATCGATCGAATTTACCGTCAACAATTTAGGTGCGGACGGGTTGCCGCTCATGCTCGGTTCGGACTGGAACGATATGCTTTCCAACGTCTGCAAAGAGGGTAAGGGCGAGAGCGTATTCGTATCGCAGATGCTGGTGCTTGCGTGCAAGCAGATGAGTAAGCTTTGCGAGCTTGTCGGCGAAGAGCACCCCGAATACGGCGAGATTATCAAAACGCAGGAAGAGATACTCAACGGGTTCTGTTGGGATGGCGAGTGGTTTATCCGCGCTGTGACCGATGAGGGCATGAAGCTCGGCAAGAAAGGGGACGCATGCGCGGAGCTTTGGATCAATTCCCAAAGCTGGGCGGTTTTCTCCGAAAGTACGACAAAGGATAGGGGCATGTCTGCGATGAACGCGGCTATGGAGCGGCTTGACTGTGGGTACGGGCTGATGAAACTCTACCCGCCTTTGCAGAGAAATTATCCGTCGAAAGAGAACGAATTGACGTTTGCGCAACCGGGCATAGGGGAAAACGGCGGTGTGTTCTGCCATGCCAACACTTGGGCGATTATCGCGCAATGTATGCTGGGGAACGGCGAACAGGCGTATAAAATTTACAAGGACATGATCCCTGATAATATCATATCCAAATTCGGCGTTGATCTGTACAATGCCGAGCCGTATATTTATTCGTCGAATATCCGCGCGCCGATGGCGTTATCCGCAGGCGCGGCAGGGGTGTCGTGGCTGTCGGGTACGGCGGCTTGGATGACGATCGCCGTGCAGCAATACATGTTCGGGTTAAAGCCGAAAATGGACGGCTTGGAGATCAAGCCCTGTTTGCCCGCGGCATGGAAAACGGCAAAGGTAAAACGTATTTTCCGCGGCTGTACGTACGATATCACGATGGAAAATTCCGACGGGTGCGGCAGCAACGTGAAAGAAATTTACGTAAACGGCGAAAGAGTGGACGGCAACGTAATTCCGCCCTGTGGCGAGCAATTGCAAATCACCGTAATTTTGGGGAAATGACGAAATAAGCGTTGCGCGTTTCTTGCGCAAGAGGCGAAAAAATGGAGAAATCAAACAAAAAAAGCGGCGGTATGCTGTTGATTTTTATCTGCTGGATCGTATATACCTGCGCGTATTTGGGAAAATACAGCTATTCGTCTAATACGATCAAGGTCATCACCCATTACGGCGTGACGAAAGCGGACGCGGGCTTGATCAGTACGGTGTTTTTTATCGCATACGGTATCGGGCAGGTCGTCAACGGGATATGCTGTAAATTTTATCCAAAAAAATATATAATCGGCGGGGCGCTCGTTGTGTCGGCGGCGATCAATGCGGTGTTGTATTTCGACGTGCCTTTTTGGTCGATCAAATACCTGTGGCTGGTCAACGGCGTTGCGCAATCAGTGCTGTGGCCCACGCTGATTTTGACCTTGGGGGCGTACCTGTCGCAGGCGAAATTAAAATCGGCAATACTCGCTATGGCGACGACGGTGGCGGTGGGAACGGCGGTTGCGTATGCGCTCAGCGCGCTGTTCGTGCAATTTTTCAACTTTAAATATTCCTTTATCACGACGGCGATCGTGTTGATTGTGGCGGCGACGGCATGGCTTACGTTATACAACCGAGCCGTGGCGAGCGCGCAAAAGGAAAGCGAGGAGCAAACGGAAAACGCAGGGCAAACGGCGGGTAGCGTAAAAGGCGCGCTGACGGGCGGTATGATCGTCATGCTTTTGTTCTTGGCTCTGTTTGCCGTTGTAAATAATTTGGTCAAGGACGGCTTGAATACGTGGGTGCCCAGTATCTTGTACGAGGTGTACGCTTTGGACGACAGTCTGTCGATCTTGCTCACGATCACGCTTTCGATTGTCGGGATATTCGGTTCGGTGACGGCGGTGGCGTTGCATAAAAAAATCAAGAATTTTCTGTTGCTTGCAGGGGTGCTGTTTGCAACGTCGTCGGTATGTATTTTTGCAGTGATCCTGCTTTTTAAAACGGATTTCTGGCTGGGGATCATTCTTCTGTTCGGGCTGATTTCCCTGCTTATGCACGGGATCAACAACGTGGTGACGAGCATGGCGCCGCTGTATCTGCGCAGTAAGCTTAATTCGGGTATGCTCTCGGGGCTTTTAAACGGCGCTTGTTATATCGGTAGTGCAATCAGCGCGTACGGGTTGGGGGCGTATGCCGACCGTTTTGGTTGGACGAGTACCTTTTATTTGTTGCTCGGCTGTTGCGCCGTGCCGATCGTGATTAGCTTGATCATGGCGGCGGTAATGCACCGCGCGCATAAGACGAAATAAATAATGACAAACCCGCCCCGCGCAATTTTGCGCGGGGCGGGTTTGTATCTGATATACCTATTAAGATTTTGTGGGGCTGTGTTCTTTGCGGTATGCTAAGGGGGATAGCCCCACGTTCTTTGTAAAGCTCCGCGAAAAGAAATTATAATCGGCAAATCCGCATTTTACGGCGACGGCTTTCAAATCCAACGCGGCGTCAAGCAGCAACGTTTTGGCAAGCTGTATGCGCTGATCGATCAAATAGCGGACGACGGACGTGCCCGTTTCCGCCTTAAAGGTTTTTTCTACGTACGGCACGGAAAAGAATACGTTTTGCGATACGGTTTCTAGGGTGATCTTTTCGCTCAAATGCTCGTGCAGGTATTTTTTGATGCGTTTTACCAGCTCGTTTTCGTTTTTCAGCTTGACCTGATAGCGTAATTCTTCTATCAGAGCACGAAAAAGGGAAACCAAACGAAAATCGGATAGATCGTACGTCGTTTTTCTGATTTCGTCGTAGGCAAATACGATATGGCGGGCGGCGTTTGAAAGAAGCCCCTGCGAAAGCACGGGTAAAAAATCGCAATTTTCCCCCCAAAAATTATAGCTGACGTAGTGGGAGTCGCGCACCTCGTCGCGGGTACGTACCATGCCCTTTTTCAAACAAATGATATCGCCGTCGTGCAGCTCCACGCGTTCGCCGTTGACGTGGTAGACCATTTCCCCTTTCAAAAGCACGGTCAAAGTGTCAAAGGGGAGTTTCATTTCCACCAAGGGAATGACGGTATCGCCGTCGTGCCGATTGTAATAATAAAATTCCATAATGATAAGATAATGCTAAAAATTAGTTGAAAAGTAGAAGATATGCTATTGCTTTCGTATTATTTAGTGCTATAATGATAGTATAATCAAAAAACAAGGGCTTGTCAAGCGAATTTTTGCGGCAAGCCGAACGCATAAGGAGAAAATTATGTTACAACTCAAAAAAATCGGGGAAAGCGGGTATCGCGTCACGACGGAAAACGGCAGAAAAAGCATGCTGACGAGATACGGCTTTTTGGACGATAAACTTGCTCGCTCTTACGCGCCCTGTGACGCTCAGCTTACGGAAAAGGGACTTTTGTTTCGCGCAGGCAAACGGGATTTGGATATCGAGGTAAACAATATCGGCGGGGGCGGGTTTGAAATTAAAATTTCGCTTAAAAAAGAGGAACGCCTGTTCGGTATGGGGGACGCAAACCGCGACAGCGTGATGATCCGCGGCAAGACCCTCAACGTATGGGTTGCCAACATAGCCTCTTACGGCCCTTTGCCCGTCGTGCTCAGCTCGGACGGTTGGGCGATTCTCGTCAATTGTACGTATTGCCAAAAATTCGATCTTGGCGATAGCGATAAGGACAGAATAATTATCTCGGCGGCGGGGGGCACGGCGGATTTTTATATGCTTGCGGCGGACACCCTTTTGGATATGGTGCAGGCGGTCACGGATGTGACGGGCAAACCTATCATGCTGCCTGCGTTCGGTTACGGGTTGACTTTTGTAGAAAGCGAACAGCTTATGAACGCCCGTCAACTGCTCGATGACGTGCGCATGATGCGCGATAGAGGAATCCCTTGCGACGTATTCGGATTAGAACCGTCGTGGATGAGTAAACATTATGATTTGTCTACCGAGAAAACGTGGGACAAAGAGCGTTTTGGGATGCCGTATTGGTTGCCTGAAAACACGGCAAGTCACCGTACGTTTATGGGGCCTATGCGCTTTATGGGTATGCAACTTTCTCTTTGGTTGTGCGAAGATTACGATTTATTCTATGAAGAAGACCGTAACGAAGCGGCGTGCGCAACGATCGAATACGCGTTGCAGAATGATAACGGAGAGCAATTTAAGAAAAACGTAGATTTTATCGACGAGCATTTGGCGGACATAAAAAAATCGGACGTTATTACGAAAGTAGACGAACCGTGGTTTGAACACCTGAAAAAATTTGTAGACAACGGTGCGGCGTGCTTTAAGCTGGACGGATACGCGCAGATTATGGCGCATCCCGACCGACTTTGGGCGAAAAAATATTTGGATAGCGAAGTCCACAATATCTATTGCTTGGCGCTTGCCAAGCAGATGAAAGAGGGCTTTCAAAATTATACGGACAGACGAGGCTTGATCTACACGTCGGGCGCATACGTCGGCACGCAGAAATACGCGGCGACGTGGGCGGGGGACACGGGCGGCGGCTCGAGAACGTTGGTAGCATGTCTTAACTACGCTATGTGCGGGCATACCAACACCACCTGCGATATGGATATTATGGACGTGAAAGCGATCCATTACGCATTCCTTTCCACGTGGACGCAGATCTGTTCTTGGGCGTACTATTTCCACCCTTGGTTCTTGCCCCCCGAAATCGAAGAAACGATCAAAAACTATTCGGTGCTCCGTTCAACCCTGTTCCCGTATCTGTACGCCATGGCGCACAAAGCGTCCGTGACGGGCATACCCGTTATGCGCCCGCTCCCTATGCTGCATAGCGAAACCGACCGTTTTGACGACGTGCACAACGCGTACATGCTGGGCGATTCCCTCTACGTCGGCGCGTTTGATATGCACTTGAAACTGCCTGCGGGGGAATGGGTGGATTATTTCACGGGCAAGACCTATCAAGGGGACGTGGAATACGAGATCGCCGACGGCTATGCAGGGGCGTTGCTCGTCAAAAAGGGCTCGATCGTGGCGACCATGCAGCCGCAAAAATATATCTTGGAAAAGGAACACGATTACGTGATTAAGGTATATATGGGCGGTAATGGGGAATTTTCGTTGTACGAGGACGATCAGTTCACCTACGATTACGAAAAGGGCGGCTTTGCTACGACCCGTTTTACGTGGACGGAAACGGGGGATAAGGGTACGCTCGGCGTATACCGCCGTCAGGGTGGTTTTGAGGGCAGACCGAACAACGGACACGACCTGATCAATAATGCAATTCCCAAAATCGACGGCATAAAGCCCGTACGGGACATGACGGTACGCGTTTACGGCAAAACGCCGCGCTCCGTTCGCCTTGGCGAAGAAGAGCTTGCCGTTACCCTTTGCGAGGGCTATGCGGAGTTTACCGTTGCGGCAAGCGCGCATGAAAAGGGCGATCTGTTCTACGAAGTAGAATTTTAAGAAAAAAAAGGCAAAAAGTTTGTTTTGTTATACAAAAAAATTCATTTTGGATATTGACTTTTTTTCGTAAAGGTTGTATGATAGATATATAGCCTGTACAATAGGCGGAGAATAGGAGAACGAAAAAATGAAAGTTGCCGTAATAGGTCTGGGTGTGATCGGGCACGTGCATTTGCAGGTGTTGGCGGAAATGCAGGAAAACATAGTGGCGGTTTGCGACGTGGACGAAAGCAAGTTTGCCGAATTTCCCGACGCGAAAGGATACGTTGATTATAAAAAAATGATCGATGAGATACACCCCGACGTCGTACATATTTGCACCCCCCATTATCTGCATGCGGAAATGGTAGTGTATGCACTTGACAAAGGGGTAAACGTGCTTTGCGAAAAGCCGCTTTGTATCAGCCGTGACGAGATCGACAGGATCGTAGCGGCGGAAAAGCGCTCGTCGGCGCAGCTTGGTGTGGTTTTGCAAAACCGTTATAATCCCGCTAATATGTACGTAAAGGAACAGCTCGGCGAGGAAAACGCGACAGGCGGTTACGGTACGATGATCTGGAAGAGGGACGAACGCTATTACGCGCAGGCGGCTTGGCGTGGCACAAAGGACATGGAGGGCGGCGGCGTGTTGATCAACCAAGCGCTCCATACCCTCGATTTGATGCAATGGCTTTGCGGCGAGCCCGATGAGGTAGTTGCGACCGTGCATAATTTTACCTTGAAAAACGCAATCGAGGTGGAGGACACGGCAAGCGCGCTGTATACGGGCAAGACGGGCAAGGGGAACTTCGCGTTCTTTGCCACGAACGGCAGTAAAATGGATTTTATGCCCGAAGTGATGATCTATACCAAGGACGGGTATATGCGCGTCACGGGCGATTACGTTATGCACAATAACGAGTTAAAGCATTTTGACTCGTACACAAAGGTATACGGCAAGGGTTGCTACGGTACGGGGCACGGGCGGTTGTTTGCGCATTTCTACGACTGCGTGGAAAAGGGTGAAAAATTCCCGATCGACGGCGTAGAGGGCTCGAAGGTTATCAAGATGATCTTGGCGGCGTACGAAAGCAACGGTGAAAAAATCGACGTATAAAAAGAAAAAAAGGTTATGAAAAAATTTTTGACGGGTATTTTGGCGACGTTATGTGTGGGCGTAGCGGTTTGCGGCGTGGCGACGGACGCGGTTACGGCAAACGCCGCGCAGTTGGTGTACGAGCGTGAAAGCTTGGAAAATCCGCCCGCATGCGTGCTGACTTTGGAAGAACCGAAGATCAAAAACATGACGGCTTGGGATTATTGCCGCGTGGACGACGAATATGACGCTTGGTATTTTTACGGCGACGGTTCGGCGTCGGCAAACCCCGAAATTCGTTTTATTGTGGACGGCGTGCAGACGGTGACGAAACCGTATACGCTCGTGCCTATGGACGTCGGCTCGTTTTCGTTTGAATATACCGTGGTCAACGATTCGATCGCAAAGGTAGAGGACTTGACGACGGCGAGATATATCGTGCAGATTCTTGCCTCGGACGGCTCGTATCCCATTATTGAAGTGGATATCGAGGAGGACGGGGATTGGCATAAGATCACCGTGACGGGCGCTACGCCTATTTATCGCAGTGAATATCCCTATACGGCATATCAAAATAAATTCTGCGGTTTCCTTTTCAAAATGGGCGGGCTTGACGGCGAGCTCATGATTAGGGATATCAGGCTGTACGATCTGAGCGGCGACGAGATTTTGTCCGAAAGCGAATTGCCCGACGGGGGCGAGGATAGTTCGTCCGAAGAAGTTTCAAGTGAGGAAACTTCGAGCGAAATCGAGAGTTCGTTTGATATACCTGAACTCGTCACCTCTCAATCCAGCACCGCGGAAAGCGCGTCGAATACAAATGTTTCGAAGGGCTGCGGTTCGTTCGGCGTAGGCGCGATGAGTTTGGGCGCGTTGGCGGCAGCAGGCTTAGTCCTTGGCGTTAGCAAAAAGAAGAGAAAATAAGCTCTAAACGAGAAAAAACACGGGAGTTGTTCCCGTGTTTTTGTTTGATATAAAGAAAAACCACGCGATAGTCGCGTGGTTCGGTAGAGGTTTACCGATGAGTCTTGAAATAAAAACTCCGATTGTGTATAATGAAAGTATGACCTGCCAGTCAAAAATCGAATACACAATCGGAGGATATTAA
>JAFTQY010000083.1 GCA_017462505.1 Clostridia bacterium
TGCCCTCTAAAACGTAGCCGAACTCTTCGCCCTCGTGGGGGATATCGCCCGTCGTAGAGGCGTTTTCGGCAAGCTCGACGTGAATGGGCTCCATCATATTTTTTTGCGCGTTGGGTATCAACCAGTTATGTACAACGCCGTCCGCGTCCTATTCAATAAACTCGTTTTTTGAAAAAACGATCTTTTCTTCCGTTTCTTCTTGGAAAAACTCCGAAAGGTTACTGCCAAGCGCGGATAGAATATCCGTCAAGGTCGCAATCGACGGGCTGTTTAAATTGTTTTCCAGCTGCGAGATATAGCCTTTCGTCAGTTCGCACCGATCGGCTAGCTCTTCTTGGGTCAAACCCTTTTGGTTTCGCATCTGTTTTATTTTTTTGCCTAAATTCATAAGCCCCTCCAAATCGGCGTTTTTTTGCTCAAAAGTTTAGTAATTGTAAACTTTTTGCTTTGTTTCGCCAATCTTCCGTTTGGTTTGTTAAAAATAAACGAAAAGTTTAGTAAAAATAAACCCAAAAGTGATATAATTATATAAGAAACGCGCGCGTATGTCAAACGTTTGTAAGGTATTTTAGAAATATTTTTATATTGTGCAAAAAAATAATCCCCAGCCCGACGAAAGGGTGGGGAATTTCATGTAAAATTATGATTTTTAACAAAAAAGAAAAATCACGAAAAAAGGGGCATGCCATAGGGCATACCCTCATATTTATAATATGCAGAAATATTATAAAAAGGTTTTAGTTCAAAGACGCAAGCTTTTTCGCCAACTTCGCCTTTCTGTTGTTTGCGTTGTTCTTATGGATAACGCCTTTGGTTACTGCGCCGTCGATAGCGGAAACAGTTTCAGGGAACAACTTCGTAGCGGTTTCCTTGTCGCCTGCTTCAACTGCTGCGAGGAACTTCTTGACCTGCGTTTTCAAAGCGGATTTGATCGCTTTGTTTCTCATGGTCTTCTTTTCGATAACCAAAACTCTTTTCTTTGCGGATTTAATATTAGGCATAATGATCTCCTTATTTGTCCTTTTTTTTCTTATTCAATACAAAACTGCGTAGATTATTTTAGCATAATTTTTTTTGAAAGTAAACTGTTTTTCAAGGGAAAAATGCGAAAAAGAATAAAATTTTCAAAATTTTTCCGTGTTTTTGGAGGTGCGCGTGAAAATACCTGTCGGTGGGATTGCTTTTTTCGATAGCGGCGTGGGCGGATTGACCGTTTTAGACTGCTGTCAAAAACGCTTTGCAAACGAAAAATTTTACTACTTGGGCGATAACGAACGCGCGCCTTACGGCAATCTGCCGCCCGATTTGATACGCCGCTATGTCCACGAGGCGTTCGACCTGTTCGAGCGCTTGCAGGTCAAAGCCGCCGTTGTTGCCTGTAACACGGTGACGGCTTTATGTATAGACGAGTTGCGCGCGCGGTATACCTTTCCCATCGTCGGCGCAGAGCCTGCAATTCTATCTGCGGCAAAACGCGGGGGCGAAATTTTCGTCTTGACGACCCGCGCAACGTTTAACAGCATGCGTTTTCGCACCCTTTGCGAAAAGGTCCGTCTAAAATACCCGCAGGCGCGTTTAAAGCTGTATTCCTGCGACGGGCTGGCAGGGGGGATAGAAGAACGTTTCGGCGATAACTTTTACGATTTTACCCGCTTTTTACCACGCGGCTCGCCCGACGCCGTCGTTCTGGGCTGTACCCATTATGTATATATTAAGGAAAGAATAAAAAAATTTTATAATTGCGAGGTGTTTGACGGCAACGAAGGGATCGCCCAACGGCTATGCGTACAGCTTTCGTGTCAAAATTCCGAAAAAAAAGGGCAAACCGAGGGGGTAAAACGACAAAAGACAGAAAAAAGTAGGGACGGGCGACCACTTTTTGCTGGGCGGTTGGGAAGAATGGGGATTTTTGACCACTTTTTCCCCTCGAACGAAAAAAACGAAAAAGTTAAGGAAAAAACGAACGAATGTTCGTGTTTAAAAACGCGAAAAAGCCTTGTAATCAGCGGATTTGCGCCAAAAAACAAAATTTACTTTTTGGGCAGCGGCGGGGCAAAAAACAAACACTTTTACGAACGTATGTTTGTGTTTTGATATAAAAGTGGTCGAGACTACGGAAAAAATAGGTTTTTGTGGTTAAAAAATCCAAAAAAAATCGAAAAAATAGGAAAAATTTTTCTAAAAACACTTGACAATGGTCAAAAGTGGTTGTATAATATAGTCATACTAACTGTTACCCTCGGGTAAAGGCAGAAAAAGCGAAGGAGGAAACGTCTATGTTCAAAGGCTTGGTCGAGCATCAGTTAGATGATAAGAATAGATTGCGTATTCCTTCTAAGTTTAAAAAGGAGCTGACGGGGGAAAACGGGGAGCGTTCGTACAGCTTTTTCCGCGGTATGAACAGATGTATCTGCGTAATGGCGGACGAGGATTTGGACGAAATGCTTTCATCGGTATCCGAAGAGGCGGTTTCGGAGGCAAACCAAGCGTCGGCGGTCTTGTTCAGCAGTATATTCTCGGCGGAAGAGGACGCGCAGGGCAGAGTGGTTTTGCCGTCGGTGTTAAAACGCATGGCGGGTATTCAAAAGAATATAATCACGCTGGGTCGCGGTAGCCGTTTGGAAATCTGGGCGGAAGAAAAATATTACGAATATATCGACGGCGTAGATTACGACGCCGAGCTGAAAAAACTGGGGATATAAAGATGCTGGAATTTTCGCACAAGCCCGTAATGTTAGAAGAGTGCATGGAGGGGCTGCAATTAAAAGCGGACGGCATTTATTTCGACGGCACAGTCGGCGGAGGCGGACACTCGTACGAAATATTAAAAAGAACGTCGCCTAACGGCAGACTGATCGCAACCGATCTTGACGACGAGGCGATCGCGGCGGCGACCAACCGATTAAAAGAATTTGACGGCAGATTTTCAATATACAAATCGAATTATAAGGATTTTGAAGAAGTATTTGAAAAGGCGGACGTAGACAAAATAGACGGCGCGTTGCTCGATTTTGGGATTTCGTCCCACCAAATCGACGACGAAGAGCGGGGGTTTAGCTACAAAATGGCGGACGCGCCCTTGGATATGCGAATGGACACTTCGGCGTATCTGACGGCAGAAATCGTCGTCAACACCTACTCGGAAGAAAAGCTCGTCAAAATTTTGAAAAATTACGGCGAAGAAACCTTTGCCAAGCAAATCGTTAAAAACATTATTAAATATAGGGAAAAACAACCGTTGAAAACGTCGGGGGAGCTTTCCGAGATTATCAAAAGCAGTATCCCCGCAAAATTCCGTTTCGGCGCACCTTGCGAAAGAAAGACCTTTCAGGCGCTGCGGATCGAAGTAAACGGCGAGCTTGACGGATTGAGCGATTTGGTGCTCAAACTGACGAGAAGATTGAAAAAGGGTGGCAGGATCGCTATTCTCACCTTTCATTCGTTAGAGGACAGAATTGTAAAAGAAGTGTTCAAAGGCTTGGAAAATCCCTGTACCTGTCCCGGGAACTTTCCCGTTTGCGTATGCGGAAAGAAACCGGAAATCAAAATCGTTACGAAAAAGCCGATCACGGCAAGCTGTGACGAGCTGGAAGACAATTCCAGAAGTAAATGCGCAAAATTACGAGTGGCGGAACGGCTCTAAACGTCCGCAAATGATAAGAGATAAGGGAAAACGGTAGAAATACAAAAACACGGAGGGGCAAAACCATGGGACTGGTAAGCGAATATCAGAGAACGCAATTGACGAACGCGGACGTAGAAGCACAAAAGCATAACGCACAGATCAGAGAACGTTATAACAGACTTTTGAGCGCGGAAGCGGATCAGCTTGCCTCCGAAACGTATGCGCAAACGCCCGTTAGCGAGGTTCGCGCGTCCGTTCTTGCTCCCGAAGCGCCCGTCAACGTTACGCCCGTAACGGCAGACACCCCCGTTTTGGAACAAGTGCCTCAGGTGACGGAATTTGTTCGCGAACAGGTAGCCTCGTCCGTATTCACGACGGAAAAATTCGAGCGTTTGCAGGAAAATAATCCCGTAATGAACAGCGCGGTAGCGGAAACGATCGCTCCCACGTACGTTGCGCCCGTATTCCAGAGCGCGGCAACGGCGGCGGTGGAAGTGGAACAGTATTCCCTTTCGTCCTTTGCGAAAAAAGTGATCGCAGGGGTTGGCGCGGCGGTGGTTGCGTTGGTATCGATCATCGGTATCAACACGCAAATTATCGGCAACAAAGAGGCGGAGCTCCGTCAGTTGCGCAGCCGTCAGCAAGAACTCGTCAACGAAAATGCGAGAGTGCAGGAAGAAATCGAAATCGCAACGTCCGAAGACACGATCCGTGCTTGGGCGCAGCAACAAATCAACGGCAATTAAGGCAAAAAATAGGAGATAAATCTTATCAAACGGAAAAATCATGAATATTCGGTAACGATTTTACGAAAGAGGTTACTCGCCATCAGCTTGGCGGTAACCTTTCTTTTTTTCTTTTTGATCGGGCGTTTTTTCTACGTGCAGGTGGTATGGAGCGGCGAGCTTGGCTACCGTGCGCTCGATCAATGGACGCGGGAGCTGCCGATCGTGGCGGAGCGGGGCAAGATCACGGATAGAAACGGAGTGGTGCTCGCCGACAACACGACGGCGTATACGGTATTTGCCCGTTCCAACGCCGTAAAGGACAAAGCCAAAACGGCGGCGTTGCTTGCGGGGGCGTTGGGGATAGACGAACAGACGGTCTACGATAAATTGACGGGGAAAAAGGCGTCCGAGATCACCGTCGCTAAAAAAGTGGATAAAGAAAAAATCGAAAAGCTGTCCGCGCTTTCTTTGGACGGCGTGTATTTTTCGCGGGATAACGTGCGGTATTATCCCAAGGACGACGCGCTTTGTCAGGTGGTCGGGTTTACGTCCACGGACAACGTCGGAACGACGGGCGTGGAAAAATATTACGACGGCTATTTATCGGGCAAAAACGGCGAGCTGCTATATGAAACGGACTTGGTCGGTATCGACGTTAAGGGGAGCGTAGCGACCTATTTACCCGCGGAAAACGGATATAACGTTCAGCTTACGATCGATTACGGAATACAAGAAATCGCGGAAAGCGCCTTGGAAAAGGTGTCGGCGACCTATTCGCCTCTTTCGGCAGAGTGTATCGTTTTGGACGTGAACACCTTTGAGGTGCTGGCTTTGGCGAACTATCCGTCGTACAGCTTGAACGAGATTCCGCGCAACGACGCGGAGCTTTTGAACGAGTTGACGAGAAACCGTTTGGTTTGCGATATTTACGAGCCAGGCTCTACCTTTAAAATTATTACTTCCGCTATCAACTTGGAAGAATATGCGCGCGGAAACAGCAAGGCTTTTTCGCCGAAATACGTATTTAACAGCTCCCGCACGCGATATGTGGACGGCACGACGGTCAAATGTTGGAGCAATCATGCCAACGGAAAACACAGCAATCAGACTCTTGCGGAGGCTTTGAATACCAGTTGTAACCCCTGTTTTACGGACATGGCGTTGTCGTTGGGCAAGGAAACCTTTTATCAGTATTTGTCGGCGTTTGGGTTCGGGCAAAAGACGGGGATCGATTACGGTGGCGAGGCGTACGGTCTGTTGATGCCCAAAGAGGCGGTGCGCGGGTGCGACCTTGCGCGTATCGGGTTTGGGCAGACGATCGCCGTTTCGGGGATACAGCTTGCCTGCGCGACGGCGTCGGCTGTCAACGGCGGGTATTATTACACGCCGCGGCTGGTCAAGAGCGTATACGCAGACGACGGGTACGTGTTGATACAAAACGAACCGACTTTGCAAAATAGGACGGTCAGCGAAAAGACCTCGGCTCTGCTTGCCGAGATGTTGGAAGGGGTCGTGACGAACGGGAGCGGTAAAAAGGCGTACGTAGAGGGGTATAAGATCGGCGGTAAAACAGGTACGGCGCAAAAATTTGAAAACGGTCGTATCGCCGTAGGAAAATACGTTTCGTCGTTCGTCGGCTTTTTCCCCGCCGATAAACCGCAATATCTTGCTCTGGTGATCGTGGACGAACCGCAGGGAGCATATTACGGGAGCGTGGTTGCCGCTCCCTGTGCGCGCGAAATTTTTGAGGGAATTATTTCGTTGAAAAACATACGTGCGCAAGGACAAGAATAGAATAAAGTAACGGTGTAATTTTTACGGGTAAGGGGGTACGGTATGCGATTAACAAAGCTGCTTAGCGGGGTGGAAGGACGAATGATTATCGGCGGAGAGGATTGCGAAAGGGAGATAACGAGCCTTGGTATCGACAGCCGAAAACGCATGGACGGCGGTTTGTTTTTCTGCCTTTCAGGGGAAAACACGGACGGACACGAGCACGTCAGCGAGGCGGTGAAAAACGGCGCGGTCGCAATCGTCAGCGAGCGTCTTGTGCCCGCAAGCGTGCCGCAGCTCGTTGTGGATAACGTGCGCAAAAGCATGGGCAAAATTGCGGCTACCTTTTACGGCAACGCCGCGCAAAATATGAAAATTATCGCTGTGACGGGTACGAACGGAAAAACCACCACGGCGTATATGCTTGCGGAAATTTTAAAAACAGCGGGCAAAAAAGTGGGGGTGATCGGCACGCTTGGGGTCGTATACGGACGGAAAAGCTTGCCGCCGTCGCTCACCACGCCCGATCCGATCGAGCTACATAAAATCTTTGCGGATATGCTCCTTTGCGGCACGGAATACGTCGTCATGGAAGCGTCTGCGCACGCGCTACATTATTATAAAACGGAAGGTATAGCCTTTGCCGCCGCGATTTTTACCAACTTCACGCAGGACCATTTGGATTTTTTTAAGGATATGGACGCTTATAAAGCCGCAAAGCTCCGCCTTTTTGAGGAAAGCCCCCTACCCGTGGCTGTGTTGAACGGCGACGACGGCGTGGGCAGAGAGATCGGCTCTGTATGCGAAGAGAGGGGGATAAAGACGGTTTTTTACGGTTTAAATACCCCAGTGGACGCATTTGCGATTATTACCGACGAAACGCTGCGCGGAACGGAATGTATGCTGAATATCAACGACGAGCTTTGTCGGGTTTCTCTGTCAATGACGGGGCGGCACAACGTCTATAACGCGCTCGCCGCGGCGGTTTGCGCGATGGAGCTTGGTGTGGAAACACAGGCGATTGCGGACGGGCTGGGCTCGCTTAACGGCGTGGAGGGCAGACTGCAACGGGTCGGCGTTTTCAACGGCGGGGAAATTTACGTGGATTTTGCGCACACGCCCGACGGCTTGGCAAATTCCCTCGACGCGTTAAAAATTCATTGTCGGGGTAGACTGATTTGCCTGTTCGGTTGCGGCGGTAACCGCGATAAAACCAAACGTCCGATCATGGGGGAAACGGCGGCGAAAAAGTCCGATTTTTCCGTGCTCACGTCCGACAACCCGCGATATGAAGATCCCTTAGATATCATTACGGATATCGAAAAGGGATATCGGCGGTTTTCGCCGCGGTACGTCATCGTACCCGATCGGAAACGTGCGCTCGATTACGCGCTCGATATTTTAAAAAGAGGGGACGTGTTGCTGGTGGCGGGCAAGGGCGGCGAGCATTATCAGGAAATCATGGGTATAAAATACCCCTTTAACGACCACGATAGTATTATAAAATTGTTGGAACAAAAAGGAAAAACGCCCCTTTGTTAAGGGACGTATAGGGGGAACGCATGAAAACGTATTTGTTGGCGGCGCTTGTCGCGTTTGGGTTATCCTTCGTGTTTTTGCTCGTTTTGATACCCGTTTTACGGCGAATAAAGGTCGGGCAAAACATCTTATCGTACGTCAAAGAGCACAAGTCGAAAGGCGGTACGCCCACTATGGGCGGTATCGCTTTTGTTTTGGCGGCGTTCGCGGCGGCAGTTTGTTTTATTCGCGGTGCAAATCGGGATACGTTGCTTGCGCTCGTCGTCGGTCTTTCGTATATGCTCGTGGGGCTTTTGGACGATTTTCTAAAACGGGCGCATAAGGAAAACCTTGGCTTGCGCGCTTGGCAAAAGCTCGTGTTTCAGGTTGCGATCGCCCTTTTTTGCGGGGTATACTGTCTGCGCGCGGGCTTAACCGAGCTGTATTTGCCGTTCACAAAAAAGAGCCTTTCTATCGGTTGGTGGATATTGCCCCTTGCCGTGGTGACGTTCGTTGCGACGGTCAACGCCGTCAATTTGACGGACGGCTTGGACGGGCTCGCCGCCAGCACGAGCGTGCCTTTTTTTACGGCGCTTGCCGTCGTTATCCACCTGCAAAACGGATTTGCGGCGACGTCTACGCTCTGCTTTTGTTTGGTTGGCGCGCTTGTGGCGTATTTGTGTTTTAACCTGCCGCCCGCGTCGATCTTCATGGGGGATACGGGGTCGCTGTCCTTAGGCGGATTTGTGGCGGCGATCGCGGTATTTAGCGGCAACGCGCTGTATATTTTGGTTTTGGGGGCTTGTTTCGTTTTTTCGGTCATATCCGTAGTGTTGCAGGTAATATATTATAAAGCGACGGGGGGTAAGCGCATATTTTTAATGTCGCCCGCGCATCATCATTTTCAGCAAAAGGGGTATTCGGAAACGCGGATCTCGTACGCGTATTTTACCGTGACTCTTTTGTTGGGAGTGCTGTGCGTGATCACCGCCCTGTAAAGGAGAGCGTATGTTTCCGAAAAAACAAGTGTTTTTTGTGTTGGGGTTATCCAAATCGGGAAAAGCCGCCGCGGAATTTTTACTTTCGCGCGGTGCAACCGTGTACATTCACGACGACAACGCGTCGGCGCGTATTGAACAGATCGCGCTTGCGCTGTCGGAAAAGGGCGCAAGGCGTTTAAGCGCGGAGGAGTTGCCGCGCATGCCCGATTTGTGCGACGGACTGGTGCTCAGCCCGGGGATACCGATCGATCATCCTATGGCGGTAGCGTTCAAGCGCAACGGCAGGGCGGTTATCGGCGAAACGGAGCTGGCGGCGCGGTATATGCGTTGCGGCGTGTTTGCGGTGACGGGCACAAACGGCAAAACCACGACCGTTTCCATGCTGACGGAGGTCTTGAAAAAGGGCGGGTATACCGCGGAGGCGTGCGGCAATATCGGTACGCCGATGATCGAGTTTTGCAATATGCAAGAGGACGGAGTTGCCGTCGCTGAAATATCCAGCTTTCAGTTGGAAACTCTGCAATCCCTCTGCCCGCATATCGCGATCGTGCTCAATGTCACGGAAGATCATCTAAACCGACATTATAATATGGAAAATTATATTTTTTTGAAAGCCAAGCTTTTGAAAAATATGTCGGAAACGGAATTTGCCATTTTGAATTACGATGATTTGACCGTGCGCGGCTTTGCCGAAAAGACCAAGGCAAAGGTTTTGTATTTTTCCGTAAAAGACCGCGTGCGCGGCGCGTATTACGAGAGCGGAAATCTGTATTGCGGAAAGGAAAAGATCATGTCCGCCGATCAGCTTGCCATGGGCGGTTTACATAATATCCAAAACGCCCTTGCGGTGATTATCGCGGCAAAGCTCGCGGGGGTAAAAACGGAACATATCGTCGCCGCGCTGAGCGATTTTAAGGGGATACGTCACCGCGTGGAAAGGGTTGCGGAGCATAACGGCGTAGAGTACGTGGACGATTCCAAGGGTACGAACGTGGACGCGACTTTAAAAGCGGTGGCGGCGATGAAAAAAGACACCGTGCTATTGCTCGGCGGCAAAAATAAGGGGTACGATTATAACAAGCTGTTTGCGGATTTGAAAGGCTCGAAGGTCGTGCACGCGGTCTTGTACGGCGAAAACCGTTTTGCGCTGTTAAAGGCGGCAAGGGAACAGGATTTCGACGCGTTTACCCTCTGCGGGGGCGGGTTTTCGTTTGCGGTGCGGGTCGCCGCGTTAAAGGCAGAGCGCGGGCAAACGGTGCTGTTAAGCCCCGCCAGCGCAAGCTTTGACGAGTTTGGCAGTTATGAAGAAAGGGGTGAAAAATTTGCGGAGATCGTCCACGCGCTTGAAGAAGAAAGAACTAAGTACGCTCTCCCCGTTTGCGACGGAACGGACGGAAAACAGGGCGAAAACGGCGCGGAAACAAGCGAAAATACATAGGTTTGATAACCCCAAAGGGGACGTGAGTATTTTGATTTTAACGGCGGTTTTGGCGGCGTTTGGGGTGCTTGCTATCTATTCGGCGAGCCGATACGTTGCCAAAACCCAGTACGGCGACGGGTTGTATTTTGTAAAAAAGCAATTGTTAGGTTTTGTGCTCGGCGTGGCGGCGATGCTCGTTTGCGGGCGGCTGAATTACCGTCGCTTAAAGGGCAAAAAAGTGCGTTGGGTGCTGTATATTATCCCCGTTATTTTGCTTGGCATGGTGTTTGTGCCGGGGCTTGGCGTGACCAACTACGGCGCGACGAGATGGATAGGGATTGGCGGCGTGACCTTGCAGCCGTCGGAGCTTGCCAAATACGGGTTTGTGATATTTGCGGCGGCGTATATGTCGGACGATATCGGGCGTATGCGTACCTTGAAAGGCGCGTTGCCCGTCCTTTTAACGGGCGGCGTCGTTTGCGGGCTGATCATCATTGAACCGAATATGTCCGTCACCGTTTGCGTGGCGTTGTTGATGCTTTCCATGCTGTATTTGGGGGGAATGAAACTCCGCTATTTCGTCATGCTTTGTATTCCCGCGCTCCTTGCCGTGCCCGCGATGATCATTGCCGAGCCTTACCGTCTTTCAAGGTTGAGCGCTTTTCTCGATCCTTGGGAAAACCCGCGCGGGGAGGGGTATCAGCTGATACAGTCTTTATACGCGCTGGGCAACGGCGGTTGGTTTGGAACGGGCTTGTTTAAATCTCGCCAAAAATACCGTTTTTTGCCCTTTGCCGAAAGCGATTTTATTCTTTCGATCATCGGCGAGGAATTCGGCTTTTTCGGCATAACCTTGCTGTTTATCGTCAGCGGGCTTTTGATTTGGCGGGGAATACGGGTTGCGCGCAAAGCCCCCGATTTTTTCTCGTTTTTGCTTGCGGCGGGGATCACGCTCGTCTATGGCATACAGACGGTCATCAATGCGTTGGTCGTCAGCGGCAGTATCCCGCCGACGGGATTGCCTTTGCCTCTGATCAGTTCAGGGAATACCTCGCTCATTATCACCATGTCGTCCATGGGTGTCTTATATGCGATTTCCGCGCAGGGAGCAAAGGACGAAAAGAGGGGTAAGGGTGAAAAACGCACAAATAATAGGAGATTTTTCATAAGATAAAGCAAAGGCAAAGGAGCTTTATCGTATGGATAAATACATAATCAACGGCGGAGAAAAACTCTGCGGCAGTATAGAAATACAATCGGCAAAAAATACGGTATTGCCGCTTTTGGCGGCGTCCATTTTAACGGATGAACCCGTGAAGATACGCGGTGTTCCGACGATAAACGACGTGGAAAGTATGTTACATATATTAAGCGAGGTCGGTTGTAAGATCGGGCGCAAAAAAGATTGCGCACTGATCGACAGCTCCAACGCGGTATCGCACGAAATTCCCACGCGGCTCACCAAAGAGCTGCGTTCTTCCGTTTTTATGCTGGGACCTCTTTTGTCACGTTTTCACCGTGCGAAGATTTCCTATCCCGGGGGGTGCGATATCGGCTTGCGCCCCATCGATCTGCATTTGTCGGGTTTGAAACGGCTGGGCGTGGAGATCGTGGAAAAGGACGGCTATATCCATTGTGAGGCGAAAAAGCTGGTCGGCGCGGAGATTTTGCTCGATTTCCCCAGCGTTGGAGCGACGGAAAATATTATGCTCGCCGCCGTAAAAGCGGAGGGGATCACGGTGATCCGCAACGCCGCCAAAGAACCTGAGATCGTCGATCTGCAACGGTTTTTGAACGCGATGGGCGCAAAGGTGTGCGGCGCGGGTGGCGGAACGGTGGCGATCGAGGGGGTAAAACGCTTGCACGGGGTGGATTTTGTACCGATCGGCGACCGTATCGAGGCGGGCACGTACCTGATCGCGGCGGCAACCTGCGGGGGTGAAATCGAAACACGGGGCGTTCCGCCCGAAAATATTGCGGCACTTTTACATAAATTGCGTGAAAACGGTTGCAAAATCTATACGAAAAATGATAAAATAGTATTGACGAGCGACGGAAAGCTCCGTGCGGTGGATATTGTCGAAACAATGCCCTTCCCTGGTTTTCCCACCGATCTGCAAGCGCAATATACCGCGCTTTGCACGACGGCGAAAGGCTCGACCCTCGTCGTGGAAAATCTGTTTGAAACGCGATACCGCTATGCGGCGGAGCTCAAACGCATGGGCGCGGATATTACCGTGCGCGGCAGAACGGCTTGCGTACGGGGCGTGGAAAGGTTGCACGGCGCGTGTGTGACGGCGGGCGATTTGCGGGGCGGCGCGGCGTTGGTTTTGGCGGCGCTCAAAGCGGAAGGACAGAGCACGGTGGTAGAGCTTTCGTATATCGACAGGGGCTACGCCGATTTTGAGGGAAAGCTCAGAAAATTAGGCGCAAAGATCCGCCGCGTGCGGGTATAGCGCGCGGCAAAAAGGGATAAACAACGGAAAAGACCGATAAAAAATCGGAAAGATAAGCAAACTGCAAAAGAGGAAGAAAGTATGCGTAGGAAATTGTTGATCATCATATTGACGGTGGCGTTGTTCGTAGGGGCGACGGTGCTCGGCGTTAGCGCGACGTTCCGCGTAGACGCCGTTACGCTGAATTCTTCCGAAATTTCTCAGTCCGCCAAAGCCGAGGCGGAAGAGCTGTTAAAGCGTTTGGAAGACGTGTACGTGGACGAGAGCATTTTTGACGTAAAGCAATCGGACGCAGATAGCGTGTTGGCGGAATTTCCCTATTTCCGCATTACCTCTTTTCAGCGTTCTTATCCCAACCGCGTGATCATCGGGATCGCCGAGGGGGAAGAGGTGTTCGCTGTAGAGGGAGCAAACGAGCAGGGCGAATATTATATTTTAAATGGCGAAGGCACGGTGCTTGGTGTGCGCGCGGATTCCAACAACCGTTTGGACGGCGCGCGAAACGTTTTGCTCAAAGGCTACACGTGCGTCGGCGGTAAAGGGGAAAAGCTCGCGGGGGATATCGCGCTTACGCCCACGCTTGACGTTTGCAGAGTGATCTCGCAACGCTTGAATGGAATTCGCGGCAACGTTCGCCACGTGGAAGTGGTAGCAAGAACGGATACGGAATACGGCGTGGTGCTCCTGCTACAAATGCAAGAGGGGGTAAAGCTGTACGTGTATGCGGCGGAAAAATCAACCGAAGAAAAAGCCGCAAAAGCGGTGGAGGCATATCTTGCGTTGTCTGTCAGCGACCGTATGAGCGGCAATTTGATGGTATATGAAAATATCGACGGCGAAGTGACGACGGCGTACCGTCCCGACGGCGGTTTACCCGTTTAAAAGGACGATCTCAACGAAATACGGAAAAAACACGCAAAAAATGCGTGTTTTTTTGTCGCTTTTTTTCGCCAGTCCATTGACATTTTACAATAAATAGTATATAATGTATTATAACAGCACAATATTTTGTGCTTTTTTGACAAGGAGTGGCGAACAATGCGAAACGAAAGCGTTGCGATATTGGATATCAGATCGAACGAAGTGTTCTTTTCGCTCGGCGCGAAAGGGGTAAACGGTACTTTCGTGATCTCGAACAGCCACACGGAAAAATACGAGGGCTTTTCCGTCGGCGGATTTTTAGACGAAAAATCGCTGAGGAAAGCGGTGGGGAATTCGGTAAACGCCGTTCGGAAAAATTACGGCGGAACGATCAAAGCCGTATACGTCGGCGTGCCCTCTGCGTTCGTTACCCTTTTGACAAAAGGACATACCGTTTCCTTTTCGTCCAAACGCCGCGTTTCGCCTGCGGATATCGATTATCTGTACGAAAGCGGTTGGAACGAGTTGGCGGTTGGCGGGCGTTGTATTCGCCGTTCGAGCATGTATTTTTCCCTTGGCGATAACCGTAAATATTTTTCGTCGGACGAGCTTTGCGGCGTAGCGACGACCTCGCTCAAAGGCGGGCTTTGTTATTATTGCGTGTCCGAAACCTTTTATCAAACGGTCACCTCGATTTTAAACGAGCTCGGCATAGAGGAAACGAAATTTATCCCCTCGACATTGGCGCAGGCGGTATATTTAATGTCCGATAAAAAGCGAGAGGGGTATGCGTTTTTGCTCGACGTGGGCTTTATGACCAGCTCGATCAGCGTGGTATACGGAAACGGTATCGTGCACGAGGAAACGTTTGATTTCGGCGTGGGCACGGTGCTTGTAGAACTCATGGAAGAGCTGGGCGTAGACCTTGCAACGGCGGAAGAGATTTTGTCCGCGTCGAATATTTCGGGCGGGGCTGTGCCCAGCGATTTGATTTGGACGAGCGAACTTGGCGATCTGCAATTCCCCGTGCGGTTGCTCAACGACGTGATTAAAAGCAGCTTGGACAACCTTTGCGAACAGATCGATCGGTTTTTCGAGGTGCGCTATAAAGATAAAAAGACGTCGGGTCTTTCGATCAATCCGATCAGCCTGACAGGGGAAGGCATCAGCGCAATGAAAGGGAGTAAGGAGCATATTTCCAAGCGAATTAGCCGCTTGACCGAGGTGGTCGTGCCCGATCTTCCCTATTTTGATAAACCTGCGTTTTCTTCGCGTATCGCGCTCTTGAACATGGCGATTGCGGACGGGGAAAAACGCGGCTGGTGGAAACGAATTTTTAACGGCTTTGGAGGAAAAAAGAAATGATGGATAATTACGAAAACGGTTTTAATAATTACGGCGGCTACGGGTATTCCGGGCAATCGTCGCAGCCCGCCCAAGATACGGGCATGAATAATCTTTCCGGCGTAGCCAAGATCAAGGTGATCGGCGTTGGCGGCGCGGGAAATAACGCGGTGGACAGGCTGATCGAATCGGGCTTGACCAGCGCGGAATACATCGTTGTCAATACCGACAATCAAGCGTTGGCGCGATCAAAAGCGTCCAGACGTATTCAAATCGGCGTACAGCTCACCAAAGGACTGGGCGCGGGCGCTGACCCGTCCGTGGGGAAAGCTGCCGCAGAAGAGAGCAAAGAGGCTCTGCAAGAGGCGTTGAAAGACACCGACCTGCTCTTTATTACCGCAGGTATGGGCGGCGGTACGGGTACGGGCGCTGCTCCCGTCATCGCAAAGCTTGCTAAGGATATGAAAATTCTTACCGTCGCGGTCGTGACGTTGCCGTTCTCGTTTGAGGCAAAACGCAGAATGGACAATGCGCTCGTCGGTATCGAGGAATTGAAAAAATCGGTGGATTCCATCATTACGATCCCCAACGATAAAATCCGTCAGGTCGTGCCTAAGAACACGTCCTTCTCCGAGGCGTTAAAGGTGGCGGACGAGGTGCTTCGTCAAGGTATTCGCGGTATCGCGGAGCTGATCGTCAAGCCGTCGCTGATCAACCTCGATTTTGCGGACGTAAAGACGACGTTGAAAGGCCGCGGGCTCGCGCACATGGGGATCGGCGTAGCGAAAGGGGAAAAGAGAATTTTCGATGCGGTACGTTGCGCTGTGGGCAGTCCTTTGCTCAACACGACGATCGAGGGCGCAAGCTCGGTAATTCTCAACGTGATCGGCGGCAAGGATCTGTCCTTGGACGAAGTCGTTACGGCGGCAGATCTCGTGAAAGGGGTGATCGATTATTCGGCAAACGTGATTTTCGGCGCGTGCATCGACGAGAATATGTCGGACGAAGTAGAAGTTGTCATTATCGCTACGGGCTTTAACGGCGCGCAAAACGGCGCGGGCTTTGATACGGCAAACGAAACGCTCCGTCAGGCTACTTTGCTTTCGCAAAAGCTGGAAAACGCGCAGGAAACGGGCAATACGTCCCTGTTTGGACAACAGCCCACGTACAGCGAGCAGGCATACGGGTATGCACAGCAACAGCCTGCGCCCGCACAGCCTTACACTCCCCAACAGCCGTATGCACAGCCGATGCAGCCGCTCAGCTACGGTCAAACGCCGTATGCACAACCTATTCAGCCGATGCAACCTATGCAGGCTATGCAACCGTCGGCAGAACCTATTCAGCCCGTTTTTGAGCCGGACGATCCCATTCCCGAGGCAAAGGACGGGGAAGGCGAGGAAAAACCCGACCGTAAACACTGTCCCCGCTTTGTGGATTTCTTCATGAAAAAGAAGAAAAAGGACTAAATTGAAATAAAAAACGATACGCCCTGAAAACCGTTTGGTTTTCGGGGCGTTTTTCATGCGTAGATAATGGATAAAGGGGAAAGGACACCTGCAAATACGCAGATGCCCTTTCGAGGAAGAATAAATCAGATATGAGGATAATCATTGTTAAATGGTTTTACTTATCGAAAAACCGTATAAAACCTAATCGTTCAATCGATATTTTTAATTATTATACCATGTTTATCCAAGATAAGCAAGTGAAATTAGGTAGATAAAGGTAAAAACGATATAAGAATTTATTATATTATGCATAAAGCCACATTATGGAAAATACAATGTTTATATGCGGTTAAAGGGTTTAAAATCGGTTAAAAAAGTATATTTTATCGGGATCGGCGGTATCAGCATGAGCGCTTTGGCGCGTTTTTTATTTTCGTGCGGCTACGAGGTCGCAGGGAGCGACGGAATGCGTAGCGAACAGACGGGAAATTTGCTTTCGCAAGGGATAAAAGTATACGTGGGTATTGACGAAACGCGGACGGAACTTTTACATGCGGACGCCGTGGTGTTCACGGACGCCATTCCCTTATGGCACGCGGAATTGCAAAGGGCAGTCGCCTTAAAAAAACGGCTGTATTCTCGCGCGGATTTTTTGGGCTTGCTCTGCAAGGAATTTTCAAACGTTATCGCCGTTGCGGGCAGTCATGGCAAGACGACCTGTACCTCGATGTGCGCACATATTTTAAGGGGGCTTAACGTGCCCTTTACGGCGCATATCGGGGGTGAGGACGCCGCGTTTGGTAATTTTTATACCAGCGGGCAGGATTATTTCGTGACCGAGGCGTGCGAGTATAAAAAAAATTTATTGAAGATTCCCGCAAGCAGAGCAATTTTGCTAAATATCGATAAAGACCACATGGAATGTTACGAGGGGGAAGAGGATTTGATCGACTGTTTTCGCCGATACTGCACCGCCGCGGGCACGGCGTTTGTCTGCGCGGACGACGAAAAATGCCTTTCGCTTGGCGATTTTCCCTCTTTCGGTATCAAAAACAGCGGCGCGGATTATCGGGCGACGCACCTGCGCGCAAACGGCGAAAGGTATTCGTTTACGGTGGAGGAATACGGAAAGGCGCTGTGCCGCATAAAGCTCGGCGCGATCGGGCGGTGCAACGTATACAATGCTTTGGCGGCGTTTGCCGCGATGCGCTCGTTCGGGTTTGACGAAAAGGAAATCGTGGCGGGCTTGGAAACGTTCACGGCGATCAAACGCCGTTTTGAAAAAATCGGGGCGTATCACGGCGCAAGCTTTATCTGCGATTACGCGCACCACCCGCGCGAGATCGCCGCCACCGTCCGCACGGCGCAGGGGGTATGCCGCGGGGAGCTGTACGTCGTCTTTCAACCGCATACCTATTCCCGCACAAAATTGCTGATGTCGGAATTTCTTTCCGTACTTCGTCCGATTAAAAATTTGATGATCTACAAAACCTATGCGGCGCGAGAGCAGTACGACGGCGCGGGCAGCGCGGCTACCCTTTCGCGGGCGCTGGGGAACAGTCTGTACGCCGAGAACGTTTATATGCTGAAAATGTGGCTAAAAAAGACGGTGAAGGAGGGGGACGTTGTGCTGTTTTTAGGCGCGGGCGATATCTATTATGCGGCGCAATATTTGTTAAAAGAACTCCATTAGGAGTTAAGTAAAAAAACAAAACGGGCAAAAGGGGAGAAAAGTCGAAAAAATCTCCGCTATACGCCCGTTTTTTTGCTGTTAAACTATTGAAAAAAAATAAAATCTATGTTATAATAATTAGGTATAGGGTGAGGAGGTGATTCCTTCGGCAAAACAGGAAATAAAAGAGAAGAAAAACAAGGATAAAAAGGAATCGAGAATCGTCAATAAAGAGAGCTTTTGCGCGACGATCGCGTTGTTTTCGATATTGTTGCTGTTGATTTTATGCACACGGACTCTGGTTTTTGGGGAGTTCGGTTTTACCGTACACGCATTTTTGACGGGCACGTTTGGGTATTTTGCCTATCCGTTGGTGCTCGGATTGTTTTACGTTTCGGCGTTCGGCTTGTTCGGAAAACGCCTTGTAAAGAACAGAAAGCTGTTTCTTTGCTGTGCATTGTTGGTGGTTTCCGCGGCGTTGATCGTGCATACCGCGCTTACCTATTCGTGGTTTGATAAGAACAAGTACCTTGCGGCATGCTTTAACGCGGGGGAAAATTTCCCGAAAGCAACGGCGTGCGGCTGGCTTGGCGGCGCGCTGGTATATGCGGTGGCGGCGCTTACGACCAAGGTCGGCGCGTTGATCGTCTACGGTATCATTACGGCGTTTTTGACCTATATTTGCATTACTGTTGCGGGCAAACAACCCAAGCAACCTAAACAACCCAACGAAAAACCCGCAAATCCTACTGCGGAAAATACGGAAATTCCTTTGTATCAACAGCCTATGCCGTGCGATCAGCCGCAAGGCGCACAACCGATTGCGCAACAGACCGTGCAACCGACTATGCAACCACAACCTGCGCCCGTCGAAAACAGCGAACGTATTCCCATGCCCGGGTATTCTTCGCCCGACAACGCGCAAGAGGAGCTGGCTGGCGGATACATGCCGACGGTGGCGCAAAGACCGGGTTTTACTCTGCGCGAAGAGGAAAACAAAGAATTTAACAGCGGCAGAGCGTTTTCGCCGTTCGGTATGCCGAACGGGCAGGAGCAAACCGACGATACGCCCGCGCCCGATTATGATTTCACCAACAGCCGCGAGTTTTTATTCGGCGGCACGCCCGCTGAAAATTATAAGCGGAATTTGATTTTCGATCCGACGGCAAAGGTCAACAACCGACCCAACGTTTCGCCAAATCATCCGACGATTAACGACGGCTATATGCCCTCGTATACCAACGCGTATCAAAATTCGGTAAACGATACCGTGCAACCTACGCGGCCGATCAAGATCGTCAACGATCAGTCGCAAACCGATTACGGCTACAACAGCTCTTTTGGCGGTTATACCGAGCAAACGGCAACGCCGCCCCCCGTGGTGCAGGCGCAGCCGATCGAAGAAAAGCCGTTCCCGCAAGAGTATGCCCCGTATACGCCCGATAACGGTGCAACGGAAAGCCGCAACGCGTACAGGATCTCCGAGCCCGTCGATCTGCCTACCTATTCCGCAAACGAGCGGACGGACGAGGACGACGGTCTTTCCTTTGATAACACGCGCGGTGAAGAGCTCGACCGCGGCAGAGAGGACGGGTACAGACGGCACGATTATATGGATTTGTTCTCTACGGACAACCCCAACGTATTCGGCGGGGAAGAGGAAACGCTTCTGGATAGAGCCGTTGACGAGGGCAGAGTGGATCGCGGTCTTAGCGAACGCACTTTTGATCGCGGAGATTCGTTGTTGGACGACGACCGCAATTCCCGCAGTTCCCGTATGGACGATTATGACGAAACGCCTCGCGGCAAAGATGGGTTAAATCTGCTCGACGATGACGATAATCCCTATTCTCTCCGCGCCGATTACGAGGTTTCACGCGGCGGGGATATCGGCTTTGGCAGAGATACTGAAACGCGCGGCGGGGGATACGACGATGAAATTACAGACAGTCCCCGCGCAACGGGGACGTTGATTCCGCCGATGGAACAGATTGCGGAAATCACGCCCCCCGAACCCGCGCCCGCGGTAATGCCGAAGGTGACGGAAGTCGTTCCCACGTCTCCGCCCCCCAAGCCCCGCGTTATTCGCCCGTACGTGCGCGTACCCTTGGACGATTTCGATTGTCGCGACGTACAGCCTACGGCAAACGACGAAGAGGTGGAAGAAACCAAACAAAATATCCTTGCAACGTTGGCGGAATTCCGCGTAAACGGGGCAGAGATCGCGTCCGTTACGTTCGGACCTACGGTTACCCGTTATAACGTGGCGATCCCGCGCAGTATTTCCCCGAAAAAGGTCGTGGCGCTCGATCAGTCGATCGCAATCAGCTTACATTCCAGCGGCGTAAACGTATATCCCAACTACGAGGACGGCGTGGTCAGTATCGAAGTTCCCAACAAGGAAAGACAGTTCGTACAGCTCGGCTGTATGCTGTCGGGGGATACGTTCGTGAATGCAAAACCCTCCTCGCTCATGTTCACCATGGGTAAGGACGTAGCCAACCGCAAGGTATACGGCGATATCAGCAAAATGATCCACTTGCTCGTGGCAGGGTCGTCCGGCTCGGGTAAGAGCGTGTTCTTGGGCTCGCTGATCGTCAGCTTGATCTATAAATATTCCCCCGAGGAATTGCGTTTGATCTTGATCGACCCGAAAATGACGGAATTCGTGCTCTACAACGGCTTGCCGCACTTGATGATCAACGAAATCATCACTGACGCAAACAAAGCGGTACAGAGCTTGAACTGGGCGATCGGCGAAATGAATCGCCGTTATCAGCTTTTTGAAAAAATGTCCCGCTCGGGCACGTACGTACAAAATCTCGATCAATACAACGCGCACCTGCAAAAAGCGGAACGCTTGCCCAAAATCGTTATCATCATCGACGAGCTTGCCGATTTGATGTTGGCGGCGAAAAAAGAGATGGAAGACAGAATACAAAACCTCACGCAAAAAGCGCGTGCGGCAGGTATTCATTTGATCGTAGCGACCCAAAGACCGTCCACGGACGTTATTACTGGCGTTATCAAGAGCAACCTGCCTACCCGCGTCGCGTTCTACGTGGCAACGGACGTGGACAGCCGCGTTATTCTCGACCAGACTGGGGCGCAGAAATTGCTCGGCAAAGGGGACTTTTTGTACACCATGCCGGGGCTTGCCGCTCCTATTCGTGTGCAGAGCGCCTTTATCTCACCTGAGGAATCGCAACGGGTCGTGAACTTTATCAAGAACAACAACGAGGCGTATTACGACGAAGAGGCGACGGCGTTTATCAATTCGCGCGGCGGCTATGCGGGCGATCCGTCCGATCCGCTTGTCGGCGACAAGAGCGGCGCGGTCGATCCCATCTTTATCGAGGCGCTCAAATACGTTATTTTGAGCGGTAGCGCGTCTATTTCCATGATCCAGCGTAAATGCTCTACGGGGTACAGCCGCGCGGGTAAAATTATCGAATGGATGGAAGATATGGGCTATATTTCGCCCTTTGACGGCGCAAAAGCAAGAAAAGTTCTGATTACAAAGGAAGAATTTGAAAGCAAATACGGACCGTTATAAGATTTTGGCTCAAAAATAAATTTTTCAAAAATTCAAAAATATTTTTTAAAATAGGCATACGTTTGTCATATTAAATGTGGTATGCTAATAACGTAAAGGATAAACGAACTATGTTATCGGGAAAGAAATTCGGCGTCATATCCCTCGGTTGTGATAAAAACCGCGTAGACACCGAAAAACTGCTGGGGCTACTCAAAACGAAAGGGTGTACGCTGACGGACGATATTTCCGCGGCGCACGTTCTTATCGTCAACACCTGCGCGTTTTTACAGAGCGCGCGTGAAGAGGCGATAGAAACCCTTTTAGAGTGCGCGCAGCAAAAAACGGAGGGCAATTTAGAAAAGCTGGTCGTGACTGGCTGTTTGCCCCAAAAATTCATTGATGAGCTGTTTGAACCCTTGCAAGAGGTGGACGTGTTCTTGGGTATCAGCGATTACGAAAAGATATTCGAGGCGTTGGAAAGCTCGTACGCGGAAAGCAAACGGCAAAATTACGTCGGAAAGGGCAAGGACGGGTATATGCACGAGCGCGTGTTGACAACCGCCGATCATATTGCCTATTTAAAGATCGCCGACGGGTGCTATAATCATTGTACCTATTGTCTTATTCCCAAAATCCGCGGAAAATACCGTTCCTATCCCATGGACGAGCTTTTGAAAGAGGCGCAGGATTTAGGGGAAACGGCGGAGCTTATTTTGGTGGCGCAGGACACGACCCGCTACGGCGAAGATCGGTACGGCAAAAACCGTTTTGTGGAGCTTTTGCAACGGCTTTCTGCGTTGGAAAATATCAAAAAAATACGTCTGCTGTATTGCTATCCCGACGTGATTGGGGACGAGCTCATCGATGAGATCGCAAAAAACGATAAAATTTTAAAATATCTTGATATCCCGATGCAACACACGGAAGACCGCGTTTTGAAATTGATGAACCGAAAGGGCACGCGCGAAAAATACATGGAACTGCTTGTAAAATTGCACGAAAGGATCCCGGGCATCGCGATACGTTCCACGTTTATTTCTGGGTTTCCGTCGGAAACGGAACAGGAATTCGACGGCATGCGCAACTTTATCTCGCAGGCAAAGCTCTTAAATTGCGGTTTCTTTGCCTACTCGCGAGAGCCGGACACGGGGGCGTACCGCATGAAAGGGCAGGTGCATCACGCGACGAAAAAACGGCGGGTGCGCGCTCTGTACGAAATCCAACAAGCGATTTCCAAAGAATTGCTTTCAACGCTGATCGGTAAAAAAATTACGGTGCTGTGCGACGGCATCGATTATGAAAAAGGCTGTTTTGTAGGGCGTGGGTATTTCAGCGCACCCGATATAGACGGAAAGGTGTTCTTCCATGCGGCGGAGGCTATGCAGGGGGAATATTACGAGGTCGAAATCGACAGCGCGGACGCTTACGACTTATACGGACATACGGAGGATTACGAATTATGAATTTACCCAACAAAATCACTTTGAGCCGAATTTTTATGATACCCGTTTTTGTGGCGGTGTTCTTCCTTGACGGCGTGTTGCCCGACGTGAAAGGTTTTCCGATCGCTTATGTGATTGCGGCGGCTATCTTTGCAATTGCGGCGTGCACCGATTTTATCGACGGTCATATCGCGCGTTCCCGCGGGCTGGTTACCAATCTTGGCAAATTCCTTGATCCCATTGCGGACAAGGTACTCGTTTCTACGGCGATGATCTTGCTGTTGGCGATGAAAGAGATCCTTTTCCGCGGCTGGAAATACGGCGAAGAGCTGTATATCGCGCTTGCGGTATGTATCTGCGTGATCATGGCAAGAGAATTGATCATCAGCGCGTTTAGACAAATCGCGGCGACGACGGGTTTGGTGCTTGCGGCGGACAAGCTCGGCAAATACAAAACGACGTTCCAAGACGTAAGTATCGTCGTGTTGCTTGTTTCGGCTAGCGTATTCGGCAAGGCGGGCGAGGCGCTTTGTATCGTCGGGTTGGTACTGTTTGCAATCGCAACGGTGCTTACCGTTTGGTCGGGCATTTCGTACGTAGTGAAGAATAAACAGGTATTAAAAGACCAAAAATAAGGGTTTTACAGGCACGAAAGACAGGGGTGGCGCATGAACAACGCGTGTATCGTTTTGCAAAAGAAAATCAATCCGTCCGATAGCGGCGTTGCCGCCGTTTTGGGGGCGTTTTTGGCAAACGGTTATGCGTTTAACGACGTGCAATTCCTTTTGCAGTCGGACGAAAAAAGCGTCAAGGAAAGCGTGCAAAAACGCAAAGACAGCGCAGACGTGCTCCTGCTTTTGGCGGATAAAACGGCGTTGCCCGTAGTCAAAGGGTATATTGCGGGGTATTATAACGACAATTCCGCACAAAATATATTTGGCGGCGCAGGGATATACAAAGCGCAAAAATCGACCTTGTTTTTGCTTTCCGCAGACAATACGGAAACGGGGAGCGGATACGCAAAAAACGTATGCGTGCCTTACCTGCAACAAACAAGCGGCATTCGTTACGATAAAACGATTATTCGCGCGGTGGGCGCAAACGAGGGACGGGTCAACGGCTTGATCGCGCAAGCGATAAATATGAGCGGTAACAAATTGTCTTGTTATCACACTCGAAAACACGACGAGGACGTTATCGAAATTACCTACGATAGCAACGCGCCGAAAATGCTGATCGACGACGTTTTACGAATGCTTTCGGACGGTTTGGGGGATACCGTGTACGCGTTGAACGCGGATAACACCTTAGAAGAACAGCTCGTCACCCTTTTAAAATTACGGCGCAGAAAGATCAGCGTTGCAGAATCGTTCACAGGCGGCGGTATCGCAAAGCGTATCACCTCGGTTTCGGGTGCAAGCGAAGTGTATTTTGAGGGATTAAACACCTACGACGAGCTTTCCAAAATCAAACGCCTCGGCGTTTCCGAATACACCTTGCAAACGGCGGGGGCGGTGTCCGATCAGACGGCGTACGAAATGGCGACGGGGCTGCTCAATACGGGCTGTTGCGATATTGCGATTGCGACGACGGGGCTTGCAGGACCAAAATCCGACCGTTCCATGCTACCCGTGGGGCTGTGCTTTATCGCGGTCGGCGTGAAAGAACAGGTTTTGGTGTATCGGTACAAATTTGACGGAAATCGGGAAGAAATCACCGAAAAAGCGATCAATTACGCCCTGTATTTGGCATATAAACACTTGAAAAAACTTTAAAATAGCAAAAAATTAACAGGAGAATATATAACATGGCAAACGAAAAAAACACGGATAAAATGAAAGCGCTCGACGCCGTACTGATGCAGATCGAAAAGCAATACGGTAAAGGCTCGATCATGCGCCTTGGCGACGAGGCGGGGCAGACGGAGATCGACGTGATCCCGTCCGGCTGTCTTACACTCGATTTGGCGCTCGGTATCGGCGGTTTTCCGAGGGGTAGAATTATCGAAATCTACGGCCCTGAATCTTCGGGTAAGACCACGGTTGCGTTGCATGCGGTCGCAGAGGCGCAAAAGGCGGGGGGCGTAGCCGCGTTTATCGACGCAGAACACGCGCTCGACCCCGTTTACGCAAAGAAACTCGGCGTTAATTTGGACGATTTGTACGTTTCGCAACCCGACACGGGCGAACAGGCGCTCGATATCACCGACGCGCTGGTTAGAAGCTCGGCGGTGGATATCATCGTTATCGACTCGGTTGCGGCGCTTACGCCCAAGGCAGAAATCGAGGGGGATATGGGCGATACGCATGTGGGCTTGCAGGCGCGTTTGATGTCGCAGGCACTCAGAAAGCTGACGGCGATCGTCAACAAATCCAAAACCTGCGTAATCTTTATTAACCAGCTCCGCGAAAAAGTGGGCGTTATGTTCGGCAACCCCGAAACGACCCCCGGCGGTAAAGCCCTCATATTCTATGCAAGCATGCGTTTGGATATCCGTAAAACGGACACCCTCAAAGACGCAGACGGCGCGATGGGCAACAGAACGAAAGCAAAAATCGTTAAAAACAAGCTTGCGCCTCCCTTCCGTCAGGCGGAATTTGATATCGTCTTTGGCGAAGGCATTTCGCAGGAAGGCTGTATTATGGATATGGGCGTGCAGTACGATATCATCGGCAAGAGCGGCGCGTTTTACAGCTACGACGGCAATAAAGTGGCGCAGGGCAAGGAAAAAATGCGTCAATTCTTGAAAGAGAACCCTGAAATCCGCGCGGAGATCGAACAAAAGATCCGTGACGCGGCACGCGGCAAAGTCGGCGAGGAAGCTGCGGCTGACGAAGAATAAGCTGACGAAGAATAATATTATATATAATATGGAAGAAACGGAAGTTTGCATTTTTTGCAAATTTTCGTTTTTTTTGATATAAAGAAAAACCACGCGATAGTCGCGTGGTTCGGTAGAGGTTTACCGATGAGTCTTGAAATAAAAACTCCGATTGTGTATAATGAAAGTATGACCTGCCAGTCAAAAATCGAATACACAATCGGAGGATATTAA
>JAFTQY010000084.1 GCA_017462505.1 Clostridia bacterium
AAGCCGTCGTACATATCCGTCCATTCGTAGTTTTCACCAAGAGCCGCTTCCAAAAGGTTTTCTGCGGTGGAGGAAATTTCGCCGCCGTTCAAAAGCTTGAACCAAATTTTCGCGTGTTCCTGTTCGTTCTTTGCCGTTTCTTCAAAGATCGCCGCGATCTGCACAAAGCCCTCTTTCTTTGCCTTGCTTGCAAAGTAGGTGTATTTGTTTCTTGCCTGCGATTCGCCCGCGAACGCCGTCTGCAAATTCGCTTCCGTCTGGCTACCCTTTAATACGGGCATTTTTTCAAACTTGCCGCTTTGTTTGCATACGGGGCAAACTTCGGGAGCGCTGTCGCCTTCTACTACGTGGTTACAAACCGAACATTTAAATTTCATAATAAATACCTCATTTTCTTTATTTTATTTTTTTATATGACGTTGCCGTCTTGCTTTACTTATTAGGATTAAGTTTCATTAACTGATAATAGTATAATATAAAAAAATGTATTTGTCAATAGTTTTTTGAAAAAAATATTAAAAATTTTTTCGGAATTTTTCAAAGGCGGTTTTTCGCGCGAAAAAGGGGGCGTTTTTACGCAATTTTAACCGAATTTTCGCAAGGAAACAATAAAAACGCGATATAATGAAATGGTAGCGGTATACAATCGCACTTTATATAATATATAGACGCGCGCAAGAAAGTTGACAAACGGCGAAAAAATTGTTACAATGTTTTTGCGCGAGGTTGGCTATACTAAGATATAAAAAGGATATAAGGACGGGTAAAAATGAAAAAGCTCAGCGCACGAAAACGGAAATGGATAGAGAGGACGGCGAAAAACAACCGCAGCTATAAGCTGTATTTGTACAACCGTTTTTTTGTCTTTTTGTTTTTGGTGCTCTTCCAAATCGTCGGATATGCGTTGGCGGTTTATCTGGTTGTGTACGATTCGCCCATCGCCGTCGTGTTGCAGACGGTCATGTCGGTATTAGAGATCGTCACTCTGCTGTATCTCATCAACAAAACCGACCGCCCCGCCTCTAAGCTCAACTGGATTTTGCTGATTTTGATTGCGCCCGTAATCGGCGTGCCTGGGTATCTTTTATACGGCGAGGGCAAGCCCACGCGCAAAATGCAAAAAAAGATCGAACGCGCGCGCGAGGAAATGCGCGAGCAAAAAATGCAGGCGTTTGGCGAAAAGGGGGTAGACGGTACGCCGTCAAACGAAAATTTGCAATCCCGAAGCGAGGGGATAGGCTATTATCTTTCGAGGTATTTCGACTACCCGCCCTATCGAAACGGCGAGGTCACGTATTTTGAAAGCGGCGAAAAGCTGTTCCCCGAGCTGCTCCGCGCGCTAGATAGCGCGAAAGAGTATATTCTGCTCGATTATTTTATCATCGCGCACGGAAAGATGTGGGAAGAGATCGTAAAGCGGCTGCTTGAAAAGGCGGAGCAAGGGGTAAAGGTGCGCATTATCTACGACGATTTCGGGTGTATGATGACGTTGCCGCCCAAATACGATCGGTATTTGGAAAGCCTGCATAAAAATATCCGCTGTATGACCTTTAACGACGTAGTGCCCATTTTTGCGGTGCGTATGAACAACCGCGATCACCGTAAAATTACGGTAGTGGACGGACGGGTGGCGTTTACGGGCGGTATCAACCTCGCCGACGAGTATATCAACGAGAAAAAACGCTTTGGCTACTGGAAGGATACGGGCGTAAAGGTTACGGGGGATAGCGTACGCTCGTTTGTGGAAATGTTCTTTTATATTTGGAACGCGTTTCGCAAGGACAAGGAGGACGTGACCTCGTACCTGCCCCCCATGCAAGCGGAAAATACGGGGGATAAGGACGGGTTTATGATACAGCCCTTCGACGATTCTCCGCTCGATAAAACAAGCGTGAGCGAGGTCGTTTACGCGGACATGATCCAACGGGCGCGGCGGTATATTTACGTGTTTACCCCCTATTTGGTGCTGGACGATTTTTTGCGGACGGAGCTTTTGATAGCGGCGGCGCGCGGCGTGGACGTGCGTATTGTCGTGCCGGGGATACCTGATAAAAAGATGATCTATCGGATCACGCGCGCAAACTACCCGTCGCTCATGAAAGCGGGCGTGAAGATTTACGAGTACACTCCGGGATTTATCCACGCCAAGAGCATGGTTTGCGACGATGAGTACGCGGTGGTGGGGACGGTCAATTTCGATTATCGCAGTCTGTATTTCCATTTTGAAAACGCGGTGTATTTTACCGATCCAAGCGCGGTGGCGGCGGTAAAGCGGGACGCGGAAGAAACCTTTGCCGTATCCAAGCTCTGCACCCCTGAAAACACAAAACGTACCCCGATCGGCAGACTGTTTGACGCACTTTTGCGGGTTTTTGAAACATTATTTTAATAAAAGGATAGCTATGAAAAACAACAAACCGAAGATGAGCAGAAAAGAGCGGGAACGCCGCATGATCGCGGAGATGGAATCGGCGATGTTAGCGCAGAAATTCCCCGAGACGGACAGCAGCGAAAAAACGGTCGCGCAAAAAGAAAAGCCCGTCCAAAGAAAGGACGGTGGACAGGCAAAGCAGGCGCAAAAATTGCATTGTCCGCGCTGTAAATCGCTGATGGAAAACGGGAAATGCCCTACCTGCGGGCATTATATCTACGTGCCGATGTCCAAGGAAAAGCGGAACAAAATCCGCCTAATCGTGGGCGGCGTGTGCGTCGTGGGATTTGTGATTTTATTTGTGCTGCTGCAATTGAAAAAGTGAGGAAAACGTTATGAAAAACGCGGCGGAAATCGATAAAAATTTCCATATAGAAAAGAGGGTATTAAAAGACGATTTAGTGTATTATAATGCCGATGATTTTGACGTGTACGGGGTGCAACACTTGGACGGACTGTACCGTCGTATGCCTGACGAATATGCGCGCACGGTTAGTGAAAACGTTGGAATTATCGCCAAAGAATGCGCTGGGGGGAGGATTCGTTTCGTAACGGACAGTCCTTACGTGGCGATTTCCGTTCGGTACGCCTCGGTTGCGAAAGTTCCTAATTATTCTTTTACCGCCACGATGGGCTTTGATTTGTACGCGGGGAATCGCTATATCGGGGCGTTTGTTCCACCGATGGATGCCGTAGAGGAATATGAAAGTGTTTTGGATACCAAGTTGGACAGCGAGCAGACGTATACCTTGAACTTGCCGATTTGCAGTCAAATAGCACAGATTTACATAGGAGTAAAAGAAGGTAGCGTCATTACGCGTGCACCGAAGTATACGTTGGAAAAACCGATTGTTTTTTACGGATCGTCCGTGACGCAAGGGGCGTGCGCGTCTCGTCCTGGGAATACCTATGCGAATATGATTAGTCGAGCGTTGGACTGCGATTATATCAACTTAGGATTTTGGGGGAATGCGTTGGGCGAAGAACGTATAGCGGAATATATTGCTAAACTGGATATGTCCGTGTTCGTCTACGATTATGATTATAATGCTCCAAGCGTAGAGCATTTACGGGCGACGCACGAAAAAATGTTTCAAATTATTCGCAAAGCGCAACCGAATTTGCCGATTGTTATTTTATCTGCGCCCAGATGTTACCCTACGCCTATTGCGGAAGAACGCTTTCAGGTAATCAAGGCAACCTACGACCATGCCATAGCAAACGGCGATAAAAATATTGCGCTGTTGTCGGGTGCAGAGATCATGTCGCCTATCCGCGGCGTTGCCCTTGCCGATAATATTCACCCTGCGGATATAGGATTTTTGGCAATGTCGCAAAGTATTTGCGGGGCAATACAACAAATGATAAACATAAAATGAGCATTTATTTAAAAAAAAGGGCGAGAGCCCTTTTTTCGTGCAAAAAAATCTAAAAAACGCGAACGAATTTTCGGGGAAGTGTTTACAAACGGCGGGATTTGTGCTATAATAAAAAAACCAAAGAAAAACGGGAGAAACAAGCGTGAAGATCATACATACGGGGGATATTCATCTCGGTTCGCCCTTGCACGGCTTGCCGACGGATAAAGCGAAACTTCGCCAAGCGGAAATCGTAGACGGTTTCCGCCGTTTGTGTATGTATGCGCGCGAAAATAACGTGCAAGCGGTGCTTATCGCAGGGGATCTTTTCGACGCGCAAACGGTTTCTTCTTTGCGCGCGGACGTTTTGACGGCGATCGCTGCCGCCGCGCCCGTCTGCTTTTTCTATATTTCGGGTAACCACGACAAAAACGCGTTTGCGGGCGAAAATCTGCCGCAAAATTTATATGTATTTTCCAAAAATCACGGCTGGCACAGCTACGAATTGCCCGAAAACGTAGCGGTGACGGGGATCGACGGACACAACCTGCGCGCGGAGGCTTACGCGGCGTTGCGCCTTTTGCCCGATCGGTTTAATATCGTGATGACGCACGGGGACGTATCGCGCGCACAAGGCGCGGACAGTATCTGTCTGCAACAGTTGCAGAATAAAAATATCGATTATTTGGCGCTTGGGCATATCCATATCCCGATGATGAACGCGGAGCGTTTGGACGGGCGTGGACGGTATCGCTATTGCGGCTGTTTAGAGGGCAGGGGCTTTGACGAGTGCGGCAAGCGGGGCTTTTTCCTGTTGGACGTGCGGGGCGGCAAGCTTGTCGGCGAGCAATTTTTATCCCTTGCCAAGCGGGACGTGACCCTTTGCCGCGCGGATATTTCGGCGTGTAAAAGCTATTACGACGTGGAAACGGCGGCGTTGTCCGCTTTGTCTGCCGTGAAGAAAGAGGATATGGTCAAGCTGGTGCTGGTCGGGGGGCACGAGGCGGGCTTGCGCAAGGACGTCGGCTTGCTTTCCGCGCGGTTATCGCAACAGTTTTTTCACGTAAAGGTCGTGGACGAAAGTCGCGTGCGTATCGATCACGAACGGTATAAAAACGACCTGTCCGAGCGCGGGGAGTTTGTGCGCGAGGTGGGCAGATATAATCTGACCGACGAAATGCGCGCTGAAATTTTGGACGTGGGCTTAAAGGCGCTTGCGGGGGAGGATATCGACTTATGAAGATACTCTCTTGCTATATAACGGGGTTTGGGAAATTTACCAACCAAAGCTTTACCTTTTCCGATTTGACGGTGATCAAAGAGGATAACGGCTGGGGCAAGACCACCCTTGCGGCGTTTATCCGTTGTATGCTGTTCGGCATGGCGGCGGGCAGGGGCAAGGCGGTGGAGGAAAACGACCGCGTGCATTATGCGCCGTGGCAGGGTGGCACGTACGGCGGAACGCTGACCTTTGTTTGCGGCGGCAGACAGTACCGTGTGGAACGCGTCTTCGGCAAAACGCCCATACAGGACGTGGCGCGGGTATACGATAAAAACAACATGCAATGCTTTGATTTCGGCGAACGTGCGGAACGTTTGGGCGAGAGTTTGTTCGGCGTGGACGCCGACAGCTATGCCCGTAGCGTGTATATCCCGCAGGGCGAGATCGAAACGGGGGGCGTGTCCGAGAATATGAAAACCCGTTTGCTTGCCCTTTTAAGCAACGGCGGCAACGGGGAAACGAGCGCACAGCGCGCTTTGCAAAAGCTGGACGAGGCGGACAGAAAGCTCCGCGCCAAACGCCGTCCCGCCAAGGGCATGCTGGACGAGATAGACGAACGCTTGGACGAGCTTGCGAGGCTGAAAGCGGACGCAGACGGGAACGTGTTGCGCGCAAAACAGCTCCGCGCGCAGGCGGCGCAGGCAGAACAGGATATTTTACAATGCACTCAAAGGCTGGACGAGCTGGAACAGAGGCTGGAACTGTGTTCGCGGCGTAACGAGTTGGCGGCGGCGCAGGATATGCAGGCCCGCTTAACGGCGGCGAAAGAGGAGCTTTCCTCTCTGCGTGCCTTTTTTGGCGCGCACGACCCCAAAACGCTGAACGTGGACGGGTTGCAAGGGGCGGTTACAGAGCTGTATCAATGGAAGGACCGCCTGCGCGAGATCGAGGGACAGCTTTCCCTGCCCGTGACGGGAGAAGAGGGGGAACTGCGTGCAAAAATTGCAGTATGCGAGAAAACGCTTGGCTCGTACGACGAAATTTTGGCAAAGCAGGGCGAGAAGAAAAAACAAAAAGCCAAGGGCAAAAAGATCGTGCCCAAGGTCACCCGCCGCAAACGTTGGTTTTTGATTTTGTCGGTGGTCGTCGCCATTGTCGGCGCGGCGTTGGCGAGCAGTATGCTCACGATCGGTTTAGCCTTGCTCGGCGTGGGCGTGGTCGGTATGCTGATCGGCTTTTTGTGGATTTTGCCCCGCCGTGAAAGGGTGAAAAAGGGCGAAGAGGACAGCGCGCAGGACGAGATCGCGCGGCTTTACGACGAAACGTATGCCGAGCTGACCGCATTAAAGGGTCGCCTTGCGGTGATCACGGGCGGCAACGTGGACGGAATAAACGCGGACCGAGGGGCGGCGGAGCAGGAACGCGCGGCGTTGACGGACAAAATACGGGCGAAAGAGCAGAGCGTGGAAAACTTTTTGCGCAAGTTTGCCTTTGGGGAAATTTACGATTACCGCGCCGCCTTGGAAACCCTTCGCGACAATATCGCCCGTTATACGGCGTGCGAAAGGGACGTGCAAAGCTACGAAACCCGTTTGCAGGGGTATTCCGCCGAGGAAATTGCCTCGCTCAACACCCAAACGGTGGGGGACGTGTCTACGTTAAAGGCGCAAAAGCAGGCTTGGAGCGAGAAAAAGGACGAGCTTGTCAATACGCGCAGCGATTGCGTCAATCGCGCCGAAAGCATGGAAGCGCAATACGACAAGGCGGCGCTAATCGCAGAAGAGAGCGTGTTGACGGAAGAAAAGGCTCGCTTGGAAAAACGCCACCGCGCGGTTTTGGCGGCGCGAGAAATTTTGTTGAAAGCCAAAGAGAACATGGCGGCGCGCTATCTCGAACCCGTGGAGCGGGGCTGTCGGTATTATCTCGGCATTTTGGGCGGCGCGGACAATCTGCGTTTTGCGGCGGACGGTACGCCCGTGTACGAGGATAAGGGCGCGTTTAGACCCTTGGGGTATTACAGCGTTGGCTCGAAAGAGCTGGTGGGGCTTTGCATCCGTATCGCGCTCGCGGACGCGGTGTTTAAAAAAGAAACGCCCGTGCTCCTCCTCGACGACCCGTTTGTGAATTTAGACGATATCCGCACCGAGCGCGCCAAGGCGCTCGTCAAAGAGCTTTCCAAGCGGTATCAAATCATCTATTTGACATGTAAAAGTGAAAGAAAAATATAGAAAAATGAAATTTCCGTGAAAGCGCGGAAATTTCTTTTTTAACAGTTGACTTTATTCCTAAAAAGGAATAAAATGTAATCGTTATATATAGTTTCGATGGCAAAGAGGTAGTAAAAAATGTCGAGAGAGAAAATAAAACAGACGGGGACGATACGAACGCTGATCAAAAGCGTGCGGCAGTATAAAAAGCCGTCGCTGATCACCCCTATATTTATGGCGGTGGAGGCGCTTTGCGAGTGCTTGATACCCTTTTTCATGGCGACGATGATCACAAAGATCGACGTGAAGGGGATCACGTCCACGCAAGCCATGCAACGCATTTTGACCTACGGCGGGATCATGGTGATCTTGGCGATTTTGTCTATGCTCAGCGGCGTTATGGCGGGGCGGTTTGCCGCGACGGCAAGCTGCGGTTTCGCCGCAAATTTGCGCCACGATCTGTTCTATAAGGTGCAGAAATTTTCCTTTTCCAACGTGGATAAATTTTCCACGTCGTCGCTCGTTACCCGCGTGACGACGGACGTTACCAACGTACAGCAGTCCTATCAAATGTGCCTGCGTATCGTGATCCGCGTGCCCTTGCAGTTCTTGTTTGCGATCATTATGAGCTTTATCATCAATCCCAAGCTCGCATGGATCTTCGTTGTGATCGTGCCCGTGCTGGCGGCGCTGCTGTTTGCGATCATGCGGTACGTTATGCCCTTTTTCAGAAAGATATTCAAAAAGTACGACGCGCTGAACAATTCCGTGCAGGAAAACGTGGGCGGTATCCGCGTTGTTAAATCCTTCGTGCGCGAAGAGTATGAAACGGAAAAATTTGAAAGGGCGGCGGGGGAAGTACGCAACGACTTTACCAAAGCGGAAAAAATTCTTGCGCTCAACAACCCGATGATGACCTTTTTCATCAATTTGGCGGCGACCCTGATCGCGTTCTTCTCGGTGTACGCGATCGTGGATAAGACCTATTGGGCGGCATACGACGGTTTTAACGCGGGACAGCTTTCCGCGCTCATTTCGTACGGGATACAGATGTTGTCCTGTCTTATGATGTTCTCGATGATCTTCGTCATGCTGTCGATGTCGATCGAATCGGCGCGCCGTATCGCGGAGGTTTTGAACGAGGAATCGGATATCGTCAGCCCCGAAAACGGCGTGAAAGAGGTCAAGGACGGCTCTATCCGCTTTGAAAACGTCAACTTTAAATATTCCGCCAAGGCGGCGAAGTTCGCTCTTTCGGATATCGATCTGGATATCAAATCGGGCGAAACGGTGGGGATCTTGGGGGGTACGGGCTCGTCCAAGACCACCCTTATTCAGCTCATACCCCGTCTGTACGATACGACGGAGGGGGCGGTATACGTCGGCGGCGTGAACGTCAAGGATTACGATTTGGACGTGCTGCGCCGCGAGGTTTCCGTCGTTTTGCAAAAGAACGTGCTCTTTTCGGGTACGATCAAGGAAAACCTGCGTTGGGGGGACGAGAACGCGACGGACGAGGAGATCGAGCGCGTTTGCAAGCTGGCGCAGGCGGACGAATTTATCCGTTCTTTCCCCGACGGGTACGATCATTATATCGAGGCGGGCGGTACGAACGTTTCGGGCGGGCAAAAGCAACGCCTTTGTATCGCGCGTGCGTTGCTTAGAAAACCCAAGGTTTTGATCTTGGACGATTCCACCTCGGCGGTGGATACCAAGACGGACGCGCTTATTCGTTATGCGTTCGCGCAGGAAATCCCCAACACGACGAAAATTATTATCGCTCAGCGCGTGGCGTCCGTGGAAAGTGCGGACAAAATCTTGCTTTTGGACGGCGGTAAGATCGTGGCTTGCGGCAACCATAGCGAGCTGATGCAAACTAGCGAAATTTACCGCGAAATCTACGAGGCGCAGACCAAGGGCAAAGCCTCCGAAAACGAAGAAGGGGGTGAGGCGTAATGGCACAAGCGGCGACGAGAAAGCCCGTAATGCCCAAAGGCCCGATGCGTGGGCGCGGTATGCCCGTGCCTAAGGGTATGATCAAAAAGGGCACGCTGAAACGGCTCTTGAAAACGGTATTCCGTTATTATAAATGGCGTATGCTGCTCGCGCTCGTTTGTATCGCGGTCAGCTCGGTCGGCAGTTTGGTTTCTTCGATCTTTATGGTATCGGTCGTGGACGAGGTTATCGCGCCCGCGATCAAGCTTGGCGGCATGACGGCGGGGCTTGAAGATAAACTGATCGGCTTAATCGTGATGATGATTTCGGTGTACGGCGTGGTGATTTTGGCGTCGTTTACCTATACCCGTACCATGGCGACTGTCACGCAGGGCATGCTGTACCATTTGCGTACGGACATGTTTGCGAAAATGCAAAAATTGCCGATTAAATACTTTGATACCCATGCGCACGGCGACATCATGAGTACCTACACCAACGACACGGACGCGACCCGTCAGCTGATCGGACAGAGCTTGCCTACCCTTCTTAGCAGTTCGCTGACCCTGATCACGACGATCGTGTTGATGCTCCGATACAGCTTTTGGCTGTTTTTGGTGGTGCTCGTATCCACGTTTGCGATGACCTTCGTCGTCAAGAAGATCGGCGGCGGCAGTGCAAAATACATGGTCGCCCAGCAAAGCTCCCTTGCCGAAGAAGAGGGCTTTATGGAAGAGATGATGAAGGGGCAAAAGGTCGTCAAGGTCTTTACCCACGAGGAACGGGCGAAAGAGGATTTTGAAAAACTCAATCAAAAGCTGTTTAAAGACAGCGAACGCGCGCACATGTACGGCAACGTGTTAGGTCCTATCCTTGGCAATATCGGGAACATTACCTACGTATTGATCGCGATCGTGGGCGGAGCTTTGTTTGCGCTCGGCGCAAAGAACGTCAGCCTTGGCACGCTGCTTTTGGGCGACGGCGCGGCGCTGGGTATCGGCGTGATCGTGGCGTTTTTGGGTATGTCCAGAAACTTTACACAGATTGTCAACCAAACCTCGCAACAGGTATCCATGATTGCTATGGGCTTGGCGGGGGCGAGCCGTGTATTTACGCTCATGGACGAAGAGCCCGAACAGGACGAGGGGTACGTTACCCTTGTGAATGCGAAATACGACGAAAACGGTAACCTGACGGAAACGGCGGAGCGCACGGGCTTGTGGGCGTGGAAACATTACCACAAGGCGGACGGCACGACGACGTATACGCAGCTGCAAGGGGATATCGTGATGGATATGGTGGACTTTTCCTACGTGCCCGAAAAGCAGGTTTTGACGGACGTTACGCTGTACGCAAAGCCCGGGCAAAAAATTGCGTTCGTCGGCGCGACGGGGGCGGGGAAAACGACGATCACGAACCTTATCAACCGTTTCTACGATATCGCGGACGGAAAGATCCGTTACGACGGTATCAATATCAATAAAATACGCAAAGCCGATCTGCGCCGTTCCTTGGGGATCGTTTTGCAGGATACCAACCTGTTTACGGGTACGGTTATGGAAAACATTCGTTACGGGCGTTTGGACGCGACGGACGAAGAATGTATCGAGGCGGCAAAGCTTGCCAACGCGGACGATTTTATCAACCGTTTGCCCGACGGGTATAACACCATGCTGACCAACAACGGGGCGAACCTTTCGCAGGGGCAAAGACAGCTCTTATCGATCGCCCGCGCGGCGGTGGCGGACGCGCCCGCGATGATCTTGGACGAGGCGACTTCGTCTATCGATACCCGTACCGAGGCGCTGGTTGCCGACGGTATGGATAAGCTGATGCACGGCAGAACGGTATTTGTTATCGCGCACCGTCTTTCCACGGTACGCAATTCCAACGCCATTATGGTTTTGGATCACGGCAGAATTATCGAACGCGGCACGCACGAACAGCTTTTGGAACAGAAAGGGACGTACTATCAGTTGTATACAGGCGCGTTTGAGTTAGAGTAAAACGACGTTTAATAATGAATTGCACCTACGGTGCATGAATTGTTAAAACATGAATTGCGCTGTTTGCGCATGAATTGCAAAGCAGAGCTTAGCATTGTGGAAATATTACAATAATGACGGCAAAGCCGTCAATTCATGAAAGGCAAAGCCTTTCAATTCATGGCAAGATCATCTTGCCAATTCATGCAACGGTGTTGCAAATCATTTTATACAAGCAAAAAAGCAAGGCAAAATTGCCTTGCTTTTTCGTTTTGTCGTATAAAATTACATTAACACCTTGGACAGGAAATCTTTCAAGCGTTCGTCCTTGGGATTTGCGAAAAATTCCTTAGGGGAATTTTCTTCCTTGATCACGCCCTCGTTCATAAAGATAACGCGGTTCGCCACTTCCTTAGCGAAGCCCATTTCGTGGGTAACGACGACCATCGTCATTCCTTCGTTGGCAAGCTCCGTCATAACCTTTAACACCTCGCCGACCATTTCAGGATCGAGTGCGGACGTGGGCTCGTCAAAGAGCATTACGTCGGGGGACATGGCGAGGGCGCGCACGATCGCGATACGCTGTTTCTGCCCGCCCGAAAGGGTGGACGGATATACGTTCGCCTTGTCTTCAAGCCCGATCCGTCTAAGCAAATTCATCGCGTTTTCTTCCGCCTCTTGCTTGCTTTGCAATTTCAGCTTGACGGGCGCAAGGGTAATGTTTTGCAAAATGGTCAGGTGGGGGAACAGGTTGAACTGTTGGAAAACCATACCGATTTTTTGACGGTGCTTATCCAAATTTTTTTGAATGGCTTTCTCCGTCGCTTTTTCTTTTTTGCGCAGCTCCTGATAGGCGAGTTTCGCCTCGCTCACCGCACGTTCGTCGTATTCAGGCGTGCCCTTTTTCGCTTGCAGAGCCTTCCACGCGGCTTTCCATTCGCCGCGCTCCTTTTTAAACACGGTGGTATCGTGGAATTCAATACGCCCCGAGGTGGGCTCTTCCAGTCTGTTCAAACAGCGCAGAAAGGTGGACTTACCGCAGCCCGACGGGCCGATCACGGCGACCACGTCCCCCTTGTGAATATCGATATCCACGCCTTTTAAAACTTCTAATTTACCGAAATACTTATGCAGATTTTTTACGGAAAGAATGGTGGTTTTTTCTTGCTGTTCCATATTATTTGTCACTCCTTGAAAGTTTCTTTTCGAGCAATCGTAACAGGAAAGTCAAAATCAGCACTACCACCAGATACATTACGGCAACGATAATATAAGGTGCAAAAGGCTCGCGCGTTCTGCCGATGATATTATCCGCAACCTTTGTCAAATCCATAACGCCGATCGTACCGATGATAGAGGTTTCTTTGATCAGGGCAATAAACTCGTTACAGAACGGAGGGAGCGCGCGCCGAATGGCTTGCGGTAAAACGATATGCCATAACACTTGCAGCTTGCTCAAACCTAAGGAACTGCCTGCTTCTAATTGTCCGTCGTCAATGCTTTCAAGCCCGCCGCGGATAATTTCCGCTACATACGCGCCCGAGTTGATACCGAACGTTAAAATGGCAATCCACATATCGGAAAGGGAAACGAGAATAACCAGCCACATCAGTAGCATTTGGACGTAGACGGGCGTGCCGCGGAAAATAGTGATATAAATATCACAAATCCTACGGGCAATTTTTAATTTTCCGTATTTTTTGTTGGTATACTTAATCAGGGCAACGATAATACCGATTACGCAACCGACTAAAATAGCGCCTATGGAAATGGTCAAGGTTGTTTGCAAGCCCTCAAAATACCATTTCCAACGGTTGCCTTTTAAAGCAATTTTAAAGCTTTTCCACATAAAATCTCCTTTTACGTACAAAAGCAGAACCGAAAAACGGCTCTGCCATCGTACAAACGCAATAATGAATGATTTTGCAAGTTTTTGCGCGGGCAATTCGTCGATTACTACCACGTCGCATTTACCGGCTTTTAACGCGCTGTAAGCAAGAGGACCGTCGTCGTAGGGGATAACCTGTGCGCCGGTATCTTTCAATACGCCGCTGTTGATAGCGTCTTCGATCATGATATGACCCGTCGTGCCCTTTTGTACGCCGATCTTTTTACCTGCAAGCTCTTCAAGAGTGCTGTACGCTTGGTCTTCCTTGCTGATGATACATTGAACGGTCGAGAAATAAGGGTTGGAGAAATCAACGAATTCCTTGGGTTCGTCGTAAATGGTCATACCCGCGGCGCCGATTGCGTTGTCCTCAACGGCAAGCTTTGCAACGATAGAGTTGAACGCTACGTCGTGGAAGTTGACCTTCATGTTCATTTCTTCGGCAACGAGTTGCATGATGTACATATCCGCGCCTACGATATTGTTGTCATTGTCGCGGAATTCAAAGGGAGGGAATTCTGCGTTGGTATAAACCTGCAACGTACCTGCGGTGTTGTCGGAAAGGTCGGGGAATTCCAACGTAACGGTAGGGGTTACGTCCGAATCGATTGCGTCATAATAGCTGATAATCGTTGCAATGTCAAGGTCTGCAATTACGGTGTTCATTGCCGACAAAATAGCTTCTTTGTTGGACGAATTTTTGCCGATTGCAAGCCCGTATTGTTCGTTGTTTTCCGATTCGATCGCCGTTGCAACGTATTTTGCGTCATCTTTACCGCAGCTTGCAAAGCTCATGGTCGCAAGCGCTGCCGTCGCTGCCAAAGTGCATGCCAAAACTTTTTTAATGCTCATAAGATTTATCTCCTTTTTTTATGTTTTTTAACATTTATTTCGTCTACTTATTTTATAATGTATATGAAAATATGTCAATCGTTTTTCTATCAAAAACAAAAAATTTGTGTTTTTTAACAAAAATATAATGTATAAATGTATAAAATTTGTGAATATACTGCATAAAAACATAAAATCCGTCGGGCGCGCAATAATCGGTAAAGGCAGGGCAATCTTGCTTGCTTTTGAGAAAAAAGTATGCTATAATAGGGGACGAAAAACGAAAAAAGGGCAGGTATGTACCTTGAACAACGAATTTTTTTCCTTTGAAGTGATCAAGACGGACGAAGAAACGGGGGCGCGCGCAGGGATTTTGCACACGCCGCACGGCGATATCGAAACGCCCGTCTATATGCCCGTCGGCACGCAGGCGACGGTGAAAGGGGTTTTCCCGCGCGATTTGAAAGAGGCGGGCTCGCAAATTATTCTTGCCAACACCTATCACCTGTATATGCGCCCCGGCGACGATATCGTTAAAAAGGCGGGCGGATTACACAAATTTATGCACTGGGACAAGCCCATTTTGACGGACAGCGGCGGTTTTCAGGTCTTTTCGCTTGGAAAGCTCAACAAAATCACCGACGAGGGGGTACAGTTCTCGTCGAATATCGACGGCAGTAAGCATTTCTTCACCCCCGAAAAGGCGATGCAGGTAGAACAAAACCTCGGCGCGGATATCATCATGGCGTTCGACGAGTGCAGCGAATACGGCTATAACCACGCCCAAGCGGAGGCGGCGATGAAACGCACCGCGGCGTGGCTGGAACGCTGTTATAAATTCCACGACAAGCCCGAGCAGGCGCTTTTCCCCATCGTGCAGGGGAATATGTACAAGGATCTGCGCAGCGAAAGCTTGCGCCGCACGTTGCCGTTTGTAAAGCACGGTATCGCCATCGGCGGACTCTCCGTCGGCGAACCCAAGCCGATCATGTACGAAATGCTCGACCATTTGCAACCGATGCTGCCGACCGACGTGCCCAGATACCTCATGGGGGTAGGTTCGCCCGACTGTTTGATCGAGGGAACGCTCCGCGGGATCGACATGTTTGACTGCGTGCTTGCGACCCGTATCGCCCGTAACGGTACGGCGATGACCTCTCGCGGCAGGGTGGTCGTGCGTAACGGAAAATATAAAGAGGACTTTACGCCGCTCGACGAAGAGTGCGATTGCTACTGCTGTAAAAATTACACGAAAGCGTATCTGCGCCACATGATCAACACGGGCGAAATGTACGGCGCGATGCTGCTCAGCTTGCACAATATCACGTTCTTGCATAAGCTGATGAAGGGTCTGCGAAATTCGATTTTGGGCGGGTACGTCAAGGAATACACGCAGGAATTTTACCGCAAGTACGGCGGCGAGGGCAAGTGGTAAGGTTTTGTTAAGTTTATGAATTTTCCGTGAAAAATGGAAAAAGAAAGAAAAAACGTAAAAAATTGCTTGCAAAAAACACAAAAAAAGGGTATCATAGAATACGCAAGTAAAAAAGCGCGCGATATGCGCGAAGGAGAATAATACTATGTTTTTATTGAAATTATTGACGGCGGCGGAAGGCGCGGTAAGCTCTGTAACCAGTAGCGATACGCCCGCAAAATTGTCCTTTTGGGATAAATACGGCATGCTGATTTTGGTCGGCGCGTTCTTGGTTTTGCTTGTTCTCGGTATGTCTTGGAGCTCCCGCAAGCGTAGAAAGCAGCAGGAAGAGGCGACGGAAAAGCTCAACGCGCTTGGCGCGGGTACGAAAGTGGAAACGATCGGCGGCGTATTTGGTACGATCGTGGAAATGAACAAGAAAGAGGGTACGTTCGTGTTGGAAACGGGCTCGGAACAGTTCGGCAAGACGTATATTCGTTTTGACAGAAACGCGATCGGGCGTATCATCGACGCGGTAGAAACTCCCGTTGAAGAAGAGGAACAGGAAGAAGAGGTAGAAAACGTAGAAGACGTTGCGCCTGAATTTGCGCCTGTTGCCGACAACGCGGAAACGGAAGAAAAAAAGGAAGACTAAATAACGGCATAAAAGAACAACGCCTCCGCATAGGATAACAGCGGAGGTGTTTTTTTATGCAAAACGAAAGGCTGTACGGCGGCGTTTTCGCCGTGATCAAGGCGGTATTGACGGCTTTGGTGATTTCCCTGTTGTTTTCTATTTTCTTTGCGGTGGTCTTGCGGGTTGCGCCCGTGCCCGACAAAGCGGTGTATCCCGTCAATCAAACGGTCAAGGTGCTGGCGGCGTTTTTGGGCGCGCTGTTTTTCGTGCGCGGAGAAAAGGGCTGGCGGAAAGGCTTGCTGGTCGGCGTGCTCTTTTTCGGCCTCTCGTACGTGACGTTTTCCACCGTCGGCGGAACGTTTTCCTTGTCGCCCTTGGCGATTGCAGAGCTTGTCTTTACGGCGCTCGGCGGCGTGATCGGCGGGGTTTTGGGGGTAAATTTACGGCGTTGACGTGCGTGTTTTGCGCGCGGAACGCAAAAAAAGAGATTGTAGAGCCGAAAAGCGGAAAAAAGTAGAAAAAACTACTTGCAATTTACGAAAAAGTGTATTATAATAGACGTAACAAAAATAACAACACCACATAGGAGGACGTTATGATTAAAACGATCGCGAAACCCGCAGATAAGAAAACGACCGCTTGCGGCGAATGCAGAAGCACCTGTCAGTCCGCTTGCAAAACGAGCTGCACGGTAGGTAACCAGTCCTGCGAAAGAATCACGCGCGAAGAAAAAATCGAACGCAAATAATTCTTTGGCACCGCGGCGTTTTGCCGCAAATCGTAGGAAATAATCGCAAAAAACGGCGTATTGATTCAGTACGCCGTTTTTAACCGAGTAGACAAAAAAGGAAGGATACCGTGATACACGTATTCAGTTACAGAGATAAAAATTACATATATGACGTGGGTAGCGGCTCGTTGCACGAGTGCGACAAGCCCACCGCCGATTATTTAAAAGCGAAAGAGCTGGGACAAGCCGTCGATATCACCTATATCACCGACGAGCAGATCGCCGAGATCCTGTCCGACGTGGACGGATTAAAGGCGCAGGGCTTGCTCTTTAAGGACGAGGTCAAGGCGTACCCTGTAAAAAGCAACGAGGTCAAGGCGCTTTGTATCCACATTTGCCACGATTGCAATTTCCGCTGTCGGTATTGCTTTGCCGACGAGGGGGCGTACCATTCTAAGCGCGAAAGCATGAGCTTTGAAACGGCAAAAGCGGCGGTCGATTTCTTGATTAAAAACAGCGGCAAACGCAAGGTTTTGGAAATGGACTTTTTCGGCGGCGAACCGTTAATGAACCTCGACGTTTTGAAAAAGACGGTCTATTACGCCAAGGAAGAGGGGGCTAAGGTCGGTAAAAAATTCCTGTTTACGACGACGACCAACGCGCTCCTTTTAAACGACGAAACCATTCAATTTTTCAACGAAGAAATGGAGAACGTGGTGCTGTCCTTGGACGGACGAAAAGAAGTGCACGACGCGATACGTACCACGATCAACGGCAAAGGCACGTTCGATCTCATCATTGACAAAATCAAAAAATTCATCTCTCTTCGCGGCACGAAAAGCTACTACGTGCGTGGCACGTTTACGGCGAAAAATCTCGATTTTGCCAAAGACGTTCTGTTCATCGCCGATCAGGGCGTAGATTCTATTTCGATGGAACCCGTGGTGACGGATATCGACGATTTGCAAATTAAAACGGAGCATATCCCCGCGATCAATCAAGAGTACGAAAATCTCTGCGAGGCGTATTTGCAACGCCACAAGGACGGCGACGGGTTTAATTTCTTCCATTTCAATATCGATTTGGAGGGCGGGCCCTGCCTTTCCAAGCGGGTATCGGCTTGCGGGGCGGGCAACGAGTATTTCTCGGTGACCCCCAACGGCGATCTGTATCCCTGCCATCAATTTGCAGGCAACGAAAAATTCCGTATGGGCAGCGTGTTTGAGGGGATCACCCGCGACGACACGCGCGAGCTGTTTAAAAATTCCTGCTTGTTCACCCGCAAAAAATGCGAGGATTGCTTTGCAAAATTCATTTGCTCGGGCGGTTGCAGCGCGAATAACTACAACTTCAACGGGGATATCAACGAGCCGTATGAGGTGACCTGCGCGATGATGAAAAAGCGCGTGGAATGCGCTATGCACATTTTGGCAGAGAAAAAATTGCTCGGCAAATAAGCAAAATGCGGGATACGAGCAATAAAATTTTGCAAAAACCGCAAAAAAATGCCGCACAGTCGTCGATAATTGTTGACGAGTCGGCTATAAATAATGTATAATAAATAAGTATTCATTGTAAGATGTCGGAAGAATAAAATCCGAAATACACAGGAGGCTATTATGGGCAAAAAGAAATCGGTGGTGATCATGACGTTGCTTACCATCGTAATTGCCGCGTTGTGTGTGATCACGGCGTTCCCTTCCTTCCGTTTGCCTTGGAGCGCAAACAAAAAGGACAGCTGGAATCCCGCCGTTTTGCAATTCGACGTCGGCAGGGACTTCGGTGACGGGTACTACACCTACTACTATCCCAACGGTGTGATTTCCGAAACCGAGTACGAAACGGACCTTCTCGGTTACCAGGCGGCGTACGACGAGGCTTATGCGGAGGGCGATCAGAAGAAGATTGCCGAGGCGCAAGAGGCGCTCGAAGATTACAAAGCGGCTTACGCAGACGTAGAGGGTATCAACGGTTTGTATTTTAGCACGGACGAGGACGACGGCGTTTTGGAACAGAACGCGGACGGCAAATGGGTTGTTTCGGCGGACTTTGACGCGGCGTTCGCTAAGGCGGCAAACGAAGTGAAAAACCGTTACGCGGCGAAAGAGTACGAATACCACAGCGTTGCGATCGTAAACGATTACGTGTTGCGCGTGGAGCTTGGCGCGGGCGAAAAGACGGAAACGCAGAGCGCGAAAGATCCCGGCACGAATGCGTCGCAGGCGTTCACGCTGTTTAATATGTTCGGCGAATTTACGTTCATGCAGGACGGCGCGGAGGTTGCGGCTCTGGCTGGCGACGTTACCGTAAAAGATCTTATCAAAGAGATCAAGTTAAAGACGAAATACGAAGTTGTGTATTTGCAGATCGAATTTACGGGCGCAGGCCGTCAGATGGTCAGCGATTTTAAAAATTCCGAAAGCACGGCTTTGGATATCGCGATCGGCGGGGAAACGATGCTTAGCGTTACATCCGAATATATCGGCGGCGATAAGATCAGTTATCCCATCGCAGAGCAAGGGGATATCCGTTATGCGGAAACCATCGCGATCTTGCTGGAATCCTTGATGAACACGGGCGTTATCTATATCGGCGACGCAGATTCTAATTTGCCGATCGCGTTTAATTTCAGCGCGTTGGAATCCGATTCGATCCGTTCCTTTACGGGCGATTACGGCAAGAACATTCTCTACTGGGTATTCGGCGGCTTGCTTTTGATCATGGTGGCGCTTATGGTGCTTTCCGTGGTGAAGATGGGCAGATTCGGTATCGTAAACGTATACACCAACCTTAGCTATTTCATCATCACCGCGCTTTGCTTTGCGTTTATCACCGAGGGCGTTTTGGAACTGTCGGCGGCGGCGATCATGACCTTCCTCTTCGGCTTGGTAATGATCAACGTATTCCACGCGTATATCTACAACGCGATCAAAAAAGAGGTTATGCAGGGTAAAACGGTACAGTCGGCTGTGAAGAACGGTTATAAAAAGACCCTTTGGAACGTGATCGACGTATACGTAGTATTGTTTGTGGCGGCTCTGTCCTTGCTCGTGGGCGTTGCAAATCTGCACACGCTTGCGATCCACTCGTTGATCTGCGTGATTTCGGCGGCATTCTGCAACCTGCTTTGGGAACGCGGTATCAACTATACCTTGCTTTCCGCAAGCAAAGACAAATATAAATATTTCCACTTTGTAAGGGAGGATGACGACGATGAAGATTAAGTGTTGTAAAGCTCCCAACTTGAAATTGACGAAGAAATTTGCCTTGATCTTGTCCGCTGTTTTGGCGGCGATCTTGGCGGCAGGTATCGTGCTTTGCGCTGTGCTTGGCTTTAACAGCAGCATCAAGGACGTAAAGACGGTCACCGTTTCCGTGGACTATTATTCCTATCAGGTAGACGGCGGCGAAATTAAGGGCTCGGTAAACGGCGTGCTTGGACAGGCGGGCTTGGAGGCGGACGATATCAACGTCGGCGAAAGAGGTCTTGCAGGTACGGACGTGGTATACGTGTTCGACAAAGACACCTCTATCGAAACCCTCCGCGCGGTTAAAATCGTGCTCGACAGCAAGCTGGCGACGGAATTCCCCGACGCGATCTTCTCGGTAAGCGTGGAAGACGTAAAGGTTTCGGGTACGGTGGCGAAGAATTACGTAGGTCGCGGCTTGATCGCACTCTTGATCTTTGCGGTAGCGTCCCTTGTGTACGTGTGGATCCGTTATAAGCTGTTCGCGGCATTGTATATGCTCGGCGGCAACCTGCTTTCGATGGGCTTGACGACGGCGCTGATCGCGCTCGTTCGTATCCCCGTGACCCCTGCGGTAGCGGCGGTTATCGCGGCGTCCGTGCTCTTCTCGACGGTAACGGTTTTGATGTTCTTCAACAAATTGCGCGCGGCGCAGAAAGAAGAAAGCGCGGCGGGCAAATCGGCGGAAGAGCTTATCTCTTCTTCCATCGCTTGGAAAGAAACGACGTTGTTCTCGGCGATCCTCGGCGTGGCTCTGCTCGTGATGATCTGCGTAGGCAGAGCGGCAATCGCTTGGTTCTCGCTGTCGGCGATCTTGGCGATCTTGGCGTCGGCGTTCATCGGTTTGCTGTATGTGCCGACTATGTTCGTGCCCGCGAAAAAGTGCGCGGATCAGCTTGCGGCGAAAAAATCGACGGGCTATAAAGGCGCAAAGAAAGGCGAAAAGGCAAAGAAATCGAACGACGAAGAACTCGTTGATTAACAATTGACCTAAAATGAAACGGGCGGGAGGGGGCTTTCTTCCGCCCGTACGCTTTCTCTATAAACTAACGTTAAAAATAAGGACGAAACCATGAAACGTATTGTTCCCGAATATTCCTTTTCGGAAGAACAACTGAATATCATCTCCGATCTTGCCGCGGCGACGGGCTTGACGGAGCAGATCACGCGGATTTTGTACGCGCGCGGTGTGGATACCGTGCAAAAAATCCGCCGTTTCATGCACCCGTCCGAAAGAAATTTCCTTTCGCCGTATCTTATGAAAGGCATGAAAGAGGCGGTGGACTTAATTACGCAGGCACGCGACGAGGGCAGAACGGTGGCGGTGTTCGGCGATTACGACGCCGATGGTATCTGCGCGTCCGCGATCATGTACCACGCCCTGCGCGATTTCGGTATCGAGGCGCACGTGTACGTGCCCGAACGCGTGGACGGATACGGGCTTTCCGAAGAAACGATCGACCGCATTTTTGAAGAATGTAATCCCGAACTGTTTATCACGGTGGACTGCGGTATCTCGTGCGCGAAAGAGGCGCAATATATCTACGAGCTTGGCTCGGACGTGATCGTCACCGACCACCACGAGCTGCCCGAGGTTTTGCCCGATTGCATTATCGTCAATCCCAAGCTGGAAGACGATTACCCGTACGATAACCTCTGTGGCGCGGGGGTGGCGTTCAAGCTCGCCTGCGCGCTGATCGGGGAAAAGGCGTACCAGTATCTTGATTTTGCGACCCTTGCTACGGTAGCGGACAGTGTGCCGCTCCTCGGCGAAAACCGCGATATCGTGACGGAGGGGTTGAAATTATTCAACACCAAGCTCCGTTCCTGTTTTTCGATGCTGCTCGGTAAAAATTACGACGGTATTACCGCGCAGACCTTGGCGTTTAACGTTGCGCCGCGCGTGAACGCGGCGGGCAGAATGGGGGACGCGCAGGCGGCGTTCCGTCTGTTTATCTCCGAAAACGAATCGGAAATTTACGATTTGGCAACCAAGCTTTGCCTGTACAACACCGAACGGCAAAAATGCTGTGACGAGCTGTACGCCTCGGCAAAACGCAAGCTCCTTGAAAAGGGCGCGTACGGCAACGTGATCATGCTTTCCGACGAGAGCTGGAACAGCGGGTTTGTCGGTATCGTTGCGGCGCGTATCGCGGAAGAATACAACCGTCCCACCCTGCTCTTTGTCCGTCACGGCGATATGCTCAAAGGCAGCGCGCGCAGTATCGAAAGCGTGAACATTTTCAACGCCTTGAAAAGCTGTGCGGAGCACGTGGAAGAATTCGGCGGGCACGCGCAGGCGGCGGGTATCAATATCCGCGTGGATAAATTCGACGATTTGGAAAAGGCTCTGGGGGAAGAGATCGGCAGAACGTATACAAGCGAGGATTTTGAACAGCTTATCCCTGTCAGCGCGGAGATCACCGAACGTTTCCCTGAAAAATTCGCCCGCGAGCTGGTGGCGATGGAGCCCTACGGCGTAGGGCACAGACGTCCCTTGTTCTCGATTACGGCGGGGGCGTGCTCGGCGCGACCCGTCAAGGCAATGTCGCCGCACCTGTCGGTGAAGAGCGATTATATCGACCTGATGTATTTTTCGGGCGCGAAAAACCTGAAAATCATTGAAAGCGACGTTAAAAAGAATTTTATTTTTGAAATCAACCTGTCCAAATATAAGGGCAGAGAATATATCAAAGGACACGTGCGCGACCTGCTGTACGACGGCAGGACGGGCAGAAACGCCGCGGAGAGCATTTTCGCCAACACGATCGCCCGTTCGTATGCGAGCGGCGTGGCTGCGGACGTGGAGGAATTATCCGCAGAGGAAACCAAGGCTCTGATCGATCAAAAACACAAAGAGTGCCCATACGGGTTGTGTTTAATCGCGTCCGATCGGCGTACGTTGCGCCGTTACGAGGGGTTGGAAAAATTCGGTTGCGACCTCTTTTATCCCTCCTCGCGCAACCTTGCCAACGCGCTGGTGATCTCGCCCGCGCCCGACGCCGATTTGTCGGGGTTTAGAGATTTCATCTTCTTGGATGTGCCGTCCGATTTCAATATCGCGGCGCTCAAAAACAGAAAGGTGTACGTCAACCGCGACGTGTGCGGTTATACCATGTTCGAGGGGCTGGACGTGGCGCGCGAAAGCTTGTTGGAAATCTTTTCGGCGCTTCGCCGCGAGGTGAACAGCTTATACGGCGAAACGGTGGAAGAGCTGGCGGTTTCTTGCGGCGCTCTGGGCTTTGATAAAATGGAATTTATCTTTGCGCTCAGCGTGTTTGAGGAGCTGGGCTTGGTGGCGTTCGACGGCGGAAAGCTGACGGTTTATCGGGGCGTGAAAGCGGAGCTGAACGATTCGGCAATCTACCGCAAGGTATGTTTACTGCGTGGCAATTGATTTTTGAAACGGATACGAAAGAGTTAAGAGTATGGAAACAGAAAGTACGTTGAAAAAAATTGAAGAGGGGTATCAAGGGGAGCAACGCGCTGTCCTTTTAAAGGCGTACGAATATGCGAAACAGGCGCACGCTAACCAAAAACGCGCCTCGGGCGAGCCGTATTTTATTCACCCCTGCGCGGTGGCGGATATCCTCATTGACTTGGGCTTGGACGCGGCGACGATCGCCGCGGCGCTTTTGCACGACGTGATCGAGGACACCGATTCGACGGCGGAAGACATTCGCGCGGAATTCGGCGAGGAGATTTTGACCCTTGTCGGCGGCGTAACCAAGCTCGAAAAGATCGTTTTTAAATCCAAAGAAGACGAAAACGCGGAAAATTTCCGTAAAATTTTCGTGGCGATGGCAAAGGACGTGCGCGTGATCATCATCAAGCTTGCCGACCGTTTGCACAATATGCGTTCCTTGAATTTCCTTTCGCACGAACGGCAGCAGCGTATGGCGAACGAAACGCTGGATATTTTCGCACCGCTGGCAGGGAGACTGGGTATTTCGCAAATCAAGTGCGAGCTGGAAGACCTCTGTCTTAGATACCTCGACCCCGAGTCGTACGAATATTTGGTCTATAATATCCGCGAACAGCTTTCCGAGCGCAAGGAATTTGTCAACAGCATCGTAGAAGAGCTGAAAGAGCTGATGCAAGCGGACAAGGTGGAAGGGGAAGTATTCGGGCGACCCAAGCATTTCTATTCCATCTATAAAAAGATGAAAAACAAGGGCAAGACCTTGGACGAAATTTACGATTTGACGGCGGTGCGCGTGATCGTAAAGGACATCAATCAATGCTATACGGTGTTGGGGCGTATCCACGAAAAATGGAAACCGATCCCCGGGCGTATCAAGGATTATATCGCTACGCCAAAGCCCAACAAATACCAGTCCTTGCACACGACGGTCATGACCCGTTACGGGCAACCGTTTGAAATTCAGATCCGCACGGAAGAAATGCACCGCGTAGCGGAATTCGGTATCGCGGCGCACTGGAAATACAAGGAAGGCACGACGGAAGAAACGGCGAATAATTTCGAGAGCCGTCTTGCGTGGCTGCGCGAGGTTATGGAATGGCAGGGGGATTTGAAGGACTCCAAAGAGTTTATCAGTGCCCTCAAAACGGAGCTGTACAGCCACGAATTGTTGGTGTTTACTCCGCGCGGCAAGGTCATTTCTCTGCCCCCGGGCGCGACCCCCGTCGATTTTGCGTATGCGATCCACTCGGAGGTCGGCAACCATTGTACGGGCGCGCGCGTCAATTCTAAGATCGTACCCCTTACCACGACGCTGGAAGTGGGGGACGTAGTCGAAGTAATCACTTCGCCGAACTCCAAAGGCCCTTCGCGCGACTGGCTGAAATTTATCAAATCGTCCAGCGCAAAGGCGAAGATACGCCAGTTCTACAAGAACGAATTAAAGGAAGAAAATATCCGTATCGGGCAATTAAAACTGGACGAAGAGGCAAAGAAAAAGGGGTATTCCCTTTCGACGTTGCTCACGCCCGAGGCGTTCAAGCGTATCAGCGAACGGTTTTCGTTCAACGAGCAGGAAGAAATGTTCGCGGCGGTGGGCTACGGCTCGATCTCCGTCAACCAAGTTCTGTTTAAGCTCATTGATTGCTACCGTAAGGAAACGCCGATGGCGGCGTTCGAGATCAAAAACGGCGGCAATAAGGTTACGGGCGGCGTGCTGATCAACGGACAGGGCGGTATGCTGGTGCATTTTGCAGGCTGTTGCTCCCCCGTTCCGGGCGACGAGATTGTTGGATATACCTCACGCGGCAGGGGGGTAGTCGTGCACCGCGCGGACTGTCCTAACCTCAAAGGCGTGGATAAGGGGCGGTTGCTGTCGGCTGAATGGCAAATCGCGGCGGGCGCAAAACAGCGATTCAACGCGAATATATCCATTCGCGCGGCGGATCAGGGCGCGGCGCTTGCTGTGCTTTCGTCGGCTGTGTCCGAATTGAAACTGTCAATCACTTCCGTCAACGGCAGGATCGATAAAAACCGCGACGCGGTGTTAGAGGCGTCTATTTCCTTAACGGATATCGCTGAAATCGACCAGCTCTTAAAGAAAATACAGTCGGACAAGAGGATATATAACGTCCACCGCATCACTTCACTGACGTAAAACGACGTATCTACGTCGCATTTCAGCGTTGTATTTGCGCGCCCCTTGGTCACGTACGTCTATGTACGCTCCCTGCGGTGTGCTCAATACGCCTTGAACTGCTCGCATCTACGCGATTTGCAAATCTTGCAAATTCCTTTTAATGGAGAAAACTATGCAGATTATTACCGTTTCGCCCCGTGGGTTCGGGGCGAATACTTATATCGTTCCCATCGATGATAAAAGGGCGATTGTGATCGACCCGTCCCAGCCCCGTATCGCGGACGAGCTGAAAAAACGCGGCTTGACGGCGGCGTACGTGCTGCTCACCCATTGCCATTTCGATCACGTGTTCGGCGTGCCCGCTCTGCAAGAACAGGGCGCAAAGGTGCTTTGTTCGGACAAGGAAAAACCGCTGATCGGCACGAATGCGGACGTGTTCGACCTGTTCGGCGCGCCCCGTTTTGCGTACGCCGTAGACGATACCTTTACGGACAACGAAGAGAAAAATTTAGACGGGATTTCCGTGAAAATGCTGCTCACGCCAGGTCACACGGCGGGGAGCTGCTGTTATCTTTTTACCGCAAAGGACGGGGGACGGTACTTGTTCACGGGGGATACCCTCTTTTTAGGCAGTATCGGCAGGACGGATTTCCCCACGGGGGATATCGGGCAAATGCGCGCCTCGTTAAGACGGCTTGCTACGCTGGACGATATGCCCGTGTATGTAGGGCATAACGACCCGACCACGATCGAAAACGAACGAAAATACAACCCGTTTATGCTGGACGCGTAAACGCGGACGGAGAAAACATGACCTTTACCACCGACTGTCAATTTTTGGAAAACGAGCTTTTGGACGTCGTGCGTTTGTTCAAACGCCGTCCCGAAGTTTTGACGCATTCCTTTGCGTTTAAGGAAGGCGTTTTTTGCAATTCGTTTTCGGTGGATAACAAGGATTTTTATTACGAAGATAGGGATACGGTACGCAGCGAACTCGAATATAAGCGGTTGGAACGCCGCTACGCAAAGCTTAGATTGTATCAAATTTTAAGTGCGGAATACAAGGAGGAAATGCCCTGGGGCGCGCTGACGGGGATTCGTCCGACCAAGCTTGCGTACATGGAACAAGAACAGGGCAAGGATTTTGCCGATTTATTCCAAAAGATGGGGGTACGGGACGAGAATATCGCTTTGGTGGCACAGATTTTGCAGGCGCAGAAAGGGATTTACGAGAAGAAAGACGGCAACACCGACCTGTTCGTATCCATTCCCTTTTGTCCAACGAAATGCGCGTACTGTTCGTTTATCACCGCGCCTATTGAAAAAACGCGGCATTTCTTGCCCGCATATCTCGATTGCTTGGATAAGGAATTGCTGGCGGCGAAAGAGAGCGTTGGCAAGCTTCGCAGTATCTATATCGGCGGCGGAACGCCCTTTGCCTTGGACGTGCCCGATTTAAAACGGGTTTTGCAGGGGATAGAGCCCATTTTTAAGGGGTGCAACCCCAAAGCCGAATACACGGTGGAGGCGGGGCGACCCGACGTGTTCACGGACGACAAATTAAAGCTTTTAAAGGATTTTGGCGTGACCCGTATCTGTATCAATCCGCAGAGCTTTTCAAACGAAACTTTGCAAAAGATCGGCAGAAAGCACACGGAAAAGGACGTATACGACGCGTTTGCGCTGTCCCAAAAATACGGCTTTGATATCAACGTGGATTTGATCGCGGGGTTGACGGACGAAACGCCCGACGTGTTTGTCGAAAGCGTGCAAAAGGCGGTGGAAACGGGCGCGGACAATGTCACCGTGCATTGTTTGTCCTTGAAATCGGGAGCAAAGCTCAAAGAGGAAACGGACTATTTGGAAAACGGGTTCATCTCGGACATGGTATCCGCCTCGCGCGAAATTTTAAGCGCAAACGGGTATGTGCCCTATTATATGTACCGTCAAAAATATCAGGTGGGCAACAACGAAAACGTGGGCTGGACGAAACCGAATAAGGCGTGCGTGTACAATATCGATATCATGGAAGAGATCGCGGACAATTTGGCGGTGGGCGCAAACGCCGTTTCCAAGCGTGTATTCACCGAAAAGGGCTTGATCACCCGCCTTGCCTCGCAAAAGGATCTGCCCACGTATATTGCGCACGTGAACGAAACGATTGAAAAAAGAAGAAAATTTTTCCTATAAACGGCGAAAAAAAGTAAAAAAGCGCGCATATTTGGTTTACAATCCAAAAAGAATATGCTAAAATAGTAATAACGGCTGTCTGGGCGGAACGATTCTCCACGTTGGGCTCTGCGGCTCGTGATATAATTTTCCAAAACACAGGAGGATAAAGAAATGGAAAAGAACGAAATCATTGCAAAATTTGCTACCCACGAAGGCGACACCGGTTCGCCCGAAGTACAGATTGCTCTGTTGACGCAGAGAATCAACCACCTCAACGAACATTTGAAACAGCACAAGCAGGACAACCATTCCCGTCGCGGTCTGTTGAAAATGGTAGGTAAACGCCGCGGTCTTTTGGACTATCTCAAAGCGAAAGACATCGAAAGATACAGAGCGATTATCGAAGCGTTGGGTCTCAGAAAATAAGCAAGCACGAAAGGGCGGGTTATTTTAACTCGCTCTTTTTTGTGAAAAGGTGGAAAAGTACAACCACGGATACGCGGCACAAACGCGGACAAGCCACGGCATAGGCTTGGGCTCGCGCGTCGCGGTATCGGACCCCGTCCCCGTCGGGCGACGTAGACGGACAAGAACAAAAAAGAATTCAAGTATAAGGAGATTTATAAAAATGCCGGATTTAAGCAATAGCAGAGTATTTAAAACAAATTACGCAGGCAGAGAGCTCGTCGTTGAGATCGGCAAATATGCGGAACAGGCAAACGGCGCGTGCTTGGTGCGCTGCGGCGATACGGCGGTACACGTATCGGTATGTATGAGTGAAACGGCGAGAGAAGGTATGGACTTCTTCCCTCTTTCCGTTGATTACGAAGAAAAAATGTTCGCTGTGGGTAAGATCCCCGGCGGTTTCAAAAAACGCGAGGGCAGAGCGTCCGACAAGGCGATTTTGACGAGCCGTTTGATCGACCGTCCCATTCGTCCCTTGTTCCCGAAGGGTATCTTCAACGACGTAGTCGTTGTCGCAACGGCGCTTTCCGTTGATCCCGATATTTCCCCCGAGCCTTTGGCAATGGTAGGTTCGTCCATCGCGCTTTCCATTTCCGATATTCCTTGGGCAGGTCCTACGGGTTCGGTTGTCGTTGGCTGTGTTGACGGTGAATACGTAATCAACCCCGACGTTGAACAGCGCGCAAAGAGCACGATCCACCTCAACCTTGCAGGTACGTCCGACGCGATCCTCATGATCGAGGCAGGCGCGAACGAGGTTACCGACGAAGAAATGGTCGGCGCGATCATGTTCGGTCACGAAGAAATCAAAAAGGTTTGCGCTTGGATTGAGGGCGAAATCGTTCCCGCAGTAGGCAAACCCAAGAAAGCAATGGAGCTTTACCATATTCCCGAAGAGCTCGACGCGGCGGTAAAAGAATACGGCTACGACAAGCTGTATGCGGCGCTCGATACGTTCGATCGTCAGGAAAGACAGGTAAAACAGGCGGAGGCAGAGGCGGAGATCGTTGAACATTTCAAGGAAATCTATCCCGACCAAATCCGCGAAGTGAAAGATTCCATCTACTATATCGTTAAGGGTATCGTCCGCGCGAAGATTTTCGACGGCGTTCGTCCCGACGGCAGAACGCTCGATGAAGTTCGTCCCATCTGGTGCGAACACGGCGTACTTCCCCGCGTACACGGCTCGGCTGTGTTCACGAGAGGTCAAACGCAGGCGCTTACGACCTGTACCCTCGGTATGCTCGGCGAAGCGCAGAGAATGGAAGGTCTTGACGAAGAAGAACAGAAGAGATACATGCACCAGTACAACTTCCCCGGCTATTCGACGGGCGAAGCAAAGGCGCTCCGCAGCCCCGGCCGTCGTGAAATCGGTCACGGCGCGCTCGCAGAACGTGCGCTTGTTCCCGTAATTCCCTCCCCCGACGAATTCCCGTATGCGATCCGCGTGGTATCCGATATCATGTCGTCCAACGGTTCGTCGTCGATGGCGTCGGTTTGCGGCTCGACGATGTCGCTTATGGACGCAGGCGTTCCCATCACCGCCCCCGTAGCAGGCTGCGCAATGGGTCTTGTTAAAGATCAAGAAACGGGCAAGTACGTTATCATGACCGACATTCAAGGCCTTGAAGACTTCCTCGGCGATATGGACTTCAAGGTAGC
>JAFTQY010000085.1 GCA_017462505.1 Clostridia bacterium
GCATTGAACCATTTCACAGTACCCTGAGCCATCTTCGGTACCCCCTTCAATTTACTCAACGATAAATCTGCCGCAAAGTACCCCCGTCATTTTATTCGTTTATACTTCACATTATATCATAAAATTTTTGCCTTTGCAACACTTACGATAAAATTTTTAGCGCACTTTTCCCCATTTTTTCGATTTTTTTAGTAAAATAGTAGACTTTTCACGCGTTTTAATGCTATAATCTTAGCGTAATGGTCATAGACTACCAAAAAAAGGAAATTTTATGAACTTTCTTAACGTTTTAAAAATCATCTTCTTCGGCATTATCGAGGGGATTACCGAGTGGCTGCCCGTATCGAGCACGGGACATCTCATTCTCTTTGAAAGATTCTGCCCGATCAAAAACGTATCAGCGGGATTTATGGAGCTGTTTGAATATTTGATACAGCTCGGCGCGATCTTCGCCGTCGTCGTTCTCTTTTGGAAAAAGCTTTTTCCCCTTGGAAAAACAGAGCAAGCCAACGGAGAAAACGGCGAAATCAAGAGCAAAATCGTCTGGAAAAAAGACGTCTTGACGATGTGGCTGAAAGTCATCGTCGCATGCGTTCCCGCCGTTTTTGCTATCGCAATCGACCAAGCGTTTGAAAAGCTTTCCACTTTAAGCGAAACCGCGATTATCGCAGGCGCGCTGATCGTGTACGGTATCGTCTTTATCTTTGTGGAAAAATGGAACGAAAAGCGCAACGCAAAGATCACGGAAATTGCCGCTCTGTCCTACAAATACGCCTTTTTTATCGGGTGTTTTCAGGTGCTTGCGGCGATCCCCGGCACGTCCCGATCGGGTATCACCATTATCGGCGCACTCCTTTTGGGGGTGAGCAGAACGGCGTCTGCCGAGTTTACGTTCTTCCTTGCTATCCCTACCATGGTAGGCACGAGCGGATATAAGATTTTGAAATTTCTCATGAACGAGGGCAGTATCGCGGGCGCGGAGATCGGGTATCTTTTGATCGGTATGGCGGTGGCGTTTGCCGTGTCCATGGTCGCGATCAAATTCTTGATGAACTTCGTGAAAAAGCACGATTTTAAGGTGTTCGGCGCATACCGTATCCTACTCGGCGTTGTGGTGATCGCCGCTTTGATTATCCCCGCTTTGATTTGAAAATAAACCTATCTATGACAAAACCGCGGTTTCGCTTTTCCGAAACCGCGGTTTTTTATTTGTCTTTTTAAAGCAGTTTTGCGCCCGCTTTTTTCAAAACGTCGATCGCCTTTTCGGTCGTAGCCGTCTTGAACGCGATCTTTGCGTGTCCGTCCACGCCTGCGTACGAATACATGTATTCCACGCTGACCCCGCCGTCGCCAAGCGCGATCAACAGTTCGGCAAGCGCACCCGCTTTATCGGGCACTTCCAACCCTACGAGTTCCACCTCCGACGAGATATACCCCGCCTCTTTCAACGCGGAAAGCGCCTTTGCGTTGTCCTCGGTGATCAAACGCAAAATACCGAAATCCTGCGTGTCCGCAATCGACAACGCCAGCAGATTGACGTTGGCGTCCTTTAACACTTTACAGCACGCGCTTGCTTTGCCTGCTTTGTTTTCCAAAAATACTGCGATTTGTTTTATCATAATTTTCTCCTATCTGTAATACGTTTCGCCTTCCCCTCGCTACGCGCCACCGTACCAGGCGAAACAAGGGTAATTTTTGCGCTAACCGACAAAGCCGACGCCATATCCGCCGCCAACTTCTTGCGGATCTCTTCCACGTGCGCAACTTCGTCGATAGAAATGCTGGGCGAAAGCTCTACCACGATCTCCATCGTGTCGAGGTTATTCACGCGGTCAACGTTGATATGGTAATGGGGTTGAATGTCAGAGTTCGTCAACAACACGCTTTCGATCTGGGACGGGAATACGTTTACGCCGCGGATAATGAGCATATCGTCGCTTCTGCCCGTGATCTTGTTGAGCTTGACCGTCGTTCTGCCACAAGGACAAGGATCGGCGTTCAAGCTTGCGATATCCCTCGTTCTGTATCTAAGCAAGGGCATACCCTCTTTGGTGAGCGTGGTGATTACCAGCTCGCCCGATTCGCCGTAGGGCAACGGTTCGAGGGTGTCCACGTCCACGATTTCGGGATAGAAATGATCGTCCTGGAAATGCATACCCGTCTTGAACTGACAGTCGCACGCAACGCCCGGACCTGCAATTTCGCTAAGCCCATAGATATCGCAAGCACGGATACCCAAACGCCTTTCAATGTCCGCGCGCATACCTTCCGACCACGCTTCTGCGCCGAATACGCCACCTTTCAGCTTGATATCCACGCCCGGTTTTAAACCAAGCTTGTCGATCTCTTCCGCCAAATAGATAATATACGACGGCGTACAGCAGATAATATCCGCGCCGAAATCGGTGATGAGCTGAATTTGTTTTTGGGTGTTACCTGCCGACGCGGGCACGACGCACGCGCCCATTTTTTCAGCGCCGTAGTGCATGCCCAAGCCGCCCGTGAACAGCCCGTACCCGTAGGCTACGTGCACAACGCTGTCCTCGTCCGCGCCCGCCATAACTAGCGAACGCGCCGCACAATCCGCCCATACGTCGATATCCTTCATAGTATAGCCCGCAACGGTCAGCTTACCCGTCGTTGCGCTGGACGCGTGCAAACGCACCAGATCGCGGCGAGGGCGTGCCATCATACCGAACGGATACGCGTCGCGCAGATCCTGTTTTACGGTGTACGGCAATTTATAAATGTCGTCGATGGATTTGATATCGCTGGGTTTGAGCTTCATCGCGTCCATCTTTTCGCGGTAAGGTTTTTGGTTTTCGTACACATACTTAACCATTTTCACCAAACGTTCGGATTGCAGCACCTTTTTTTGGTCGGGACTCATCGTCTCCAATTCTTTTTGAAAATATTGCATATAATTTTTTCCTTTGTTGCAGTTTCCCCCTGCAACCGCCGTAAAATTACGACGTGTATTTTTCTTTTTTATCTGCTCTTTACACCCGCTCAAAGCCGAGTTCAAAGGCTTTCATATTCAGCGCGCGGAATTTTTCAGGCACGCAAGCCGCCACCGCCGCCGCCATGATTTCCTTATCAAAGCCGTACAGCTTGCACAGCGCGCCGAGCATAACGATATTCGTCGCTTTCGCGCTGCCCGCCTCCATCGCCCACGCCTGCGCCGACACAAAATGCACGTTTTCGTTTTCGCCAAGCAGTTTGTCCTTTAAGCCGTCGGGATATTTCGCCGCGCCCGTAATACAGGGCATGGGCAAAATCTTTTCGTCGTTGACAAGCAACACCCCGCCCTCTTTCAAATAATGCTTTACACGCGCCGCCTCCAACGCCTCAAACGCCAAAACCACGTCCGCACTCCCCTCCCAAATCACGGGGGAATAAATTTTATCGCCGATACGCACGTGCGTAACTACGCTGCCGCCGCGTTGGCTCATGCCGTGGATTTCGCTCAGCTTGCAATCCTTTCCCGCCAGCATGGCGTATTTCCCGAGGACACGGCTCGCAAGCAACGTACCCTGTCCGCCTACGCCTGCAATCAATACGTTCATCATATCATTCGCCCTCCTTTACAAGCGCGTGGAAGGGGCATACCGCGGCGCAAACGCCGCAACCCGTGCATTGATTTACGTCAATAACCACGCAGTTTTCACCCATGCTGATCGCAGGGCAGCCGATACGCATGCACACGCCGCAGTTTTTACAATTGACGACGTTCATCTTCGGTTTGGGGGATTTATCAAGCAGAGCGCAAGGGCGTTGCGCGATAATTACGCTGACTTCGGGCGAAGCGATCGCCGCCTTTACCGCCTTTTCCACCGCTTTCACGTCGTACGCGTCCACGATCGCAAGGTCCTTGACCCCGCAAGCGCGGCAAAGCTCGTCCAAGAGCACCACGGGCGCGGGCTCGCCTTTGAGGTTTTTACCCGTCGCGGGGTGCTGTTGATGCCCCGTCATACCCGTCGTGGAATTATCCAAAATCATCAGCGTAATGCCGCTTTGATTATACACGGCGTTGATCAAGCCCGTCACGCCGCTGTGCAAAAAGGTCGAATCGCCGATCACCGCCACGTTACGGCTATCCCCGTCCGTCGCCTTTTTCATGCCGTGCGCCATGCCCACGGACGCGCCCATGCATACGCAGGTATCCACCGCCGACAAGGGGGCTACCGCGCCGAGGGTATAACAGCCGATATCGCCGTTGACCGTCAGTTTCAATTTGTTCAAAACGTAGAACACGCCGCGGTGCGGGCAACCCGCGCACATAACGGGGGGACGGGCGGGCACACTTTCCGCCGCCGCCACTTCGTCCGCCGCCAAACCGAACGCCGCCTTAATCTTCGGCACGGAAATTTCGCCTTGCAGAGAGAACAGCGATTTGCCCTCGCAAGCGATCCCCGCCGCCTTTAACGTATCCTCGATAAAGGGTTCTAATTCTTCAATGACGTAGAGCTTGCTTACCTTTTTCGCAAACTGAGCGATCGCGGGCACGGGTACGGGGTGTACCGTACCGATCTTATACACGTTGGCGCTGGGCAACGCCTCTTTTACATATTCATACACCACGCCCGAGCATACCACGCCGATTTCCTTTTCGTTTGTATATTCCGCGCGGTTACATGCCATCGTGCAAGCATACTCTAAAATATCCTTGTCGCGCTGTTCGACGACCACGTGGCGCTTGATCGCGTTGGCGGGCATCATAACGTATTTCGCCGACGATTTTTCGTACGGCTTTACGCCCACCTCTTCCCGATCGCAAAGCTCCACCATGCCGTGGGAATGTGCTACGCGCGTCGTTTCTCTCAGCAATACGGGCGTGTCGAATTTTTCGCTGAGCTCATACGCAAGCTTGACAAATTCCTTTGCCTCGCCCGCGTCGGACGGCTCTAACATGGGCACGTGCGCGCTACGCGCATAATAACGGCTGTCCTGTTCGTTTTGCGAAGAGTGCATACCGGGGTCGTCCGCAACGACGATAACAAGCCCGCCGTTGATCCCCGTATACGCCACGGTAAACAACGGGTCTGCCGCTACGTTCAGTCCGACGTGTTTCATGCATGCCATAGCCCTTGCGCCGCCGACCGCTGCGCCGATCGCCACCTCTACCGCGACCTTTTCGTTGGGCGCCCATTCCGCATATACGCCCTCGTGTTTCACAAAGTTTTCCGCGATTTCCGTGCTGGGCGTGCCGGGATAGGCGGAAAGCACCTTTACCCCCGCTTCGTACGCGCCGCGCGCAATCGCTTTGTTTGTCAGCATCAATTCTTTCATATCTCTTTTCCTTTCGTTTATCCAAATTTTTCCGCAAGCGCCGCCCTGTCCACGTCCTTGACAAAGCCGTTGAACGAGCAAACGCAAACGACCTCGCCCGACGCGTCGCGAAGAATGACTTCGCTGACGGTGTTATGCCCCGCGCGCACCTTTTCCCGCGCCTCTGCGGTAACGTACGGGGGCTTTGCCGCACGCACGTAATCGATATGCCCGCATTGCGTCACCGTCATCGGGTGAATATGGTTTGCGTGCACCGCAAACGCAAAGTCCGCTAAGGTATACAGCATACCGCCCTGCGCTGTGCCGTTGGCGTTGAAACAATTTTCGGTAATCGGAGCACGTACCACCGCTCTTTCGGTATTCAACTCCAAAATTTCCGCCCCGATCAGCTTGATAAACTGATCGTGATCGAATATTTTCTTCGTCAATTCTTCGTCCGTCATTTTTTTATCCCTAAAAAATATTATATGCTAAATATTATAACATGCAAAGGGCTTTTTGTCAATATCGCGCCATAAAAAAAACGACCCGTTTTTCCTCAGAAACGAGCCGTTTTTTCGATTTTTCCCATTTATTTATTTGATTGTTTTCACCAACGCATAGCCGTCTGCGACCAAATCGCTCTTACCGTTTTTCCAAGACTTCATACGTTCCCACGTGTGCGGGCCTACGTATAACGGCTCTTCTTCGAGCGCATGGAAAGGCCCCATCAGGTTGCGATTGCCGATCGTGAGCATAAGCTCGATCTCGTTTTCGCCCTTTTCGAGGTACTTGGATATATCCAGCTTATTGCCGAACATCATCTTGCCCGCGTACGCGCCGTTGATCTTGACTTCGATCAGGTGATAATTCCAATCGATCACGAGATCACAATTCGTATCGTCTACGCACACCGTCTGTTTGAGGGTAATATCCCCCGCAAAGAACGGATAGCCCTCTTCCACAAGGTCACAAATTTCCGTTTTTTGCACGCCCAAACGGAAATTGTCGCCGATATAAATGGCGTCCATTTTTCCTTTCTTAAAATCGCCGTATACGCCGAAATCCCCGCGCAGGAAAATCGCCTCGATATCCGTGTCGTACGCAAGACAGTTTTTCAAGCTCTCCGTCACGTTTTCGCCAAACAGCACGTAATATACCTGTTCGCTCTGATAATAATCGATCTCGATCACCACTTCGTTTTTGCCCGTTTTGACAAGGCGCGCGATATCGTATTCGAGGAGCGCCTTTTCAAGAGCCGCCGAGCCGATTTTTTCAACCCTTTCGCCGTTTACAGACACGCAAAGAGTGTTGGTATCTTCGGCGAGCAAAGCGCATTTGGTGGGGGGCGTGTCCACGATGAACTCGTATTTAAGGTACAATTTGCCCTTATATCTACGCTGTAACATTTCGTTAAAAACGCCCATGTGGTGGGTGGGTTCGCTGTACGTTACCCCATCCGTCGAATAGCGGATATAGTCGATCGTGAAGAAGTTCTCCACGTCGCCGCTCACCGTAAACTGCTTGCCCAAGCGCAAGGGCTTGTGCGCGGTTTCCTCTTCGGGCGTTTCGTTGCTAAAATAGAGCAAGTACGACTGCCCTTTGTCAAAGTGCAATTTCGTCGGCAACGTCTTATATTCGTCTTTCAAAATGTCGTAGGACGAGAACGACGTCGCGCCTTTGAGGGTAAATTCGATTTCCGTTTCGTCGCCCACGTTGACGGCGTACAGGAAATATCTGCCCTCATTATCCCTGCGCAGGGTCGAACGCACGGTCGGATTTTGCGTACCCGTATAGAGCTGCGCCGAAATAATTTCGTCAAAGCTCGTGTTCGTTTCCAGATAATCGTAGGTGTATTCGTTCCATTCAAGATAGGTCGGCTTTTCGTCCAAAAGCAACACCTTACCGCCGTTTTCCACGAACTTGCGGAGCAATACTTCGCTGGTTTTATCCATGGTATAGAGTTTCGGGAATACGATATACTCGTACGAGCAATTGCCAAGGATCAGCTTTTTGCCCTCTACTCTGCCGTATTTTGCCAGCAAGGTTTCATCTAAGAGCTGGAACGGGATTTGCTTTTGCGTCAGCGTATCCACCGCGTCCAAAAGCTTGATATCCAAATCGTCCACCGATTTATAGAGCGGCTTGCAAAAGCGTTTGTACACGAAATAGGTACTACGCTGAGGATGGAACATCGCCACGTTGACGATTTCCTCGCTCTCGGCAAGGGTTTTGCCAAGATAGGAAAAATAATCGTTAAATTCTTTAAAATTCTTCTTAATCCAAGGGTTGACGTCCGAAAAATGCGCGGGATAGTCCCGTTTTCTCTGCCCGTGTTCGGTGTAGGGCAACAGGTGCTGACACATCAAATTGATACCGCCGACGTATTGAAATTCGGCAATTTCTTTCAGTTGTTGGGGGCTGACGTCCCAGCCGCAACAAGCGAACGTTTCGGTAAGCGTTTGTTTTTTGCCGAGCTGTGCCGCAACGGACGACACCTGCTTAGGCGCAAGCGGACCGCCCGTCCATTTGCCCAGCCAATCCATGCCGGGGATATGCTCAAATTCGTAAAAAGGCATAATACCGCCGCAAGATTCCATTTGCGAGTGCATAACCTGTTCTTCTACGTAATGCCCCGTCAGCTTATAGCCGTTGTTATCGCACCACGTATAGATCTTTTCCGCAAAGTTTTTCAGCATCAATCCCTGCATGCCTTTCCAGAATTTATAGCGGAATTCACGATAGCCTTCCTTTTCTACGAACAGCAAGCCTAATTTGTCATAAATATCTTCGCCGTACGTATCGGCAAAATATTTGGGCATTACGCGGGTAAACGGAGTTTCCCAACGGTAATATTGCGGTTCGTCCGTGAAGAACCCTTTCAGACTGTACGTATCCCGTTTTTTGTATTCTTCGTGGGTCGCCGCCAAAAATTGATCCACCACTTCGCCGTTTAAAATATCCGCCGTGGACGCCGCATAATGCTCGTATACGTTCAGACAGTTTTCGCAAGGGGAATTCGTTCGTTTGAGTACGTCCCCCGCCAAATCGTAAGAAACCGTCGCGTTTTCGTCGTACGCGCCGATCTTAAACGTCAAATATTTGTCGTGATTTTCGATATTTTCGAGCAGCTTTCCGCCCACGAAACCGCTGGGCCAACCGTTCTCGTCGTAGGCGTACGCCTCCATGCCCAGCTCTTCCGCCTTTTCCGCGCAAGCCTTGATACAGCTAAACCACTTTTCGCCGAGATATTCCGTTTTCAACCCGCCGCGCGCGTGCATGAAAAAGCCGCCCACGCCGTTTGCGTTCATCCATTCGATCTGCTTTACCAAACCCTCTTCGTCAAGCTCGTCGTTCCACGACCAAAAGGGAATACATTGATATTTCTTTTCAACCTGTTTCATATTTTTTTCCTTTTTATTTAATAAAAACGACGAAACGGGGCGTTTGTCCGTCCCTTTCGCCGTTTAAAAATTTTTACAACAAATAATAGGGCATATCGTTGCCGACTTCTACGCGCACAAAGCCGTCTTTTACCGCTTTTTTCGCGCAAGGTTTCTTCGCCGCACTCTTTTTCGCAGGCGCTTTTTTCGCGGGTTTTTTAGCCTCTGCGGGCGCTGTCGCCGTTTCCACGGGCGCGATCAGCTTTTCCACAACCTGCGGATCGGGATTTGCGATCACGTGGCTGTTTTCCATGTCAGGAGCGGAGCTTGCTACCTTTGAATACCCGTTGTTTTCTACTCTTTTGATTGCGTTTTTACCGATTGGCATACTCTATGATCTCCTTTGCAAGTTGTGTATATTCCACCGCACTGCGGCTGGATTTTTTATAAGCGACGACGGGCTTGCTGTTGTCCTGCGCCCATTCCACCGCGCTGTCCACGCGCACGTAGTTTTCAAAAAGGCGGGTGTTTTCCAGCTCTTTGAGCGTTTCCATCGTCTGTTTAAAATATTTCTTGCGCTCGTCCGCCTTGGTGACGGCGATGCCCAAAATTTCAAGCTTGGGCGCGATACGCTTTGCCTGTTCGCAAAATTCAAACATGTTCGCAAGTCCGAACAACCCCCAAGGGCTTGCCTCTACGGGGATCACCACGTAATCGGACGCGCACATAACGTTCATCACCCAACCGCCCAAGGTCGGGGGCGAATCGATCAAAATATAATCGTAATAGCCCTTTGCACGAACGCGTTCAAGGCATTTTTTCAAAATCGTTTCGCGTTGCCATTTACCAAAAAGATCGAACTCGATCGAGCTCATGAGCGACGTGGACGGCACGATATCGAGATTTTCAATGCCCGTCGGCACGATATAATCGTCCAAATCCCTTTCCCCAACGACGGCGCGATAGATATTCTTTTCGCCCTTGGCGTATTCGTACGCCGTTTCCTCGTCAAAGAAAGAAATGGTCAAATTCAGCTGCATATCCCCGTCGATCATCAGGATCTTTTTGCCCGACAACGCCAAGGCGCAACCGACGTTGGAACAGGTAGTCGTTTTGCCGCTACCCCCCTTGTTGTTTGCAAATGCGATCACTTTCGTTTTGCTCATATCTTCTCTCCGTGTCTTCTTATAACAGCCAAGTTTCCAGCTGTCCGTTTTTCTTTTGCCGGTCTTCCCTTTTTTCTACGGTCGGTTTTTTCACGGTCGGTTTCCGCGTTTTTTTACCGCTGTCGTCGTTTAAGAAAGCCGCCAATTCCTTAATCCCCTCGCCCGTGATCGAGCTGACGGCGAACACCTTTTTACACCCCGCGAGCTTTAACCAACGGGTAACCCGCTCCACGTTCGCGTCGGGTTTATCAATACCCGTCACGATCCCGATCGCCTCGCGGTTGACCATACTCGTTAAACAGGGCGGAAAGATCGAATACGGCTCGTTTGCCGAAAGCACCAGCCCCACCACGTCCGCCTCGTATGCGTACAAAGAGAGCGCGCCGCTCGTTTCTCTGCGCTCGGTATATTCGCCCGGGGTGTCGATAACGGTATCGAGATAATTGACGTACTGCGTCTTAAAATATTTGATTTCTTCCCCGCGCAGAGCCTGCGTCAAAGTCGTTTTCCCTGCCGCCACTCTGCCGAATAGCATAATTTTTTTCATAGTTTTTCGTCCGAATGGATTAGGTTTTCGTGAGTTCGCAACAAGCATAGCCCAGCTTGTTAATGCAATATTCGCGGATTGCCGTAAACGCCGCCTCGACGGACGAAACGCTGCCCGTGATAATGAGCGTGCCCGTAAATCTGTCTACGAACCCGATTTCCGCGCCCGAGGATTTCATCGCGATATCCGCCGCGATCACCGCGCTTTCGTACGGAATAACCGTCAAAACGCCGATCGCGCTCTTCGTATAATCCGTCTGCGGGTCGAGCCCGAGCTTGGTATACAGCGTTTCACCGGGATTTGCGATAATGTGGCAAAGGGTGATCTGTTTACCGGGGACAAACTCTTGTATAATTGTCATTTTATCTTGTAACTGCATATCGTTACCTACCTTTTAGAAACTGTATTGATAAATTTGTATTCGGTCGACTACGCTCTCATACCCACGTGGGGATATTACACACGTAGAGAAAGATAGTAAGGCTATCTGCAAGATTATCTTGCTCAGCCGCCGATTTGGCACTTTAAACCGCTCTCTTCCGCCACCGAAAGTAAATATTCCATTCTTTCCTGCGCAGGCGGCTCAATGCCTTTGAGCGCGTAATTTCTGTCCAAGCCCGCGTACTTATCCTGCCCCAAGCGGTGATACGGGAGCAAGTGGTGTTCCCTTACGCCGGGCAAGCTCGCCGCAAAGCGAGAAATCGCGCGGATCTCTTCCGCCGTATCGTTAAAACCGGGCACGACGGGGGTACGTACCACGAGCTGTACGCCGCTTGCCGCCAAGCGCTTTGCGTTTTCCAAAATCAACTCGTTTCCCGCCGCCGTAAATTCCTTATGCTTTGCCGAATCCATGTGCTTGATGTCCATTAAGAACAGATCGAGGTAGGGCAAAATCTTTTCGATATTTTCGTAGGGTGCGTTCGCCGTCGATTCCACCGCCGTATGCAAGCCGTTTTCCTTGCACGCGTGGAGCAAATCCCGCGCAAAATCGGGCTGACCTAAAATTTCACCGCCCGACAGAGTGATACCGCCGCCGCTACGCCAATAATAATTTTCGTCCGCGAGTAGTTCGGGCAAAATCTCGCCCACCGTCACGTCCCTACCGACGATTTTTTCCTTGCCGTTTTCCTGCATGGTCTGAATTTCATACGACTGCGATTCGGGGTTACAGCACCACGCGCAACGCATGAAACAGCCCTTAAAAAAGACAATGGTACGGATTCCCGGTCCGTCGTGGATCGAGAAACGTTGAATATTAAATATTCTGCCTTTCGTACCGTAAATGTCCATAGTCGTTCCTTGTTATTGCAAGATTATCTGTAAATATTTGTGTCGACTGCGCTCTCATACCCACACGGGTATCCTATCCACACGTGAGATAGATAGTAAGATTAGCTGCAAGATTATCTTGCTTAAAATCCTTGTTCCGTTCTGTTAATAATATCGTCCTGCAACGACCGCGACAGGGTCGTAAACAGCGCGCTGTAACCCGCAACGCGGACAACAAGCGTCTTGTATTTTTCAGGGTTTTTCTGGGCGTCGAGCAGCGTTTCACGCGTAACGACGTTAAACTGCATGTGCATACCCTTTTGGTCGAAATACGAACGGATCAGCGCCACAAATTTGGTAAGTCCGCTCATACCCGCCAGCGCCGAGGGGTGGAATTTTTGGTTCAAAAGCGTACCGTTGGAGGCTACGCCCTGTTCGAGCTTTGCCACCGAGTTTGCCGTTGCCGTAGGGCCTTTCACGTCCCTGCCCGACGCAGGACCGATACCGTCCGCAATCGGCGTGAACGCCAATCTGCCGTCGGGGGTTGCGCCCGTCTGCGCGCCAAGGGGCACGTTTGCCGATACGGGATACAAGCCCGCCTGGAACATACCGCCGCGCGGATTTTTGTATTTTTCCACTTCCTTGGTGTACGTGTTCGCCACTTCACGCGCGAACATATCCGCCTCGTAAATATCGTTGCCGTATTTCGGGCACGTTTCGTCGATCAAGCGTTTAATTTCCTGATAACGCGCTTTCTTTTGCGGGTCGATCCCCGCGCCCGAGGTCACTTCGTCGTAGATCGTCTTGATAACGCTTTCGTTGAGTTCTATACCCGCCTGCGCCAGCGAACAAGCCACCTCGTTTACGACGCGCTCCGCGGCTTTCCCGCTCAAACCGTAACCAAAGTTCGCGTTGATCGCGTCGCGAAGCTCGGTCATCGTCACCTTGCCCTCGTCAAAGACAAGCTGTTTGATCGCAAGCAACCCGTCGGTGTTGTTGGCGATACCAAAGCCCTGCGGGCCCGTGAAATTGTAAATCGCGCCGCCCTCTTGCAAAGATTTCCCTCTGCCGATACAATCGTCCACCATACAGGACTGGAACGGGAGCGGACAGCGCACCGCGTGCGCCGCGTCGATCGCGTTGTTGGCGTTGACGAGCAATTTGATAAAGTAGCTCTGCTGGGTTTTGTACGCCTCGAAAACCTGTTCAAAGGTCGTCATTTCCGACACGTCCCCCGTCTGCGGACCGATTTGCTTGCCTTTATCCATACCGTTGGAGAACACAAGCTCCATCGGGCGGCACATATTGAAGAACGCGGCGTCGTGCCAGCCGTCCGTCTTTGCGCCCTTTTGCGGCTCTACGCAGCCGATAATACAGTAATCGCGCGCGTCCTCTAAGGTAAGACCTCTTGCCATAATGGACGGAATAATGATTTCGTCGTTATAATACGCGGGTAAGCCCGTACCCAAACGGGTAAGCGCCGCCGCTTTGATCATAAAGGACTGGGGCGTGCCGTTCCAAACGCGGACGGAAATGGAGGGTTGAGGCAAAGGCACGTGCATTGCCGCCTCCAAACACATATACGACAAATCGTTGGTCGCGTCCATGCCGTGGATATTTTGACCGCCCACGATCAGGTTTTGGAACATACCGTACCCCGCGAACCCGTCTGCCGATCCCGCGTCGCGCACCTTGTTGATATCGTTGAGTTTTACCCAAATACAATCGATCAGTTCTTGCGCCTGTTCCAGCGTGATCTTCCCCGCGTCGATATCCTTTTTATAGAACGGATACATGTACTGATCGAAACGCCCGGGGGAAATGGAGTGACCGCTCGATTCCACTTGCAAAAGCAGTTGTACGAACCAGAAAGACTGGCACGCCTCGTGGAAATCACGCGCGGGACATTCGGGAACGTGCGCGCAGTTTTTTGCAATTTTTTCAAGCTCCGCCTTTCTTTCGGCGTTCTTTTCTTTGAGAGCAAGCTCTTTGGCAAGCTTTGCATATCTGCGGGCGTATTCGATAACCGCTTCGCACGATTCGATGACCGCCGCCAAGAAATTGTGTCTTTGCACGTATTCGGGGTCAGCCACGCAGAGCTTATCCATCGCCGCTTGCGCCTCTGCCATAATGCCGCGATAACCGATTTTGAGCACCTTTTCGTAATTTACGTTGACGTGCCCGATACCGTTATAGAAATAGTTACCGGGTGTGAACATGCCGTGGGTTACGAACGCCTCGTATGCCTCGGGCGCCATGTTCGCCTTGGCAAGGTCGCTGTTCGTCTTACCCTTCCAATAAGGGTATGCGCCGCGAAGATCGGCTTTCGTCTTTTCGCTGATATAGAACGGGTCTGCCGCACGGGTTGCCACCGTGTCAAATTCCGCCTCTAACCATTCGTAGGAATATTCGGGGAATACCTGACAGCCGCGGGGCGCAACCGTCGCGCTACCGACGATAAGCTCGTTATCGCGGATCACGATGGGGATATGGCGCAAAATGTGCGCAAACGCCGCGCTACGGCGCAGGATAATGGGCAGGTCCTCCGTCTGCTTATAGCTTTCGGTGACGAGCAAACCGCGCGCCGATTCGATTTCGGGCATTTTCTGATATAAAGCGTCTACTAATTTTTCAATTCTCGCGCTCTTTTCAATGACAAATTTGATATTTTCCATACGTTCACCTTATCAAAGCTGATTCCAAAGATCCTCGTGAGGGGCTGCAATGATCGATTCGGAGGAAAGCTGACCGCTTTGCTTTGCATACGCCGAGCCTGCCTCGACCGCCGCCGTAACGTCGCCGACTTCGCCGACCAGCATAACAACGCCCTTGCCGCCCATACCGCGCGAAACGCGAAGATCGAAAATTTCTACGCGCGCCGTTTTTACCGCGATATCCGCCGCCTTGATCGTCGTCGCCGCCGAGAACGTTTCGATTAAGCCCAGCGAGCCTTTTCTTTCCGTTTTCTGCGTGCCGAACAGGGCTTTTATGACCTGTTCGTCAATGCGGCCCATGATCGAGCTGTCGATAACGTACCCCTCGAATTTAGAAAGCACGTGATCGACGGACGCCGTGACGTTGGAGATCGAGCCCGTCAAAATAATTTCGTATTTGCCAGGGCAGGACGGGTGCGCGGATACCATGTCCACGCCCGCGCTTTTGAGCGCCGCGTCCGTTGCCTCTACGCCTTTGGGAATACTTTTGAGTTCAATTACGCCAATTGCCTTAAACATTATTCACTCACCTTTTCAATCACGATTTTTTCTCCGTCGAATACCGTTACTCTGCCCGATATCGGCGCGTACTGGGGCAGGGACAAGCCCTCTGCCGCCTCGGCGATCTTATCGCCCTTGTTGATCATATCCCCGTCTTGTACGCAGGGCACGCTGGGCGCGCCGATGTGCTGACGGAGCAAAATTTCCACTTTGTTATACGTTTGTTCCCCGATATATTTGGCGAGCTTATCAAACTTCGCTACGCCCAAGACGTTCGCCCAACGCTCGGAGGGGACCATGCGCCAATCCCGCTCGATTGCGGGTTCTACGTCGTCTTTGGCAACGTAGCGCATTTTGTTTTTGCCAAGCAAGACTTTGTATTCGTTGATCACCGCCTTGGGGGAAATCCCTTGACAGCAAGCCAAGCTTTCGCAGATACCGCAACCGCAACAAAGGGTGGCGGATATCACCATTTCGGGCATGACCGTAACCGCCGATTTTGCCGTGCGGACCATCTTGTGCGGCTCTAACGGATACCCGAGCAAATGCCTAGGACACATATCCGTACAACGGGTGCATTGACAGCACGCCGTTTCCGCCCGCGCAATCGATTTATCGCCGTCCAAATATTTGGACATAATCGCCTCGCAACCGTCAGGCAAAATAAGCAGCCCTTTCGTCGTCTTGGTGATCACCGCATTTTCGGGATCTATCACTTTACCCATCGAAGGTCCGCCGTCTAAAACGGTGTACCCTTCGGGGATTTCTATCGAATTTTTTTCAAACAGCTCCGCCACGGACGTACCAACGGGCACTTTCACGACGATCGCCTCGGAGATATCCCCACCGATCGTGACGTATTTTTCCGTAACGGGCTCGCCCGTTTTCACCGCGCGCGCGACGTTGTACAGCGTTTCCACGTTGAGTACGATCACGCCCGAGGTTATGGGCAAATTACCGGGCTTTACCACTCTGCCCGTCGCCTGATAGATCAAGCTGATTTCGTCGCCCATCGGGTATACGTCGGGCAACGTTTTCAAAATAATTCTATCCGACAATTTTGCGCCGTCCTTTAATTTTAATCTAACGGCGGTATGCTCTTTCACGCAGAGCAACGCACAGGGAATTTTGGCGTATTCCAACACCGCCTTGATCCCTGCAAGCACCATCGGCATTTCCCTTTTTAAAAGGATATAGTCAGTGTAAAGCAGGGGCTCGCATTCCGCGCCGTTGACGACAAGGGTATCCGCCCCGTCCGCCAATTTTGCGTACGAGGGAAAGCCCGCGCCGCCCGCGCCGACGATTCCTGCATTTTTCATAATCTCTTTCAAATCCATACTACTTGCCGTCTTTTTTTCGTTCTCGTTTTGCGTAATTACGCCTTTTTTTTAGTCCACAATACCCACGATTACCGCGTCGCAAGGCGCGGACGTGTTATTGAGCGCCAAACGTGCGGAGCTGCCCGTCGTGATCAATACTTCTTCGTTGATACCTGCGCCCACGCTGTCTACCGCGATGATAAATTCGCCCGTCAATTCGCCGTTTTTCATCAGCTCTACTTCCATGAATTTAGAGCCAACAAGCGATTCCTGTTTCTTCGTGGACACGATATGTCCTCTGATAATTCCTCTTAACATACGTTACTCCTTCACAATTTTTACTTTTGCGCCGTTGCCGATACCCACCGCGTTCGCGTCGTCCGTATCCACGTGCATTTCCAAACGGAAATCTTTGTGCACGCGCACCTGCACGTCATACCAACGGGTACGGCGCTTGCCGATGACGTCCACCGTTACCGTGTCGTTGTCCTTAACGCCGAATTTAACGCCGTCCGCAGGGGACATGTGGATATGTCTGTTTGCGATAATGCAACCCTCTTTTAATTGCACTACCCCTTTCGGACCGATGATGGTTACGGGCGCAGAGCCTTCCGTTTTACCCGATTCACGTACGGGCGGTTTTACCTTTAACACGTACGAATCGGTGGCGGAAATTTCCACCTGCGATTTGTTTCTAAGCGGTCCAAGCACGCGCACGTTTTCGATCGGGCGCATAGCAGGACCGATCAAGGTCAGCGTTTCTTTGCAAGCATACTGCCCCGGTTGGGACAAATCCTTTAAGGGCGTGAGCTCGTAACCAGCCCCAAAGAGGGTTTCCAAATCCGCTTTATTCAAATGAATATGACGATTCGACACGCCGACGGGCACGTCGCCGTCAGAGCTTGCAACAACGTCCGTTCCGTCCATATTCGCCAACACTTTTTTAACCAATTCCGCAATCTGCGCGCTAGTAATTTCCATTGTGATACCTTTCTGTCTTTCTGTTTTTTTGCCGTTTTACGGCGTTTGTTTTGCTGTTAAACCAAGTATAAAGGCGCGTACGCGCGCGTACACAAGGTCGTTTTTTTGGGGTTGTTTTGAAAAACTTCCGTACCGCCCGCCTGGGCAGGCGGTACGATTTTTCCTTTCTTCTGTTTTAACGTATACTTATCTACGGGTTATAAAAACGGGTAGATGCGAGCAAGACAAGAAGGGCGCGGCTTTTCCGACGGGAGTTTACTGAGCGTAAATGACCGAGGGAAAACGTAAGCCCGACGCTGTATTGCGAAGTATATACACGTTTTTATTTAATAGAGGGAAGAAGTTTTTCAACGTCCATGTGGGGACGAGGGATTACGTGCGTTGCGATAACTTCGCCAAGTGCCGTTGCAGCAGCCGTACCTGCTTCTACCGCAGCCTTAACTGCGCCAACGTCGCCGCGAACCATAACGCTTACCAAACCGCTACCGATCTTTTCGCTGCCAATAAGAACTACGTTTGCTGCCTTTACCATAGCATCTGCTGCTTCGATTGCTGCTACAAGACCTCTCGTTTCTACCATAC
>JAFTQY010000086.1 GCA_017462505.1 Clostridia bacterium
ATTTTACCAAAATGCAATCTTGCGGCAACGATTATATCGTATTTGATAACCGCGACGGCAAAATTACCTGCCCCGAATCGATTGCGGTCAACTACGTACAGCCCCATTACGGAATCGGCGGCGACGGTATCGTTCTGATTGAATCGTCCGAGGTAGCGGACGCGAAGATCCGTATTTTCAACGCGGACGGCAAGGAAGCCCCTACGGGCGGTAACGCGATCCGTTGCGTAGGCAAATATCTCTACGAAAAGGGTATCGTTCGCAAAAACGATTTGAAGATTGAAATGCTGTCGGGCGTTTACGACGTTAAGGTATATTCGTTCAGCGGCAAAGTAAACACCGCCAGCGTAAACCTCGGCAAAGCGGAGCTTGCAGGCAAGAAGATCCCTTGCGTTTGGGACGAAGAACAGATCGTCGGGAAAAAGGTAAATATCGCCGGTAAGGATTACGAGGTGACCCTTGTCAACGTCGGCAATCCCCATTGCGTGGTATTCTGCGATCAGGTAGACGCGATCAAGGTGAAGAAAGTAGGGCCTTATTTTGAAAACAGCAAATATTTCCCCGAAGGCGTCAACACCGAATTTATCCGTATCGTCAACAAAGTCACGATTAAAATGCGCGTTTGGGAACGCGGTAGCGGCGAAACGTGGGCTTGCGGTACGGGTGCTTGCGCGGCGGTCGTTGCGGCGGTACTTGCGGGCTATTGCGAAAAGGACACGAACGTCACCGTGAAACTGCGCGGCGGCGACTTGACGGTAAACTATCATTCGGATGGCGACGTGGAATTGATGGGCAATGTAAAAACGGTATACGAGGGAACGCTTGAAATTTAATTTCGGCGTTCTCCGATAAAAACAGGAGAATATCATGGAAGCTTTTTACGAAGAAAGCTCTATCGCGACAACGGCAAAAAGGGGCGCGAAAAAATATAAAATTTACTCGTATTGCTCGTACTTTTTTATGGCGTTGGCAATACTGTCGTTGATTATAATTTTTATGTACGTTCCCATTCAAGGAAATGCGGGCGGGCTGATTATGTCCTTTGCGACGGTGTTTTTATTCTTGGGGTTTTGGCTCTTTTTCAACCGTTTGCGCTCGAATGCCAACGTCAGCTACGATTATTGCTTTGTTTCGGGTGAATTGCGTATTTCCAAGGTCATCAACATTAACAAAAGACGGCTGGTTGCAAAATTCGACGTGGAGGATATCGTGCAGCTCGGGGACGTAGACAGTCCGTCGTTCGACCGTTTCTATGCCGATCCTGTCTCTAAAAACGTCTTTTGCACCTCTAATGCCGAGGCGGCGGACGGGAAATTCTTTATGTATATCCTCGCGGAATATAACGGCAGAAAACTGTTCATTTTGGAATGTCGCGAGGCGCTTTTGATGAATATCATGAAATTTGCAAAGCGTACCGCGCTCGATCACGACTACGTAATGCAGGAAAAGAAACAAAAGGTATGATTTATCTGGATAATGCCGCCACGACCAAGCCTTGCGCAGAGGCGTTTGAACGTGCTACGGCGTACGTAACGGAAAAATTTTATAATCCCTCCGCGTTGTATAAGGAGGGCTTTGCGATGCAGGGCGAGCTGAAAAAGGCGCGCTCCGCTTTGCTTTCTAAGGTCGCGGACGAAAGCGCGTTTGAGCTTGTATTTACCTCGTGCGGTACGGAATCGGACAATCAGGCGATTTTTTCCTTTGCGCGCAGGGGTAACGCCGTTACGACGGCGGGGGAACATTCCGCGGTGTCGGCGGCGTTTCAGGAATTAAAAACGCGGGGCGTGGCAGAACCGCGCTTTGCGCCGCTTAACAAGGATGGCACGGTAAACGTGGAGAAATTGCTCGCGCTCGTGGACGATAAAACGTCCTTTGTGTCCGTAATGCACGTAAACAACGAAATCGGCGCGATCAACGATATCAATACGATTGCAAAGCTTGTCAAGGCGAAAAATCCGCGGGTTATTTTCCACAGCGACGGCGTGCAGGCGTACGGAAAACTGCCGTTTAAGCTTGCAAAAGAAGTGGATTTGTATTCGGTCAGCGCGCACAAAATTGGCGGTTTAAAGGGCGTTGGCGGGCTGATAAAGCGGAAATCCTTGGTTTTGCCTGCCTACATTATCGGTGGCGGTCAGGAAAGCGGTCGGCGTAGCGGCACGGAAAATACCTTCGGTATCATGCAATTCGTCTATGCGGCAGAAGAAAAGTTTGCCACGTTAAAAGACGATTACGCGCGTTTGACGGAATATAGAGAAACGCTTTGGTCGGCGCTCGATAAAGAGGTGTACACGCGGCTTTCGCCTGAAAGCGGTACGCCGTACATACTCAGCGTATCGGCGGTGGGCTTGCGCGGTGAAATCCTGCTCCACATGGCAGACGATAAGGGATTGATCGTCGGAACGGGCTCGGCGTGTTCGTCGAACGCGAAAAACCGTTACAGCAAAGTGATTTTGGCGTGCGGTTACGATGAAAAGACGGCGGACGGTGTGCTCAGGATAAGCTTTTCTTGCGATACGATGGCGGAAGAGGTGGCGCAAGCGGCGCAGATTTTAAACGAGATCGGCAACGATCTGAAAAAACGTATGAAATAAGGAAAACCGAGATGAAAAGAGTAATCAGTATTCGTTATGCGGAAATCTATTTGAAAGGTAAAAATAGAGGATTTTTTGAGGGGAAATTTGAAAGAAATCTGCAAAAATCCTTAAAAGGCATAAATTATAAATTTGTAAAACAGAGCGGTCGTTATCTTATTGAGGACTTCGCGGAAGAGGAAACGGAAAACATTGTAGAACGTTTGAAAAAGGTGTTCGGCGTGCACACGATCAGCGTCGCGTACGAAACCTCGTCCGATTTGGATTCGATTTTCGAGGTAGCAAAACTGCTTTTAAAGCCCAGCGGCACGTTTAAGGTGGAATCTCATCGCGGCGATAAAAAATATCCCATGACTTCGGTAGAGATCAGCCGCGAGCTTGGCGGTATGATTTTGGATTATGCCAAGGGCAAGCTGTCCGTGGACGTGCACAACCCGTCCTTTACCGTCCGCGTGGACATTCGCGAGCTTGGGCGCGCGTTGGTGTTTGGGGATTATATCGAGGGCGCAAACGGTATGCCCGTAGGTACGGCGGGGAAAGGCTTGCTGTTGCTCTCGGGCGGTATCGACAGCCCCGTTGCGGGGCACATGATGGCAAAGCGCGGTATGATCGTCGAATGTCTGCATTTCCACAGCTATCCGTATACCAACATGCAAGCCAAAGAAAAGGTGGTGGAGCTTGCTAATATCCTTTCGCAATACACGGGGGTAAAACGTCTGTATTCGATTAAAGTAACGGATATTCAAGAGGCGATCCACGAGCATTGTAAATCGGAATATATGATCACCCTTTTACGCCGTTTTATGTACCGTCTTGCGGAAACGCAAGCCAAAAAGCTTGGCGCGCAATGCCTGATCACAGGGGAAAGCTTGGGGCAGGTTGCCAGCCAGACGATCGAGGGGGTCACCTCGTCAAATTCGGTGGTAGAAACGTTGCCCGTGCTCCGTCCGCTGATCGGTTTTGATAAAAACGAAATTATCGACCGTTCGGTAAAAATCGGCTCGTACGAAACGTCCATTTTACCGTATGAAGACTGTTGCACGGTGTTTTTGCCCGATTTTCCCGTGACCCGTCCAAAGCTTGAAGACGTTCTTCGCGAAGAGAAAAAGCTGGATATAGAGGGCTTGTTAGAGGGCGCGCTTGCAACCTTGGAAGTGATCGATATCGAATAAATAACAGCGTAAAATAACGTAAAAATTGACGCCCGTCGGCGGTTTTCCGACGGGCGTTTTTTTAATATTCCCACCAATTTTTTCCTAACATTTCTTCCTCTTTTTCGGTGTGATTTTCGTTTTCCTGCGTGGATACGGCGGGCAGAGTTATGCTTTTTCCAACGTTGTTTTCGTATATGGGCGTGACTGTATAAATATACCGTTTATTCATTTCTATTGTATCGTCAGTGAATTCCTTTAAAGCATTTCCGTCGTACAAAACGACGCCCTTTTTGTCGTCTGTTCTTTCTATTTTATAGCGATAATATTGCGGTGTGCGTTCGTCAAAAACGATATGAACCACGCCGTTTTTTACGTTTAGCGAGGGGGAAGTAATGGTCGGGTTTGAAAAGGAAGTGCTTTTATTTAAAGGAATTGCGCTCTCTTTGAACAGCTCTTTAAAAACATAGGCGCTTGGCGCGGCGTCGTCGGCTAAGGTCAACGTGTGGTTTTGCTGATATGCCGTTTTATCCAAGGCGATCTCTTTCACGCCATCGGGGCGTAAAAACTTCGGCTGAGGTATGCTTTTAGCGGTGAGATGATTGCATAAATATTCGTTTATCCCTAAGAGAAAAGAACAGGGCAAACCGCCGCCTGTGTACTCGATTTTGCTATTATCTGCGTTGCCCAGCCATACGGAAACAAGGTCCTTTGCGGTGTAGGATAACGCGTACGCGTCCGTGTTCCCGTTTACTGTGCCCACCGTGCCCGTTTTGGCGGCGATTTCGCAAGGTAGAGAACGTAATTTTTTCGCTGTGCCGTTGGTGGCTGTGGTCTTTAAAACGTCGCTCATAAGGTAGGCGGTCTGCGCGGAAAACACCTGCGTTTTCTCTTCGGACTTTTGATACACTGTTTCGCCGTTGATCTTGATTTTTGCAATAAACCCGCAGGGCTGAAAAACGCCGCCGTTTGCAAGGGCGGAATACGCCGCGCTCACGTCGGACAACGAAAACCCGTTTTTCATTCCGCCGAGCGCAAGCGCGAGGGAATAGTCTTCCCGTTCGACAGGCAAACGCAAGCCTTCCATATACTTTGCGGCGCGTTCGATACCAACGCTTTCCAAGGTCTTGACGGCGGGCACGTTTAGGCTCTTTTCCACCGCCTCGCGCATGCTGACGTAGCCATGATACGCGCCGCCGTAATTTTCGGGCGCATATCCGCCGTAATTGATTTTTTCGTCCAAAATCGGGGTGGCGGGGGATAATAGGTTTTCTTCCAGAGCAGGTGCGTATACAAGCAGTGGCTTGATCAGCGATCCGGGCAGGCGCTCTATATTTCCAACAGAGGAAACGCATCCCTTAAAAAGGCGGCGTTCATTGTCTAAAACCATGATCGTTTTGTCCGTTTCCGTGTGATTTTTCGCCAACTCTTCCAGCTCGGTTTGCAGGGCTTGGTCAAGATAGGTTTCTATCTCGACGTTCCCGCCGACGGTAAAGCCGCATCGCGCGGAAAGGTCGGTCAGCTCGTCGAAAACAAAGTGTAAAAAGCCCGTATTGCAAAAGGAAACGCCGCGCGTGGGCAAGGGCTCGCCCAAGGCGGTTTGACGTTGGTTTTCGGTAATTTTGCCGTTTGCCTGCATCAAAGCCAACACGCTTTCCTTGCGCTTTTGACAACGGTCGGGGTTTTTAAACGGGGAATAGTTGTTGGGGGATTTTACCAGCCCCGCCAAAATTGCGCCGTCGGATAAAGTCAGCTCGCTCGGCGTTTTTTGAAAATAAAAATCGGCAGCGGCTACAATGCCGAAACAGCTATGCCCGAAATAGATCGTGTTTAGGTATTTTTCCAAAATTTCGTCTTTTTCGTACCGTTTTTCAAGCTGCCTTGTCAGTTTCCATTCCTGCAATTTCCGTTTCACCGTTTTTTCTTGACTAAGATGAGTGTTTTTAATCAGTTGTTGAGAGATAGTGGACGCACCCTCTTTAAAAGCGCCCGCCTTTACGTTGTTTAAAACCGCTCTGCCGATACGGAGCATATCAAACCCGCCGTGTTTATAAAACCGTTTGTCCTCGGTGCTGACAAAGGCGTCTTTCACGTGCTGGGGCACGTCCTTTATCGAAACGGTCTGTGCGCGGGAAATCGCAGAAACGCCCTTGACAGGCTCGCTGTCTTGATCGTATACGACGACGTTTTTTTCGCTTAAAACAAGCTTTTGAGGATCGAGCGCAACGTTTTTTGTGACGGCGACGTAGTACCCAAGGACAAATACCGTAGCGAGGATAAACAGCAGAAAGCCTACCCATAAAATTTTCTTAATAATCTTCATCGTCGGCAGTATGCGCGGTTTGCCGCCTTTTAATCGCGGTTTTTTATCACAAAATCTACGTCAAATCGCACGCGCGCACGCATAAAGACTTGATAAATTTCAAAAAAAAGTGTATAATGAAGAAAATAACTATATCTTTTCGCGTAGCGAAAAAGGAAAGCAAAGAGAAAATTATGTCGGGCAATTATCATATCGTGACCTACGGTTGTCAAATGAACGTACACGAATCGGAAAAGATCGCAGGGATACTCCGCCGCGTCGGCTATGAAAAGGAAACGGCGCTTGACGAGGCGGATATTATCGTGTTCAATACCTGCTGTATCCGTGAAAACGCCGAAAATCATGCGTTTGGCAATATCGGCGCGTTGAAAAAACTGAAAAAACAAAAACCCGAGCTCATCATTGCTGTCGGCGGTTGCATGACGCAGGAAAAGGGCAAAACGGAGGTTTTGAAAAAGAAATTCCCGTTCATCGATATCATGTTCGGGGCGTTGAATTTGGAGGAGCTTGGCGAGCTGATCTTGCGCAAGCGCGCACAGAAGAAAAAGGTGATCGAGATCTGCGAAAAGGAAGGGGAGATCGTCGAAACGGACGACGCGTACCGCACCAGCTATCCCAACGCTTGGGTGAATATTATGTACGGTTGCAATAATTTCTGTTCCTATTGTATCGTTCCGTACGTGCGGGGCAGAGAACGCTCGCGAAAGCCCGAACATATCCTTGCCGAAATTAAAAAACTGGTGGCAGAGGGGTATCGTGAAATTACTCTTCTTGGACAAAACGTCAATTCTTACGGCACGGATCGCGACGTGGGTATGACCTTTGCGCAGCTTTTGGATGCGGTCGCGTCGATCGAGGGGAAATTCCGCGTACGGTTTATGACCAGTCACCCCAAGGATTTTACCGAGGATGTAGTGCAGGTCATGGAAAAGCACCGCAAGATATGCAGGCTTGTGCATTTGCCCGTGCAATCGGGGTCAAACGCTATTTTGCAGACGATGAACCGCCGTTATACCCGCGAGAAATATTTGGAAGAGATCGAAATGTTAAAATCCCGTCTGCCCGAGGCGGAGGTCACGACGGATATTATCGTCGGTTTCCCCGGGGAAACGGAAGAGGATTATCTGCAAACGGAAGATTTGGTCAAGACGGGAGATTACGCCTCGGCGTTTACCTTTGTGTATTCTCCCCGTCAGGGCACGAAAGCGGCGACCATGGAAAACCAAATTCCCGAAGATATTCAAAAGGATCGCATTATGCGGTTGGTGGATTTGGTTAATTCTCTCACCCGCAAAAAATCGGAAAAGTACGTGGGGAAAACGGTAGAGATCCTCTGCGAGGATTTTGATAAGAAAAAGGGCTTGTATTTGGGTCGCGACGAGTTCGGGCGCATGGGCTATTTTAAGAGCGAAAAAGACGTGGTCGGGGAATTTATCTCTTTGAAGATCACGCGCGCCAACGGCATTTCGCTGTTTGGCGAAATCGTCGAAGAATAAGGGGAAAATAAAGGTAGGTTATCAATATGGCACTTTCACAAATGATGCAACATTATCTTTCTATGAAAGATAAATATAAGGATTGCGTGGTTTTTTACCGTCTTGGCGACTTTTACGAGATGTTTTTCGACGACGCGGTAAAGGTATCTAAGCTGCTCGATCTTACGCTGACGGGCAGAGATTGCGGGTTGGAAGAACGCGCGCCCATGTGCGGTATTCCTTACCACGCGGCGGATACGTATATTGCAAAGCTCGTTGAACAGGGCGAAAAGGTCGCAATTTGCGATCAGCTTTCCGATCCCAAAGAGGCGGGACGGGGGCTTGTGGAGCGCGACGTTGTCCGTATCGTGTCCGCAGGTACGCTGATTGAAGACGAAATGCTGGACGAGAGCCGCAATAACTATATCGCTTGCCTGTTTAAAGGCTCGGACGGGGTTGCGGTGGCTTGGACGGATATCACGACGGGCGAGTTTTTGGCGGAAGAATTTATCGGCGAAACGGCGGTGGACGACGCGGTGGGACAGCTTGTCAAAATGTCGGTTGCGGAAATCGTCTGCAACGAAGATATGCTGCTGGTAAGCAAAAACTTAAAGGAAGTTAAGCACAATCTTTTGCCGCCTTTTTCCTGCTACGTGCCTTGGGCTTTTAACATAAAGCACGCGGAAAAGAACTTGCTCGAACAGTTTAAAACGACGTCGCTTGCGGCGTACGGTATGGCAGCGAAAGAGAATATTATCGCGGCGGCGGGCGCGCTCGTGGAATATTTGCGCGAAACGCAAAAACATGCTTTGGCAAATATCAATTCGCTGAAAGTTATCAATTTGGACAAGTGCATGACGTTGGATTCGACGGCGGTGCGCAATTTAGAGCTTGTCCGCAATAATTCCGAAAATAAAAAATACGGCTCGCTTTTGTGGGTGTTGGATAAGACCAAAACGGGCATGGGCGCGAGAATGTTAAACCGCATGGTGCTTTCGCCTTTGCGGGATATCGAAGAGATCGAATACCGTCAAAACGGCGTAGAAGAGTTTGTCAATTCTTCCGTCGTGCGCGTTGGTGTTGGCGAAACCCTGCGCGAAGTAAAGGACGTGGAACGTCTTTCGGGTAAAATTTCCAACGGCAATTTGATGCCTAAGGACTGCGTTGCGCTCGCAACGTCGCTGTCTATCTTGCCGTCCTTGAAATTTCAGTTGACGGGGCTTTCCTCTAAGGTCGTAACGGATATCGTGGACGGCTTGCCCGATATGAAAGAGCTTGCCGATCTGTTGACGGCGGCGATCGATCCCAACCCGCCTGCGCTCATGAAGGACGGCGGGTATATCCGCGACGGTTTCCATGCGGAGCTTGACGAATACCGCGCTCTGCAAAAGAACGGTACGGCGGTGATCAAGGGGATAGAAGAACGGGAGCGCGACCGCACGGGTATCCGTACGTTAAAGGTTGGAAACAACCGCGTTTTCGGGTATTATATCGAGGTCAGCAATTCCTTTAAAGACAAAGTTCCCGAGGAATATATCCGTCGCCAAACCCTGACGACGGGCGAACGGTATATCACGGAAGAGCTCAAAGAACTGGAAGAAAAGATTTTTTCGGCAGGGGAAAAGGCGCTGAAATTAGAAACGCGCATCTATAAACAAATTACCGATATTCTCTTTGAAAACCTTGAAAAATTGCAAAAAATCGCACAGTCTTTGGCGCTCCTTGACTGTTTGGTGTCGCTTGCGACGGTGGCAAAAGAACGCCGTTACGTGCGCCCGAAAATGCAGGCAGGTGGCGCGGCGTTGACGATTACGGACGGTAGACACCCCGTCGTGGAGGCGATTTCCAAGGAGCGGTTCGTGCCCAACGACGCGCTTTTGGATAACGGTGACAACCGTTGCGCGGTTATTACAGGTCCGAATATGGCGGGTAAAAGTACGTATATGCGGCAAGTCGCATTGATCGTGATCATGGCGCATATCGGCTCGTTTGTGCCCGCAAAGGGGGCGGAAATCCCCCTGACCGACCGCGTGTTTACGCGCGTGGGTGCAAGCGATAACTTGATTTTCGATCAAAGTACGTTCATGGTCGAAATGACCGAAGTAGCAACCATTTTGTTGCATGCGACTAAGGATAGCTTGCTTGTTTTGGACGAGGTCGGGCGCGGGACGAGTACCTACGACGGCTTGTCGATCGCTTGGGCGGTTATTGAATTTTTGGTGAACAAGGTGGGGGCAAAAACGTTGTTTTCCACCCATTATCACGAATTGACGGAGCTGGAAAATTCCTTGGACGGCGTTAAAAATTACAAAATCACCGTCAAAGAAATTGCAGGTTCGGTGGTATTCCTGCGCAAGATCGCGCGGGGTGGGGCAAACCGCAGTTTCGGTATTGAGGTTGCCTCGCTTGCGGGCGTGCCGAAAGACGTCACGACGCGGGCAAAGGGGATTTTGCGTTCTTTGGAAAAGAACGATATCGCGCGCGGAAAGCTGCAAATCGAGCTTTCGGGTATCGAAGAGGAAACGCCCGAACGCGAGTTGACCGAAATCGAACAATTGATCGCGGATACCGATATCAACACCCTTTCGCCTATGCAGGCGCTGTTGTTGCTCGGCGATTTGAAAGAAAAATTAGAAACGGAGAACTGATATGGCAAAAATCAATATATTGCCCGCAAAAGTCTATAACCGAATAGCCGCAGGCGAGGTGGTAGATCGTCCGTATTCCGTCGTCAAAGAGCTGATGGAAAACGCCATCGACGCAGGCGCGACGGAAATTGCGATCTATATCGAAAAGGGTGGGAAAGAGCTGATCCGCGTTGTCGATAACGGGTGCGGTATCGCGCGCGAGGATTTACATTCGGCGTTTTTACCCCACGCGACCAGTAAAATTGAAAAAGCGGAGGACTTGGATAATATTTTGACGCTCGGTTTCCGCGGCGAGGCGGTCGCTTCTATTGCGTCCGTTTCAAAAATGACAATCACGTCGCAGGTCGAGGGCGAAAAATGCTATCAGCTTTCGTCCAGCGGCGGCGAGCTTGGGCAAATCACGGAAACGTCGGGGGAAAAGGGTACGGACGTAAAGGTCGAAATGCTCTTTTTCAATGCGCCCGTGCGTTTGAAATTTTTGAAAGGGGATAAAGCGGAAGAAACGGAAATTACCAACTACGTTTCCAGATTTATCCTCAACCGTTCGGATATCGCTTTTACCTATTACTGCGACGGCAAAAAGGTGCTGCAATCGTACGGGAGCGGTATGGAAGACGCGGTCGTCAGCGTATACGGCGCGTCGGTGATCCGCAATTGCTTTAAAATCGACGCGGAGCGCCACGGCGTGCGCGTGCGCGGCTATATCGGCAACCAGAATTTTTATAAGGCGAACAAGAGCTATCAAAGTATCTTTTTAAACGGCAGATATATTGTCAACGCCACCATTTCGGCGGCGATCGGAAACGCGTATTCCAGCTATTTGATGAAACGGCAATATCCCTTTTACGTGTTGCACGTGACCGTGCCGACGGAGATCGTGGACGTGAACGTCCACCCCAACAAATCGGACGTGCGTTTTGCCGACAATCAAATTATTTACGGCTGTATTTACCGTATTATTTCTACCGTTTTGGACGGGCAAACGCAGGCGCTTGAATATATCGTGCCCGACTCGTTGCCTGCGGCGGAAAAGCCCGTAAACGAAGAAAAGCCCGTGCAAACGACGGCGTTTGATTTCTCGGCGATCACGGAAGAAAGTCCTGAGGACAGGGCGATAAAAGCGGAAAAAACCGAAAAAGTTGAAAAAACGCTCGAACAACCCGTTGCGCCAAAGAATAATCTTGGCTTTGCGACTTTGACGTACGAAGAGGCGAAAAAGGAAATAGAAAAGACTTTGCCGCGGTACGCGGATAAAAAATATTCGGGCGAAGTGCCTTTTGAAGAAGTGCACAAGGGCTTTACGCCCAACGCAAAAATCAAGCCGTATATTCCCACGGAAGAGGATTTTGGTCCGCCCAGAGAATATAAACCGAGCAAATACGGGGCGGAAAAACTGCACGAATCTTTCCCCGACCTCTTCTTTGAACGCAATAGAATGATCGTGGAAGATCCCGACCGTGCCAAATATCGCAATAATGCAAAGGCGGGCGAGGAAACGGATTATTTTGCGGAAAATAAGCGGTATCTTGAAGAGCTGGATAAGAAGAACAAGCAAAACAAGATCAACGTTTCGTCCTGTGTTTACGCGGGAAAATTGTTCAATACCTACCTTTTGTACGAACGGCAAGACGAGGTGTTTATTATCGATCAGCACGCCGCGCACGAACGCTTGATTTTTAACCGTCTGCGCGAAAAAATGCAAAACCGTGAAATTGTGCAACAACCGATGCTTGTGCCTTTTACCATGGCGTTGAACGCCTTTGAAACGGGCTTTATTCGTGAACGCATGGCGGATATCCAGGCGATGGGCTTTGAAATTGAGATAAACGGCGAAAACGAAATTGCCGTGTCGGCGATCCCCGTCGATCTGCAAAAGATCGATTTAAATTCTTTCTTCCACGAGATTTTGGGGGATATCAACGGTTTCCGCTCGATAAAACTGGAAGATTTGCTCAAAGACAAGCTGGCGAGCGCGGCATGCAAAGCGGCGGTAAAGGGCGGTATGGACTTAACAGCGGAAGAAATCGACGCGTTGTTCGTGCTTATGGACGGCGATATGGGTTTGAAATGTCCGCACGGCAGACCCGTGGTTGTAAAAATGACCAAAACGGAGCTGGAAAAGATGTTTAAGAGGATCGTTTAATGGCGAAAGTGTTGGTGATTTGCGGCGCGACGGCGTCGGGAAAAACGTCCTTGTCCTTGGATTGCGCCGAAAAATTAAACGGGGAAATCATCTCAGCTGATTCCATGTTGGTATATCGGGGCTTAGATATCGGCACGGCAAAGCCGAGCGTGGACGAGCGGCGGGGTATTCCGCATCATATGATCGACGTGATTTCGCCCAAGGAAAGTTTTTCGGTCAGCGATTACGAAAATATGGCGTTGCCGATTGTGGAAGAATTGTTCGCGCAAGGGAAAACGCCGATTATTTGCGGCGGAACGGGTTTTTATATCAATTCCTTGTTGTACAAAAGCCAGTTTGGCAACGTAGGCGCAAACGAGAAAATTCGCGCGAAATACGAGACACTTGCCGAAAGTAACGGCAAAGAGTACGTGCATGCGATATTGCGTGAAAAAGACCCCGAAAGCGCGGAAAAACTGCATTACAACGACGTAAAGCGAGTGATTCGCGCGTTGGAAATCTACGATATTACGGGCAAGGCAAAATCGGCGCAGCAGGATAAACCGATCCCGCGGTTTGATTTTGCGTCCGTTTCCATTGAATATCCCCGCGAAACGTTGTACGAACGTATCAATCAGCGCGTAGAGCAAATGTTTGAAAACGGCTTAGTGGACGAGGTGAAAGACTTGCTTGCAAGCGGGGTTACCGAAGATATGCAATGTATGCAAGGTATCGGCTATAAAGAGATTGCCGAGGGGCTGCGTATCGGCGCGACGGATAATGAAATGATCGAATTGGTGCAAAAAAACACAAGAAATTATGCAAAACGGCAACAAACTTTCTTCAAACGTCAACAAAACCACACCTTTTTAACCCCTGAGGGTGCGACAGCGGAAGAAGTTGCAAAACTTATGAAATAAGGTATTATGCCAGACGTAATACCTATGTGTGACATAACAATAAAAAACGAGAGAATGTATTATGACAGTAGAACAATTGATAAAAACGAGTGAAGAACAATTAAAAGAACAGTTTGCTTTGGCGGACGAAATAAGCGAATTTAACCAAGAAAAGGTGTTAAAGGCGTTTAATAACCATTCTGTGGCGATACGGCATTTTAACGGCGCGACGGGGTACGGATACGGCGACGAGGGCAGATTTGTGCTCGGCGACGTGTTTGCGGAATCCATGGGCGCGGAAATGGGTATCGTTTCGCCCGCAATGCTCAGCGGTACGCATGCGCTTACGGTTGGGCTGTTCGGCGTTTTGCGCACGGGCGATAGCGTGCTTTGCGTTTCGGGCTTGCCCTTCGACACCATTCGCGGGGTGATTTACGGCGAAGGAAACGGTTCGCTCAAAGATTTTGGAATTTCTTTTGACTGCACTAACCTTACGGCGGACGCGAAATTTGATTTTCCGCAGATCAAAGCGGATATTAAGCGTATCGGTAAATCTTTAAAAATGATTTATATTCAACGTTCTCGCGGGTACGAACTGCGAGACGCGTTTACGGTGGCGGAAATCGGCGAAGTATGCGATTTTGTGCGCAATCTTGGCTTTGACGGCTGTATTTTCGTCGATAATTGCTACGGCGAGTTCGTGGAAAAGCAAGAGCCCTGCGACGTCGGTGCGGACGTGGCGGTCGGCTCGCTTATCAAAAATCCCGGCGGTGGACTTGCACCGACGGGCGGTTATATCGTCGGTAAGGAAAAATATATCGATCTGATCGGTCGCAGATTGACCGCGCCGTCGATCGGCAACGAAGTCGGCTCGTACGCGTACGGTTGGCGGCTTTTCTATCAAGGCTTATTTTTAGCGCCGCATACGGTCAATCAGGCGATCAAGGGCAGTCTTGTCATCGGTAAATGTATGGAAAATCTGGGCTATGAAAATTTCCCGAAGTTGGATAGAACGCCTGCGGATATCACGCGCGCGATTCGTTTCGATACGGCGAAACAGCTTTGCGATTTTATCCAGTCGGTACAAGAGGCGTCGCCCGTGGACAGCTACGTGACGTTAGAGCCGTGGGACATGCCGGGGTATGACAGCAAAGTGATCATGGCGGCTGGTTGTTTTGTCGAGGGGGCGAGTATCGAGCTGTCGGCGGACGCGCCCGTCAAAGAACCGTATACCGCGTATTTCCAAGGCGGCTTGACCTACGAGCATTGCAAATACGCTTTGAAAAAGATTTTGGCGAAATTGATGTAATTTTCTATCGCGCGTAGAGTGTTTTTTTTACAAACTCTACGGAGCGTGGGTGCATTTTTTAAGATTTTCTGCTACAATAACCGTAGAGGTGAACGAAATGGATCAAAAACAAACGGGAAAATTTATAGCGGAAATGCGCCGCGAACGCGGTTTAACGCAAAAGGAACTTGCCGATCGGCTGTTGATCAGCGATAAAACGGTGTCGAAATGGGAATGTGGCGGAGGTTTCCCCGAAGTGGGCTTAATATTGCCCCTTTGTAACGAGCTTGGAATTACAGCAAACGAACTGTTAAGCGGAAAGAAATTGACAGAAACCGAATACAAGAAAAATGCGGAGGAAAACATTGTCAATCTTATGAATGAAAAGAAAGAGTTAAAACTTAAAGTTTTTATGGAAGTCGCCGTCGTTTTAATAACAATTATCGCAGGGCTAGCCCTTTGTATGGTGGCAGGTTTGCTTACGATACCCTTTGGTTGGCGGGTTGCGTTGATTGTTATTGCGTTGACGGTTATATTCGTCGGTATAGTATCGGCGTTTGTGTTGGAGCGAACGGCTTTTGCCTTTAAATGTTCCCATTGCGGTAATCGTTTTGTTCCAACGGTTGGCGCGTATATAATGGGTATGCATACAATAACCAAGCGGCATTTAAAATGTCCAAAATGCGGTGTGCGTAATTGGTGCAAGATTTGTCCGAAATACGAAATAAAAGAAAACAAACAAGAAAAAACGCAGGAGTAATTCCTGCGTTTCGTTTTATATCAGTTTATTTCGTTAAATCCCAGTCAATCGGTTTCAAACCGTTTTCAATCAAATATTCGTTCGTTCGTGAGAAAGGTTTGCTCCCGAAAAATCCTGCGTAAGCGGAAAGGGGGGAGGGGTGCGCGCTTTCGATAATATGGTGTTTGCTTGTATCGATCAGCGCCTTTTTGCTCCGCGCGTTGCCGCCCCAAAGAATAAACACAACGTGTTCCTTTTGGTCGGAAATCAGCTTGATCACGCTGTCCGTAAACCACGCCCAACCGCATTTGGAATGGGAATTTGCCTGATGTTCGCGTACGGACAGAGAAGTGTTCATAAGCAAAACGCCCTCTTTCGCCCATTTGGTCAGCGTGCCGTTTTTCGGCTTTTCGCAACCGATATCCGTTTTCAGCTCCTTAAAAATATTTTCTAAGGACGGGGGATTTGGCACGCCCGCTTGTACGGAAAAACACAGCCCGTGCGCTTGATAGGCGTTATGGTAGGGATCTTGCCCCAACAAAACGACCCGCAGGTTGGCAAATTGCGTGTATTTAAAGCAGTTATACAGGTCGTACATATCGGGATAAACGACGTGATTTCTGTATTCTTCAATTAAAAATTTGCGGATTTTCAAATACCGCTCGTCGGAAAACAAGGGCGCAAGCCGTTCGTTCCAATCACCCAAATCAACCATATTTTCTCCTTGGTAACAAAAGGTCTTTTTATAATTCTTCAAAAATAACGGGCAAAACCGCTTTCAGGTTCTGCAAAGCCTTGTCTTTATTAATCAAAAACTGCTCGGTCGTGCTACCGCTGCCCGCCACGTCCGAAATGGCTTTTACCGAATATACGGGCAACTGTGCCGCGTACGCCGCTTGCACGATCGCCGCGCCTTCCATGTCGCGGATATCTGCGTTCAATTCCTTGGTCAAAAGCTTGTAATCGGCGGGGGAATCGTTGAAACGGTCGGCTGTGCCGAGATTTTTCTTTGCAAAATCCGCTTTCAGAAGATTTAAGCCCAGATAATTTTCCGCGTATTCGTTCAACGTACCGATTTTTGTGCCGTTGAGCTGTACCAAATCAAAATCGAACTGTACGGCGGCTTTGATTTGATAGACCTGACAAAGCTCCGTGTCCTTGTTCAAACCGCCCGACACGCCGAAATTCAGCAATTTTTCCGCGTCGAACTTGCTGATTAAAATTTGCGCGCCGAGCGCCGCGTTTACCTTACCCACGCCGCAAACGCAAACGGCAACGTCCTTGCCGTACGCCTTACCGACGTGTACGTTTTTGCCGCTCACGGTCAGGGAGCGGACAATTTGCATTTGGTCGAGGAGGATATCCGCCTCGCTCTGCATTGCGATAACTGCACCAATCATATTCTCTTTTCTCCTATGTAAATCGGGCAAAACTGCCTTTATTCTCTTGAAAACCGCAGAAAAACGTGATATAATAAACAAGGAAATACCTTTATACAGTTTTTCCGTTAGCAACTATTATTATAACAGGAGCGAAAAAAAATGTCAAGAGCAGAAAGGGCAAAAGCGTATTTTTTGGAAGGATATGCCTGTTCGCAAGCGGTGATGCTCGCATTTGCGGACGTTTGCGGTTTGGATGAAAAAACGGCGGCAAAAATCATGTTGCCGTTCGGAGGTGGTTTAGGTCGCTTGCGCCTGACCTGCGGCGCGGTCAGCGGAATGTCCGCCGTCGTCGGTATGGTGTTCGCGGATGGCGAAAATTCGCCAGAAAACAAGAAAAAGGTATACGCGATTGTGCAAGAGCTTTGCGGTAAATTCAAAGCGGAATGTGGGAGCTTGATTTGCGCGGAATTGCTTGCGGGCATGAAACTACCTGTCGAAGTGGGCGGCGCGGCGGAAGAACGCACGCCAAAATATTATCAAAAACGCGCGTGCGGGGATATGGTGGCGCTTGCGGCGCAGATCACGGAAGAATATTTGATAGAAAAGGGCGTTTTATAGTTTTATAACGAAAAATAACGGAAAATATAGAAACACCGCGGGGATTGCTCTCCGCGGTTTCATCATGCGTTTTTTACTTATTTATTGCTTTTGGAAACGTTGAAATAATATTCCACAACGTCGCCGTCCTGCATAACGTATTCCTTGCCTTCGCTGCGAACCTTGCCTTCCGCTTTTGCGGCGGGGATAGAGCCGAGCGTTACGAGAATTTCCCAGTTGACGACGTCCGCACGGATAAAGCCCTTTTCAAAGTCGGAGTGTATCTTACCTGCCGCCTGCGGTGCTTTCGTGCCTTTCGTGATCGTCCAAGCGCGCGTTTCCTTTTCGCCTGCCGTGAGATAAGAGATCAAGCCGAGCAGGGCATAGGATTTCTTGATCATACGATCCAAACCGCTTTCGCCAAGCCCGAATTCTTCCATGAACATCGCCTTGTCTTCGTCGTCCATCTGCGAAAGCTCTTCTTCGGTTTTTGCGCAGATAACCAAGGTTTCCGCGCCTTCGCTTGTTGCAAATTCTTTTACTTTCACGACGTAGGGCAGGGCGTCTTCGTCCTTGCCCATATCGTCCTCTTTGATATTCGCCGCGTAGATAACGGGTTTTACCGTCAAAAGGAAACAGTTTTTCAAAAATTCCTTTTCTTCGTCGGTGGTTGCAAAGTTACGGGCGGGCTTTTCGCTTTCCAAATGCGCATAAAGTCTTTCCAAAAACGCGTATTCTTCCTGCGCTTTCTTATCCGCGCCGCCTCGCGCCTGTACTTTGACCTTGTTCATACGGTTTTGCACCGCGTCCATGTCCGACATAACGAGTTCCAAATTGATGGTTTCAATATCCGAAATGGGGTCGATTTTATCGTCCACGTGCGTAATATTCGCGTCCTCGAAACAACGGACGACGTGTACGATCGCGTCTACTTCGCGAATATGGGAAAGGAATTTGTTTCCCAAGCCCTCGCCCTTGGACGCACCCTTAACCAAACCCGCGATATCGACGAATTCGATAACGGCAGGGGTAACCTTTTTGCTGTTATAGAGCGCCGCGAGCTTGTCTAAACGCTCGTCGGGTACGGCAACAACGCCCACGTTGGGCTCGATGGTGCAGAAAGGATAGTTTGCGCATTCTGCGCCCGCGTGCGTGATTGCGTTAAAAAGTGTGGATTTACCTACGTTGGGAAGACCAACAACACCTAATTTCATATTTTTCCGTTCCTTTTTATCAATTTTCTGCTCTATTATAATACAAAATTTATTTTTTGGCAAATTAAACGCGCCCGATTTGAAAAAATACTTGCCCAAATTAAAAAAATGTGCTATATTAGTATGGTAAATTTATCATAGATAAAACGAAGGTGTGTTATGGATTACAAAAAGTATATCGCGGACAAAATTGATATCGACGGCGTAAGCAAGGACGAGATTTACGAGCTGATCGCCTTGCCCCCTAATACCGAAATGGGGGATTATGCCTTGCCTTGCTTTAAATTTGCAAAAATCATGCGCAAAAGTCCCGTAATGATCGC
>JAFTQY010000087.1 GCA_017462505.1 Clostridia bacterium
AACAACCAAAACGATTTGCGCGGTTTTAGCCGCCTGCACCACCCTTGTCGCCTTTCCTTCCTGTAAAAAGGACGGAGATAAAAACACTTTGCAAATCTGCGAAGTAACACACTCCGTCTTTTATGCGCCTATGTATCTTGCCGAATCTTTAGGTTATTTTGAAGAAGAGGGATTAAAAATTGAACTTACCAACGGCGGCGGCGCAGACGCCGTTATGGCATCCGTACTTTCGGGCGATAACGATATTGGTTTCTGTGGTCCGGAAGCGGCATTGTACGTACTCGTCGGCGGATCGAACGATACGCCTAAAGTTTTTGGGCAACTCACCAAGCGCGACGGATCTTTCTTGGTTTCACGCACCCCCCAGCCCGATTTTCAATGGACGGATTTAAAAGGGAAAGAGATCCTTGCTGGGCGTAAAGGCGGCGTACCTGCCATGACCTTTGAATACGTATTAAACCAAAACGGCATGACGGATGGCGTAGATCTGCGCTTAAATTACGACGTGGCGTTTAACCTGATGACCAGCGCGTTTGAAGCGGGCACCGCCGATTATTGCACCATGTTCGACCCCGTTGCATACGAATACGAAGCAGCGGGCAAAGGTTACGTCGTTGCCTCCGTTGGCGAAGCGTCGGGCGAAGTTCCCTACACCTGTTTCATGGCGAAAAATTCGTGGATAAAAAGCAACGAAGAACAGGTAGAAGGTTTTCTTCGCGCGGTCACGAAAGCGGTAAAATACGTCAACGAAACACCGTCCACGACCGTTGCGCCCTATCTTACGAAGTATTTTGAAGGGGTATCGGAAACGTCCCTTGCCGCGTCTGTAGAACGGTATAAGGCTATCGACGCTTGGCGCACGGAGCTTTCCATGACGGAAGACAGCTTTGATCGCTTGCAAGATATTATTGAAAACGCAGGCGAGCTCACCCGCCGCGCAAAGCTGGACGAAATGGTCGTCAATACGTACGCTAAAAAGGTGTATAACGAGGTGTACGCAAAATAAAATTTCACCAAAGGAAATACGCAAATGAAAGAAGTTTTACGTTTTGATAACGTTTCGATGCACTATCACAGCAAACAGGGCGAAACGATCGCGTTGGAAAACGTGAATTTTTCGGTAAACGAAAGCGAGTTCGTCGCCATCATTGGACCGTCGGGTTGTGGAAAAACCACCCTTTTATCCCTGGCGGCGGGGCTTTTAAAGCCCACCTACGGAAAAGTCATCTCCGACGGGTATTCCTTTGGATATATGTTGCAAAAGGACGAACTTTTCCCTTGGCGAACGATCGAAAAAAACATCTTTTTGCCCTTGGAAATCAAACACGCCAACACGGTGGAAAACCGCAAGCGCGCCGTTGCTCTTGCTGAAAAATACGGCTTGAAACAGTTTTTAAAAAACTATCCGTCATCCCTTTCGGGGGGCATGCGCCAACGCGCCGCGCTCATTCGCACCCTTGCCGTCGATCCCGACGTGTTACTGCTTGACGAGCCGTTTTCCGCGCTCGATTACCAAACCCGACTGTCCGTCTGCGACGACGTATATAAGATCATACGCAGTGAAAAAAAGACCGCGCTTTTGATCACGCACGACATTAGCGAGGCCATCTCGGTAGCGGATAAGATTTTCGTTCTGTCTAAACGCCCCGCAAAAATCGTGTCCGAACACGTCTTGAATTTCCCTGAAACAGAGCCTTTGAAACGGCGTGAAAATAAGGAATTTTCCCGCTGGTTCGAATTGCTTTGGAAGGAGCTGAACCAATGAAAAACGAAACCGTATCCAAAGAGCATCTCGCCTATCTTCGTCGCGAACGCGCAAAAGGCGTCGGCGTCAACGTAGCGCGAATTTCCATTTTATTTCTCTTTCTCACTCTTTGGGAATTGTCCGCGCAAAACGCATGGATAAATCCCTTTATCACCAGTTCGCCGTCACGTATCTATAAAACGATCGTAGAATTGTATAAAAACGGCTCGCTCTTCCACCACGTCGGCACGACCTTGTGGGAAACGTTGGCGGGCTTTGCCATCGCCGTCGTCTTGGGATATTCTATCGCGCTGATACTTTGGTGGAGCGATATTCTGCGGCGAATCAGCGAACCGTATTTCGTCGTCTTAAACGCTCTGCCCAAAATCGCTCTTGGTCCTTTGATCATTATTTGGTTTGGCACGGGCAACGAAGCGATCGTGTTCATGACGATATTGATCGGCTTGATCGTCGCGATCTTGAATATGTTAAACGGTTTTATGGCGACGGATAAAAACAAACTCTTGCTACTCGAATCCATGGGCGCAAGCAAGTTGCAGATACTTACTAAACTTGTAATCCCGTCGTCGCTGCCCAATTTTATATCCATGCTGAAAATCAACGTCGGCATGGCTTGGATCGGCTCGATCATGGGCGAATATATCGTTTCCAAAGCGGGCATCGGGTATCTGATCGTCTATGGCGGTCAAGTGTTTAAGCTCGATCTCGTCATGAGTGCCGTCGTGATCTTATGCGTCCTTGCTGCGGCAATGTACGCCGTGGTTGCACTGATTGAACGACTGGTAATTAAAAACAAATAATTTCTAATACGAAAAGCGCCCTAAGGTTCACCACCTTAGAGCGCATTTATTTTGCCCTTTTCTTTTATCCTTTTACCGCCCCGCTGGTTACGCCTTCGACGTAATAGCGTTGCATGCTCATAAACAGCGTAACGATAATACCGCCGACCACGAACGCGCCCGCGCAAAAGACGGTGAAATTGTCGTTAAAGCTGTTTTTTTCCGCATTGATCATCTTATATAACCCAAGCGCGACGGTGTATTTTTCCCGATCACTGATAATGGTATTGACGAAGATAAAATCGCACCACGGCGAAATAAACGACGTCAATACCGTATAAACGATAATCGGCTTTGCAAGCGGTAAAACAATTTTTGCAAAGATCATAGGTTGGCTTGCCCCGTCCAAGATCGCCGCCTCTTCCATGGCTTTTGGTATGGTATCGAAAAAGCCCTTACAGATATAATACGACAACGCCGCGCTACCCGAATACACCATAATAAGTGCCACGAGCGAGTTTGTCAAATTCATGGCTTTTAAGATAAAATATACGGCAATCATACTCATAAACCCAGGAAACATACCAAGTACGAGTAATACGTTCATGATCGGTTTGCGGAGTTTAAATCGAAGGCGCGACAACGCGTAGCTGACCATTAAAATAAAGACGGTCGTTAAGGCGCAGGAGGATACGGAAACGATCAT
>JAFTQY010000088.1 GCA_017462505.1 Clostridia bacterium
CCCAACGAGGCGGTGAAAAACAACGTATTCGGTACGCTGAACCTTGCCAAAGCGGCAGAGGAATTCCGCGTGGAAACGTTTGTGCAGATTTCCACCGACAAAGCAGTTAACCCCACCAACATCATGGGCGCGACCAAACGTATTTGCGAAATGATTATCCAAACGATAGGCAAAGATAGCAAATATACCAACTTCGTGGCGGTGCGATTTGGTAACGTGCTCGGCTCGAACGGCTCGGTTATTCCGCTCTTTAACAAGCAGATCGAAGAGGGCGGGCCCGTTACGGTCACGCACAAGGACATTATCCGCTATTTCATGACGATTCCCGAGGCGGTTTCCCTCGTTTTGCAGGCGGGCGCATACGCCAAGAGCGGTCAAATTTTCGTGTTGGATATGGGTGAGCCCGTTAAAATTTACGACCTTGCTTATAACCTCATCAAGATGTCGGGGTATGAACCCAACGTGGATATTGAAATCAAATGCACGGGCTTGCGTCCGGGCGAAAAGCTCTTTGAAGAACGCCTGATGGCGGAAGAGGGCTTGCAAAAAACGGCGAACGGGTCGATCAGTATCGCAAAGCCCATTCCGCTCGACGAAGCGACGTTCTGGACGACGATCGAGCAGTTGGACGAGGCGGCGCACAGCGAAACCGACCGAATGAAAGAATACGTAAAACAGCTTGTGCCCACGTACACGATCGACAAGCGCAAATGCGCGGCGGCGGTGTCCTATTTACAGGCGGAACAGAGGGACGAGGTTGCGGCGGCAAGCGACGTAAAAAACGCTTAACCGTACAAGGATAGAACTATGTTTACGAAAGAAAATTACGCACAGTTCGTGCAGATTTTAAAAGAAGAGCTTGTTCCCGCAATGGGCTGTACCGAGCCGATCTCGATCGCGTATGCGGCAGCAAAAGCGCGCGAAGTGCTTGCCGATACGCCGATTTCCGCACGCGTGGAGGTCAGCGGCAATATCGTGAAAAACGCCAAGAGCGTGACCGTGCCCCACACGGGCGGAATGCGCGGTATCAAGTCGGCGTTTATTGCGGGCTTGGTGGCGGGTAACGCAAATGCAGAGCTTGAAGTGATCGCCAACGTGACGGACGAACAGATCGCGCAAATGCGTACGGCGGTGGAAACGTTCGACGTTGAAGTAGTCACCCCCGAAAACGCGCGCATTTTCGATATCGGCATCACGCTCCGCTCCGAAAAACACGAGGCGTACGTGCGGATCGCGGACAATCACACGAATATCGTATCCGTCAAAAAGGACGGCGAAACGCTGTTTGAGAAGGCGATCGAGGAAAAACAAAAAACCGATCGTAGCGGACTGACGGTGGAAAATATTTTGGCGTTTGCGGACGAGGTAAACATCGCGGACGTGGAAGAAACGCTCGCGCGGCAGATCGAATACAATATGGCGATCGCCGAAGAGGGCTTGAAAAACGAATACGGCGCAAACGTGGGCAAGGTGTTGCTCCGTTCCTATCAGCCCGATATCAAGATCACGGCAAAGGCGTACGCGGCGGCAGGCAGCGACGCGCGTATGAACGGTTGCGAATTGCCCGTCGTCATCAATTCGGGAAGCGGCAATCAGGGCATTACGGCGTCCGTGCCCGTAATCGTGTATGCACGGGGTATGCACTCGTCCAAGGAAAAGCTGTATCGCGCGCTTTGCGTGTCGAATCTCATCACCATTCATTTAAAGGACGGTATCGGCGCGCTGTCCGCATACTGCGGCGTAGTGTCGGCGGGCGCAGGCGCGGCGTGCGGGATCGCGTATTTACTCGGCGGCAGAGCGGAAGAGGTTAACCATGCTCTTGTCAACGCGCTCGCCATCGATTCGGGTATCATCTGCGACGGCGCAAAGGCGAGCTGTGCGGCAAAGATCGCCACGGCGGTCGAAAGCGGACTGCTTGGGTTGAATATGTACTATAACGGCAACGAATTTTTTGCGGGCGAGGGCATTGTCAAATCGGGCGTGGAGAACACGATCAAGAGCGTTTCCCGCTTGGCATATAAAGGCATGCGCGAAATGGACAAGGAAATTATCCGTATCATGCTCGACGGCGAATAACCTCGCGCAAAAGTTACAAAAAAACGAAAAAAAGCATACCATACAAGGGCGGAGAGCGACAAACTTTCCGCCCCTGCTTTATTTTTTAATAAAAACGCGGAAAAATCAAGAAAAAAAAGGGATTTTCTTCGGTAAAATCCTTGCTTTTTTCGTTCCGTTTGTGATACAATAGCTATAATCAAAAATTTTGATTATAATACGGCGTTTGTTCGATTTTTTCGTTTATGCCGTATATAAGGAGAGAGATATGGAAAGAGTGTACAATTTTTCGGCAGGGCCGTCGATGTTGCCCGAGTGTGTGCTGGAAAAAGCGGCGGCGCAGATGTTAGCCTACGAAAACAGCGGCATGTCCGTTATGGAAATGAGCCACCGTTCCCCCGTGTACGAAAAAATTATCACGGACGCGGAAACGTTGCTGCGAAAAGTGATGAATATTCCCGATAACTACAAAGTGCTGTTTTTGCAGGGGGGCGCGTCCACGCAGTTTGCGGCTGTTCCGCTCAATTTACTGGTGGGGAGCAAGAGCGCCGACTATATCCTGTCGGGGCAGTTCTCGTCCAAGGCGTACAAAGAGGCGCAAAAATACGGCGACGTGAAAGTTGCGGCAAGCACGAAGGATATCAACTTTTCGGCTGTGCCGACAAAAGAAAGCCTGACGCTTAACCCCGACGCCGATTACGTGCATATGTGTTTTAACAACACCATCTACGGCACGAAATTTTATTATATCCCCGAAACGGGCGAAGTGCCCCTTGTTGCCGATATGTCGTCGTGCATTTTAAGCGAGCCTGTGGACGTGTCGAAATTCGGTTTGATCTATGCAGGCGCGCAGAAGAATATGTCCGCGGCGGGGCTGACGGTGGTGATCGTGCGGGAAGATCTGCTCGGTAAAGCGCGCCCTGAAACGCCGACGATGCTCGATTATAAGACGATGGCGGACAACGGCTCTATGTACAACACGCCGCCCACCTATTGTATTTATATCGCAAAGCTTGTCTACGAGTGGATTTTGTCGCTCGGCGGTTTGGAAGAAATGAAAAAACGCAACGAAAAGAAAGCCGCGCTTTTGTACGATTATTTGGATAGTCAAGATTACTACGTCGCACCCGTCGAAAAGGCGAGCCGTTCGATGATGAACGTGACGTTTGTGACGGGGGATAGCGATCTGGATAAAAAGTTTGCAAGCGAGGCGGCGGCAAACGGCTTGGTGAATTTGAAAGGACACCGCTCGGTGGGCGGTATGCGCGCCTCGATCTACAACGCTATGCCCTATGAGGGCGTCGAAAAGCTTGTAGCGTTTATGAAAGAGTTTGCAAAAAACAACCCGAAAAAATAAAATTCAGCAAAAAGAGAAAAAACATGGCAGTAATCCCTTGACAAAGGGAAAAAGTATGGTATACTGCATTGACTTAGGAGAGAGAACTATGTTAAAAGTCAAGTTGATGAATAAAATTGCAAAGGTGGGGACGGACGTTTTATCCCCCTTGAAATACGAAGTAAACGACACGCTGGAAAACGAGGACGCGATTATGGTGCGTTCGGCGGCTCTGCACGAAACGCCCTTTTCGGATAATTTGCGTGCGATCGCCCGTTGCGGCGCGGGGGTAAACAATATCCCTATCGATAGATGCACGGAAAACGGAATCGTCGTGTTCAACACGCCCGGCGCAAACGCGAACGCCGTGAAGGAGCTTGCCATCGCGGCGCTGGTGCTTGCTTCCCGAGATATCATCGGCGGCGTGAAATGGGTGGAGAGCCTTAAAGGTCAGGAAAACGTTGCAAAAGCCGTCGAAGCGGGCAAATCCGCCTACGTGGGGCACGAGCTTGCGGGCAAAACCCTCGGCGTAATCGGACTCGGCGCAATCGGCGGTATGGTTGCCAACGCGGCAATTTCGCTTGGCATGAACGTCATGGGCTACGACCCGTACATCACGGCGAAGGCGGCGTGGAGCCTCGCTCCCTCCGTCCGTCAGGCGTCCGATTACGCGGATATTTTCAAGCATTGCGATTATATCACCTTGCACGTACCCGCAACGCCGCAGACGAAAAATATGATCTGTGAAAAAACATTGGCGCAGATGAAAGACGGCGTGCGGATTTTGAATTTGGCAAGAGCTGATCTTGTCAATGCCGCAGATATCAAAGCGGGCTTAGAAAGCGGCAAAGTCGCCTGCTACGTCACCGATTTCCCGACGGACGAAACGGCGGGGGTGAAGGGGATTTTGGCGATCCCGCACCTCGGCGCTTCTACGATTGAATCGGAGGATCATTGCGCAATCATGGCGGCGCAGCAGCTGGACGAGTTCTTGACCTGCGGCAACATCAAAAACAGCGTCAATTTCCCCACGGTAGGCATTCCCATGTCGGAAAAGCCCCGCGTTTGTATTATTAACAAAAATATCCCCAACATGCTTTCGCAAATCAACTCGGCGTTTTCCTCGCAAAATATCAAC
>JAFTQY010000089.1 GCA_017462505.1 Clostridia bacterium
CCCGTCGATTGCGACCTTGACGGATATTCTATCCGCGCTTGGCAGTAACCTTTCGGAGTTTTTCCAAGAAGAAACGGAAGAAAAGATCGTTTTTTCAAAAAACGAGTTTATTGAAAAGGACGCGGACGGCGTTGTACAGAACTGGTTGATACCCAACGCGCAAAAAAATATGATGGAGCCCATTCACGTCGAGCTTGCCGAAAACGCCTCTACGACGGGCGATATCCCCCACGAGGGCGAAGAGTTCGGCTACGTTTTAGAGGGCAAGATCGCCATTGTTTTGGGAAACAAGCACCACGTTTGCAAAAAGGGCGAGGCGTTCTATTACACGGCGAGCAAGCCCCATTCCATATATAATAAAGGAAAGGGCAAGGCGCGGTTTTTATGGATATCCACCCCGCCCAACTTCTAATTTAAACACACGATCTAACACGAAAGATTCGGGAGAATACTACCATGGCAAAAAATACGGATAAAAACAATCACATTATCGAGCTGGTGGACGTCTGCAAGGAATTTGACGGCGTAACCATCGTTGAAAATATCAATTTTTACGTTCGCAAAGGCGAGTTTATCACTTTCCTTGGCCCGTCAGGTTGCGGAAAAACCACCACTTTGCGTATGATCGCGGGATTTGAAATGCCCACGAGCGGGAAAATTTTGTTCAACGGCGAAGATATTTCCCATCTTCCCCCGAACAAACGCCCCGTCAACACCGTATTCCAAAAATACGCCCTGTTTCCCCATCTGAACGTCTTTGAAAATATCGCGTTCGGGTTAAAGCTGCAACGGGTGGAAACGACGGTTACCGATAAAAACGGGAACGTCAAAACCAAATACAAAAAAATCCCCAAGGCGGTTATCGCGGAAAAGGTCCGCAAAGCCTTGGAAATCGTCGATCTTGTCGGCTTTGAAAAGCGCAGTATCTCCACCCTTTCGGGCGGTCAGCAGCAGCGTATCGCCATTGCGCGCGCGATCGTAAACGAACCGCAAATTTTGCTTTTGGACGAGCCGCTCGGCGCGCTCGATTTAAAAATGCGCAAGGAAATGCAGTTAGAGCTGAAAGCCATGCACAAACGCCTTGGCATCACCTTTATTTACGTCACCCACGATCAGGAAGAGGCGCTCACCATGTCGGATACGATTATGGTTATGTCGGACGGTATGATCCAACAGATCGGCACGCCTGAAATGATCTATAACGAACCGAAAAACACCTTTGTTGCCGACTTTATCGGCGAAAGCAACATCTTCTCGGGCGTGATGCCCAAGGACGGTCAGGTACGTTTCTGCGGCAAGGCTTTCACCTGCCTCGACGGCGGTTTTGAAAAGGACGAGCCCGTGGACGTCGTCGTGCGCCCCGAGGACGTGATCATTACCACCCCCGAAGAGGGCACGCTGAAAGGCAAGGTTACGTCCGTTATTTTCAAGGGTATCCATTATCAAATCCTTGTACAATGCGGCCGCTACGAAATTGAAATTCAGAGCACCACCACCCCCACCGTCGGCGAAACGGTTGGGCTGTGCGTAAAGCCCGACGGTATTCACGTTATGAAAAAGATCTTCCGCGTCAATAAATTCTCGGGCGTGATCACCAAGCGCAATACCGTGGAATTCGGCGACGGCGAGTTCGATTGCGACGTTACGCAGCTTTATCCGGGCAGTCATCTGGACGAGGACGGGTATTTGATCACTGCAAAGGGTGAAAAGCTGGATTTGACGGACACGGAAGTAAACGTCGAAGTCGGTCTGCACGATATTACCATGAGCGACAATCTCGACGAGGGCGGCGCGCGCGGCAATATTATTTCCATGATCTATAAGAGCGAATATTATCGCTATATCGTCCGCACGGAAAACGAGGAAGATTACGTTTTGGCGTGCGAGGACACGTGGAACGAAAACGATTTGGTCAGCCTTTCGATCCCTAAGGATAAGATCAAACTGACGCTGAAAGTTGCGGAGGGCGGTAAACAATGACGAAGAACAAACCCAAGCTGCACTTTTCGCGAAAGCTGCTTGCGATCCCCTACGGATTGTTTTTGGCGGTGTTCGTGGTCGTGCCTTTGCTTATCATTATTTATTACGCATTTACCGACGACGCGGGAAAATTCTCGTGGGATTACGTCAAATACTTTTTCAGCGAAAACGGGGATAATTTTTGGGATTTCTTCACCTCGTCCAACCTCAAAACGATTGGTTTGAGCCTGTTCATTTCCCTTTCCAGCACGGTGGTTTGCCTTTTGATCGCCTACCCCGTTGCCTATATCATCGCGAAATCGAAAATAAAAAACAAATCCATGTTATTGCTTTTGTTTATCGTGCCGATGTGGGTGAATTTCGTGCTCCGCATCAACGCGTTGAAAGAGCTGTTACAATGGATCGGTATTTACAACCGCTCGAATGCGTGGAATATTTTCAACACCGTTTTGGGCATGGTGTACGATTTCCTGCCCTTTATGATCTTGCCCATTTACACGACGATCATCAAGATCGACAACAGCTATTTGGAGGCGGCAAAGGATCTGGGCGCAACCGCGCCGCGCGCCTTTTTAAAGGTCACCCTGCCCCTGTCGAAAGCGGGGATCATGAGCGGCGTTTCGATGGTTTTTCTGCCGTCCATGACGAACTACGTTGTATCGAACTATTTAACGTACAGCAATGTGAAGATCGTCGGAAAGCTGATCGACGATTACTTTATGGGCGATCTGTGGCACGACGGGTCGTTTATCGCCCTTGTATTACTGCTGTTTATGTTCTTAGTCACGTGGCTGACGGGCGGCTTTAAAGCGGACGAAATCACGGAAACGCGAGGTACTTCCTTATGGTAAAATTCAAAAGTATTCTCAAATGGTTTTTCATCGGTTTGGTGCTGTTCTTTATCTATGCCCCTATCCTGTTTTTGACGATCAACAGCTTTAATGAAAGCGATATGATCCAATCGGGCTGGAAAGGGTTCAGTATGGACCATTATAAGTATTTCTTCAATTTTGACAACGAACCGATCCGCGTAGTCTTGCAAACGATTATCCTTGCCGTGGTCGTGGCTCTGCTGTCTACGATTTTGGGCACGATCGGCGCAATCGGTATCTTCTACTCGAAAAAGCGTGTAAACGGCATGCTTTCCGCCGTAAACCGTATTCCCGTTATCAACGCGGAAGTGGTAACGGCAATTTCGTTTGCTCTTTTTATTTCCTTTTTCGGAATCGATAAAAACACCTATATCCCGTTGATCGTTGGTCAAATGATCCTTTGTACACCTTTCGTGTTGCTGTCCGTTATGCCGAAGCTTCGGCAAATGGATAACAATTTATACGAGGCGGCGCTTGATTTGGGCGCAACGCCGACAAAGGCACTCTTTTCGGTGATCATCCCGCAGATTTTACCGGGCATTATATCGGGCTTTTTGCTTGCGATCACCTTATCTTTGGACGATTACGTGATCACGGCGTACACCAAGCCCGACAGCTTTAAGACGATCAGCACGCATATCTACGGGCTGAGTAAAAACAACCTTACCGGTCCTACTATCAAAGCGGCTTACTGGGCGTTTACGGCGATCATTTTCTTCTTGATCGTGGTCGTTGTGATCTGCGCCAACGTGCTCAGCTATAAAAAGACAAGGAGTAAAAAGAAATGAGAAAGAAATTTTCCGCGGCGCTTGCCGTTTGTTTGCTCCTTTCCTCTGCAAGCTTTACCGCTTGCGATATTCCCGGTTTTAGCGGCTTGAACGATAACGTTTTGCGGGTTGCGAGCTGGGACGAATATATCGATATGGGCGGCGAAGACGTTTACGACGAAGCGTTTATGGCTTGGTATCAAGAAACGTTTAACGTCGATTTAGCCACCGCGCAACCCCTCTACGAAGAATTTTTGGGCTGGTATCACGAAAATTATTCGACGCACCCCGATTATCAAAAGGATTTTGCAGGCGTGGAATATATCGCTTTGCAAGACAATGAAACCATGTATAATAAGATCAAAATGGGCGATAAATACGATCTTTTGTGCCCGTCTGAATACATGGCGATCAAGCTGAAAAACGAGGGAAAATTGCAGCCTTACGACACAAAAACGTTTTTGGACGCAAGCAACCCTTTGAACCATTACGCCAAAAACGTTTCCCCTTACGTTTCGAGCGTTATCAGCGACCCGAACGTCGATCTGCAAGAATATCTTGCGGGGTATATGTGGGGCACGACGGGCTTTGTGTTCAATCCCGAAAAGATTTCCCCCGAAACGATGAAGAGCTGGCATTGTATGACTTCGGCGGAATGTTCGCGTAGAATTACCGCTAAGGACAACGCGCGCGATTCCTATTTTATGGGGCTTGGCATGTATTTTGAGGACAAAATCAAGGCGGAAACCCCCACCAAGGACGAGCTGTATCAGCTGATGAATGACACCTCGCCCGAAACCGTGGACGGTGTTAGAAAATGCCTACAAAAAATGCGTAAGAACATCTACGGTTTGGAAACGGACGAGGCGAAAACGGATATGATCATGGGCTGGCTGGACGCGTCCTATCAATGGAGCGGCGACGCCGTGTTTATCTTGGACGAGGCGGAATCGGAAAGCGATTTGGCTTTGCAATACAGTATTCCCGAAAGCGCGTCGAATATCTGGTTTGACGGTTGGGTAATGATGAACGGCGCAAACGAACATATCGCCACCGCGTTTATCAATTTCCTTTCCCTGCCCGAAAACGTGGTACGCAATATGTATTATATCGGCTATACGAGCTGTATGGGCAGCGAAAAGGTTTACGAGTACGTTGATTATACCTACGGCGACGAAGAGGGCGACGCCGAATACGATTTATCCTATTTCTTCGGCGACGGATACGCCCCCCTCACCGTTTCGTCTGATCAGCTTACCCGTCAACTGTTTGCGCAATACCCCGACGAGGAAACCACAAAACGGCTTGTCGTTATGAAACCCTTCGGCAAGGAAGACAACGAACGGGTAAACCGCATGTGGATCAATATAAAATAATAACGCGTTTGGCGATATACAAAACCGCCCTTTACGGAGATTTCCTTAAAGGGCGGTTTCTTCTTAGTTGTATGCGTGGCATAGGTATTATGTTTGACATAATACCGCTAAAAGAATGGGGTTGCGTGATTTCATTATGTCACACATAGGTATTATATCTGACATAATACCGCATTTCTTCGGTTATTGATTGTCCGATTGCTCTTGGGTTATGCTTTGTGCGCCTTCCTCCGCTTTTTCGCGGTTTACGCCGAGTTTTTCGTATAAATCAAGGCGTTCCTGCTCCGAATAGGTTATTATCTTATATACCACAAATATTCCTACTAAAACGCTGACGATCAACATGGTGATCACCGTTCCCGTATCAAATACAACGCCGTTGCCAAGCCCGATCACGCACCCTTCGGCGCTAAACGCACCAAACAGCATTCCGCAGAAATTATATAACCCGTGCACAATTGCACAACAGATAATATTTTTGGTTTTTATCAAGCAAAACGCAAACAAACCGCCCGTTAATACGGAATACCCTATCTGTAACAGCGTACCGACGAAAAATCCGTTTAAAATATGCATAAACCCGAACGCCACCGACGATACGACGTAAGTCAATAGAAAACCTTTCTTGTTTTGCGGAAATATATCCGCCAAAACGCTGAAAATCACACCGCGAAAAATGCACTCTTCAAACAGCCCCACCGACAGACAATACCCGCCGAATAAAAACATATCCGTCGGTGTATCGTGTATAAGCTCCATTCTGCCGTTGAAATACGCGCTAAATTGAAAGTTATCGATCGCAACGATCATACACGGGATTAAATACAGCCATTTTTGCGGCTTTCCAAACAGGCGAACGTTCAGGCGTATCATCAACAAAATCGCCGCTGTCGCCCCGCAAAGTTGCTGCACAAGTTTGCAAATCATCGTTTTTTGCAACGATCCGTTAAAACGCGCGCAACAAATAAAATCCAGCGCAACCGTAACCGCGCAAAACGCCAAGATTAAGGCGATTTGCACAACGTTTCGCATACTTTTCCGTCCGTTTGTTTTCTGCACGATTTTACCCCGTTTTTGCGCTTGTTTTCTGATTTTATTATAACATATTAAGCGATAAATTGCAACGCTTATACGCAAGAATATCCTTATGCAGGATTATAAAATATCCGCTTATTCTATCAACGTTTTTTACAAAAAAACGGCTCGCCCGCTAAGGACAAGCCGCTCTTTTTAATTTGTTACCTTAATTATTTAAGGATTTTCGTGATAACACCGGAACCAACCGTTCTGCCGCCTTCACGGATAGCAAAACGAAGACCTTCTTCGAGTGCTACGGGCTTAATGAGAACAACTTTCATTTCGATGTTGTCGCCGGGCATAACCATTTCTACGCCTTCGGGAAGTTCGATCTTACCCGTAACGTCCGTCGTACGTACGAAGAACTGAGGACGATAGTTGTTGAAGAATGCGGTATGACGACCACCTTCCTCCTTCTTCAAAACGTATACCTGAGCC
>JAFTQY010000090.1 GCA_017462505.1 Clostridia bacterium
AGCCCTTCACGGCAGTTAAAGTTGAAAAAATCGAGCTCTAATTTTTGAGAAAACGAAGAGATTTCAGCTTTTGGCACAAGACTTCGCCCCTTTATAAATATAATGTAAAGCGCGGCGGCAAAAAATTTGATTTTTAAGGAGAAATAAAAATGATTTTTATCAGTTTATTCGCTCATAAAAAAGGTACCGGCTCTTCCCACAACGGTAGAGATAGCGAAGCGAAAAGACTTGGCGTGAAGCGTAGCGACGGCCAGGCTGTTCTCGCGGGCAATATCCTCGTTCGCCAGAGAGGCACGAAGATCCACCCCGGTACGAACGTTGGTATCGGTAAGGACGACACGCTTTTCGCGCTCGTTGACGGTATCGTTCGTTATGAAAGATTGGGCAAAGACAGAAAACAGGCAAGCGTTTATCCCAACGCGTAAATCCTAACGGATGGAATTTAAACCCGACTTCCCTTTTGCGGAACTCGGGTTTTTCTTTTGACAAAACGCCGTACTTTCGACACGTATGGGGGTGTTTTGGTTTACTTTTCGTAAAAAACAGAGTATAATAATAGTATGGAAATGATTTCGGAACAGGAAAAACCGCATATTGAAAAGGCGGAAAATATGAAAAAAGCGGAGCAAAAAGAGCAAAAGGCAAAAAAACCTTGGCTGGGCGTCGTGTATATCGTGATCTCGGCGTTTTGCTTTTCTCTGATGAGCGTGTTTGTGCGAAAGGCGGGCGATTTGCCCACTTTTCAAAAGGCGTTTTTCCGAAACGCCGTCGCCGCCGTGGCAGGCTTTGTTTTGGTGGCGAAGAGCGGCTCGTTTAAAATGCAAAAGGGCAGTTTTGTGCCCCTTTTGTTGCGTTCGATCGTCGGCACGGTGGGGATCATCGGGAATTTTTATGCGATCGATCGCATGAACATTTCGGACGCGTCCATTTTGAACAAGCTCGCCCCTTTCTTTTCGGTGATTTTTTCGATATGGATTTTGAAAGAAAAGGCGAGCGTGCTTGATCTGCTGTTTGTCGGGGTGGCGTTCAGCGGGGCGCTGTTCGTCGTCAAGCCGTCCTTTGACGTGTCGGAATTTTTCCCTGCGCTCGTCGGCGTTGTCGGCGGTTTGGGCGCGGGCATGGCGTACACGTTCGTGCGGTATCTATCAAACCACGGCGAACGGGGTCCGTATATCGTTTTTTTCTTCTCGGTATTTTCGTGCCTTGCGATCTTGCCTATCGTGATTATACAGTTTCAACCGATGACTTGGGAGCAGGTTACGTGGTTGTTGCTTGCGGGCTGTGCGGCAAGCGGAGCGCAATTTTCGGTGACGGCGGCATACGCGCACGCGCCCGCGAAAGAGATTTCGGTATACGATTATTCGCAGGTTTTGTTTACGGCGGCATGGGGCTTGCTGTTCTTTGCGGAATTCCCCGATTATTTAAGTGTGATCGGGTACGTAATTATTATCGGCGCGGCGCTTGCAAAGTATTTTGTCGGGCGGTGTAAAAAGAGGTAAATGGCACAGGACATATCTTGATGAAATGAAAAAAGCGACCTTTTTAGGTCGCTTTTTTAATGCCGTTTTTTGTTTTGGGATACGCTCCATTCGCTTGCGCTCGGTCGGTATGACACTTGGTCGATGAGTCGCCCAAACCGACACGGGGAAATTATCCACACGAAGAGAAAGGGAAAGTCTTGCCAAAAAAGATACTACTTGACATTTCTTTTGGAAAGTGATATAATAATAAAAATATTATTTAAGGAGCTTTCTATGAAAAGATTTTTCAAGTTTTTAACGGGCGCGCTTTTGTGCTTGACCTGTGTATTTGCGATCGCGGGTTGCGGCGGAAGCGGCGGAAGTGGTGGCGGTAACACCGCAATAACCGAAGAGGAATGGTCGTCCTCGATTAACGATACGGGTTTTGTTGTTGAAACGGGTGGGTATACCGCATTAAGAGTAGACGAAAATTCTTATGAAACATATAAGGTGTCCGCAGGAAGCGCTTATTTAGAAAAAACCTATCTTAACGGGGTATATGAAGCGGTAAAAGAAGGCGGCGAATGGCAGCCGTTGCAGCCCATTGACCAGACGGCGTATCAATATAACGTGCAGGGTATTAAGGGCGTGATTGATTTTGTAAAAAACAACCGTGACGCTTTTACGTATAGCGATTCTAAATATACAATGGACTTGGAAAGCGGTAGTTTGGAAACCGAAATCGAAATCATCAAAGGTGTTTTAAGCGCGCCAAACTTTTCCCCTATTCGTTTAGAAGTGGAAAAGAGAGCCTTTACAACAAAAAATCAAGAAAAAAACTATATAGTAATTACTATGGTTAGCGAAAAGGGCGGACCAACGAACGTAGTGATAACTCTGCAAAGCCCGATTTTGCAATATGAGTTTGACGTGGAAAAGAAGAACAGACTCACGAATTTTGTCATTAAAGGCGGTCCGAGCAGAGACGACATAGATTATCTTGAAGCCTATTTCACGCAGGACGGATTTAGAATTTATAGCCCCAACAATCCCGACCCGTTGCGTAGGGACGCGTATCTTCGCTACGATTCGGCGCAGGATAAATATTATACGTACAGACAAGACGCGCAGGGCGTTTGGTCTGTGGAAGAAACTACCCGCTCCATATACGAAAACACGAAAAACGAAACCTTTAATCTGTATTTAGGCAACTTTTTAGAGCAAAGCGAGTATCTCGTTTGTGATTATAACAGCGGGCGCTGTTATAACCGTGAAATCATAACGAAAACAAATGCAATGGGTACGTGGAGCTATTTTAATATTGAAATCGTAATTAGCAACACGTTTAGCCTTGGCAACGGTGCAACGTGGAATATGCAGCTTACACAAGGACAGGCACAATCCCTCGTTTATAATATTGCCCTTGAAGTCGGGTCGGTGGTATTAACATATCCCCAAGTAGCATAGAAAAAAACAAAAACCCCATAGACATATCTTAACGAAACAAAAAAGCGACCTTTTTAGGTCGCTTTTTTAATGTCGTTTTTTATATGAGATTGCCACACTTCGTTCGCAATGACAAAGAGCGGCAAGGGAAAGACTGGCTGCAAGATCATCTCACCGCTTAGGCGGGTTGTTTGTAAACCAAACGCGGGGTCGCGCCGTCCGTCAAACACTCTTTCGTGATCACCACTTCTTCCACGTTATCCTCGGACGGGATCTTATACATAACCTCCGTCATCACGTTTTCAATAATCGTACGCAAGCCGCGCGCGCCCGTCTTTAACCGAATCGCCGTTTGCGCGATCTCGCGTACCGCGTCGTCTTCCACCGTCAACTTCACGCCGTCATAGCCCACCAGCTTTTGATACTGCTTGATGATCGCGTTCTTCGGCTCGGTCAATATCTTCACCAAAGCCGTTTCGTCCAACGGGTCGAGATTAACGACGATAGGAATACGCCCAACGAACTCGGGGATCAAGCCGAATTTCGTCAGATCCTGCGGTTTTACGTCGTCCAAAACGGAATAGTCCGCCTCGTTTGCGCCCAAACGCACTTTGCCGCCAAAGCCCAGCGTCGTGTCGTCCTTTCTGGACGAAACGATCTTATCCAAGCCCACGAACGCGCCGCCGCAAATGAACAAAATATTCGTCGTGTCGATGCGCAAACATTCCTGGTTGGGGTGCTTTCTGCCGCCCTGCGGGGGAACGTTCGCCGTCGTGCTCTCGATAATTTTGAGCAGCGCCTGCTGTACGCCCTCGCCCGAAACGTCGCGGGTGATCGATACGTTTTCGCTCTTTCTTGCGATTTTGTCGATCTCGTCGATATAAATGATGCCGCGCTGTGCCCGTTCGATATCAAAATCGGCGTTCTGAATAAGTTTTAACAGGATATTTTCCACGTCCTCGCCAACGTATCCCGCCTCGGTGAGCGTCGTTGCGTCGCTGGTGGCGAACGGAACGTTCAAAACCTTGGCAAGCGTCCGCGCGAGCAACGTTTTACCGCTACCCGTCGGGCCGAGCAACAGCACGTTGCTCTTTTCGATTTCCACGCCGTCGTCGTCCTTTTTCTTTGCCTTGACCGTCGCGTTGATACGCTTGTAATGGTTATACACGGCAACGGACAAAACGCGTTTCGCCTTGTCCTGACCGACGATATATTTATCAAGCTCCGCCTTGATTTCGGCGGGCTTTTTGAGGGGGACTTCCTCGGTGGGTTTGTCGTCCGTTTCCCACTCGTCCACCATGGATTTGCAAATGTCAATGCACTCGTCGCAGATGCACGCGCCGTCGGGGCCCGTGATCAAACGACGGGTCTCTTCTTTCGGTTTTCCGCAAAAAGAACAATGCTGATTTTTATTCGCCATAAATATTGTACTACTCCAAAAAATATTTGCCGTTCTGTCGCCGAAAAAATTATCTTCTGACGAACACGCGGTCGATCAACCCGTAACGCAACGCCTCGTCCGCGGACATGTAGTTGTCACGGTCGGTATCTCTTTCGATCGTCGCGATATCCTTGCCCGTGTTTTCGGACAAAATGCGGTTGAGCTTTGCTTTCGTGCGCAAAATATGCTCCGCCTGAATTTTAATATCGCTCGCCTGACCCTGCGCGCCGCCAAGGGGTTGATGGATCATGATCTCGGAATTAGGCAGGGCGTAACGCTTGCCGCGCGCGCCGCTCGAAAGCAGGAACGCGCCCATCGACGCCGCCAAGCCGATACAGATCGTGGACACGTCGCACTTGATATAATTCATCGTGTCGTAGATCGCCATACCCGCCGACACCGAGCCGCCGGGGGAGTTGATATACAAGCTGATATCTTTCGTGGAATCCTTCCCTTCCAAATAGATAAGCTGCGCTACCACCGTGTTGGCAAGCGCGTCGTTGATCTCGCCGCTCAAAAAGATGATGCGATCGTCCAGCAAGCGGGAGTACAGATCGTACGTGCGCTCACCCGAAGAGGTGCGTTCTACTACGTAGGGAACTAAAACGTTTTTTTCCATAGCCGTTTCCTTTATTATTTTCGCCCGAATGCGTTCGTTGCGACACGTATGGGGGCAAAATCGATTTTTAATGTGTTTGGGCGACCTGTTTTAAGGTCGCCCCGAGGTTTTGTTTTTTAATTGAAATTGCCGCGAAAATTATTCTTCCACGTACATTTCGTTGCTTTCTTTAAGCATGTCGAACAATTTCGTGATGATGATATCGTTGCGGATATAATCGAACTGACGGGGGTCCATGTTCTTCTTGTATTCTTCCGCCGTCTTGTTTACGGAAGCAGCCTGTTCAGCCACTTTTGCGTCAACCTCTTCTTCCGTCGCCTCGATCTTTTCGTCCTTGATAAGCTGGGAAATGATCAGCTGGCTCTTCACGTTCTTTTCAGCCTGCTCTACGTAGTTCTTTCTGAAATCTGCGTTCGTGATCTTTAAGAAATCAAGATAGTCCTGCAATTTCAAGCCCTGATACATAAGCTGATATTCAAATTTTTGCACCAAGCCGTCGATCTCTCTTTCGATCATCGCCTGGGGAATTTCCACCTCTGCGTTCGCCGCGATCGCGTCCAGAATGCTGTTTTCCGTCTGGTCGTTCGCTCTGCGGTCCGCCTGCGCCTGCAAACGTTCCTTCGTCTTTGCCTTATAATCGGCTACCGTTTCGCTGCCCGTTGCCTCTTTGATAAATTCGTCCGTGAGCTCGGGAAGTTCCTTGCCCTGAATTTTGTTCAAGGTAACCGCGAACACAGCGGGCTTGCCTTTGAGCGCTTCCGCCTGATAGTTTTCGGGGAAGGTAACGTTGACGTCTTTTTTCTCGCCGATATTCATACCAACGACCTGATCTTCAAAGCCGGGAATGAACTGACCGCTGCCAAGGGTAAGGTCGAAACCTTCCGCCTCGCCGCCGTCGAACTTCACGCCGTCCACCGTGCCAACGAAGTCGATATTGACGATATCGCCGTTTTGCGCCGCTCTGTCGGTAACTTCGACCTTGCGAGCGTTTCTGTCCTGCACGCGAGCAACCTCAGCGTCCACTTCTTCGTCCTTAACAGTATATTCAAATTTCTGGATTTTCATACCCTTGTAGTTGGAAATTTTTACTTCGGGCTTTACGGGAGCGACCGCAACGAGGGTAACGCCTTCGTCGTCGAGCTTTTCCACCGTAACTTCGGGATCGCCGACAACGGTGTATTTATCCGCCGCTTTCGCAACGACGGTGGGATAGTTTTCCGCGAACATGGTGTTGAGCGCTTCGTCGTAGAATACGCCCTTGCCGTAAACGTTTTTGATTACGTTTTTGGGCGCTTTGCCCTTACGGAAACCGTTGATAGCAAATCTTGCTCTGGTTTTGAGGTAAGCGTTTTGCTGTGCCGCTTTCCATTCTTCTGCGTCAAACTTGATGGTAAATTTTACCGTGCTTTTTTCTGCCGCTTTGCTAGTGTACTTCATAATTGAAAATTCTCCTGCATCTACTTGATGTTTTATTTTTTTATTTTTGCGGAGCGAAAGGGTCGCCGTGCGGTTTTTTGCCGCGATTTTCGCACCGACATATATTTTAGCACATTTAAAAAAGAAAATAAAGCGTTTTTTGCGTATTTTCCGCCGTTTTTATTTACAATTTCAAAATTTTGGGGTATAATTGTTAATAGCTCCGCTTAAAAGCGGGCGAAGTTTTTAAAGGAGGTCCGCCCTATGCCGCAGGACGCTTTTCATATCCGCCGTTTGGCGGACGAGCTAAACGCCTTTTTGACGGGCGGGAAAATCAACCGCATTTCGCAGGTCAACAAGGACGAGCTGACCTTTATTATATACACCGGAAAGTCCACCGTTAAACTCATTTTGAGCGCAAATGCGTCGAATGCGCGCGTTTGTTTGTCTTTGACGGAAAAAGAACCCGCGCCCATTGCGCCGAATTTTTGCATGCTGCTCAGAAAACACCTGCAAAACGCCGAAATTTTGGCGGTGCGACAGCATGAGTTTGAGCGTATCATCGAAATCGATTTGCATTGCACCACCGATTTTTCGGAAAGCAAGCGCACTCTGCATTGTGAGCTGATGGGGAAATACTCGAATATAATTTTGACGGAAAACGGGGTGATTTTGGGGGCGCTGAAAACGACGGCGCTGGAAGATAATTCCCACCGCGTTTTGCTTGCAGGGGCGAAGTATTTGTACCCTGCGTCGCAGGACAAAATTTCCGTTTTCGACGGGGACGGGTTGCGTTCACGGCTGGAAAACTGGGTGAAAATGCGGGGCGTGGAAATCGAGCGCGAGGATTTGGCGGCGTTTTTGTTTGAGAACGTAGCGGGGCTTGCTTTGCCCACGGCGCGCGAGCTTGTAAAGCGGGCGGAAAAGGAAAACGGCGGCTTGAAAAATTGCCTTTGCTCGGCGGCGAAAACGTCGATTTGGGAATTTGTCGGCAGGTTCTGTTTGCACGAGCCGTGCGCGGCGTGCGTGCAAATAAAAAACGGCGTTGCGGTGGATTTTTTCGCCTTTCCCGTAGACGGGGGTGCGGCTATGCCGTCGTTGTGCAAGGCGGAGGACGAATTTTTTACGGGCAGAGAAAGCGCGAAAGGCTTTGCGGATAAGAAACGGAAACTCGAAAACGCGGCGAAAGCCTTGAAGAAAAAGCTGACGAAGAAATTGCAGGACACCTTGGAGCGGTTAAAGGAATCGGAAAAAGCGGACGAATACCGTATCAAGGGCGAGCTTTTGACTGCGAATTTGTACCGCGTGGAAAAGGGCATGGCGCGCGTGGAACTGGAAAACTGGTACGCGGACGAGGGGGGCGTGATCGCGATCACGCTGGATACTACCCTTTCGCCGTCTAAAAACGCGCAACGGTATTTTAAGCTGTACAACAAGCACAAACGCGCCCGCGAGGTGCTTACCCCCATGCTGGAAACGGAGCAAAGAGAAATCGAGTACGTGGACAGCGTTTTGTCGGCGATCGCCGCGAGTGAAACGGCGGACGATTTGAAAGAAATCGAAACGGAGCTGATCGGGATCGGATTATTGCGCGCGCCTGCGCAACGGGTGGGCGGGAAGAAGAAAGAGGTTGAAATCCCGTTCCGCGAATACGAGCACGACGGCGTGAAAATTTACGTCGGACGGAACAATTTGCAAAACGACAGACTGCTGCGCTTAGCAAGCCCCGACGATATCTGGCTGCACGCGCAAAAATACCATTCCGCGCACGTGATCATCGCCGTAGGTGGGGGGACGGTACGCGACGAAACCCTTTTATACGCCGCAGAGATTTGCGCGTATTACTCGGACGGACGGGAAAGCGATAAGATCCCCGTCGATTATTGCAAGCGAAAATTTGTCAAAAAGCCGAACAAGAGTAAGGCAGGGTTTGTGATCTACACCGATTATAAAACGGTGCTGGTCAAGCCGAATAAGCATAAACAATGAATTGCACCGAAGGTGCATGAATTGTTTTGTAAAACATGAATTGCGCCGTTGGCGCATGAATTGACGGCTTAGCCGTCACTGCGGAAATATTACCATAATGCCGACAAAGTCGGCAAATCATGGCAAGATATGCGGTCGACTATGCACTCAAACAAATGTAAATATTTCTGTACACACGGTTGGCAAGGTTGTAAGGTTAGCTACAAGATCATCTTGCCAAATCATGAACGCTTTGCGTTCAAATCATGGCGTTAGCCGATTCATCAAACAAAAAACGCCCCCGAGCGATACGGGAGCGTTTTTATTTTGTCAAAACTTATTTATGTACGTTTAACATTTTGCCGCCTTGCAAGCGGGATTCTTCCGCGCGGATACCCATGAGGTGGCTTTCAACGGACGCGTCCAAGGACGTTGCCGCCGACTGTTCGCCCGAAAGGATAGAATACAGCGCGTTGATGATACCGCCGTCGCCGCCGCCGTGGCCGTACCCCTTTTCCAGCAGGTCTGCAATCGGGATAATTTCGCGGTCCTTGCCGTACTGATGCAGGGTAATGTTGCCTGCGACCTCGTCCAAAACCAGCTCGCCCAGCGTGCCGTGGAAATGGATACGTCTGCCGCCTACCGCGGTAAACGCCGTCATGGTCAGCACCGCTTTTACGCTGTTTTCAAAGACCAGCTCCGTGATCTGATGATCGACCACGTCGTTGTCCGAATAGTATACGCACCTGCCGTAATCCCCCTCGCGGAGCGCCTTTAACAGCTTTTCTTCGGTTGCGGGCGCGTTGGCAATGACGTTGTAGGGCCAGCAATCTTCGGGGGAGCCGTTCTTTTTCCAGTTGGTGACGTATTGCGTTTTTGCGCTGTACGGACAGCTGTCTTGGAGCGGGCAATCCAAACAGCGTTTCGCCGCGCCCTCGGGCGCGTTTTCGCTCTTAAAATAGGTCAAATCGCCCACGGACGACACCGTTTTGCATTTGGATTTTGCGTAAAATTGCAACAGATCGAGGTCGTGACAGCATTTCGCCAAAATCATGGGAGCGGCGACCTTGCGGTTGCGCCAGTTTCCGCGGACGTAGCTGTGCGCTTGGTGCGCCGCGCCGACGCGCTCTAACGCCGTGATCATAACGAGCTTGCCGATTTTTCCCTCGTCGAGCAGCTCCGCCATTTTCATAAACGCGGGCGCATAGCGCAACACGTGGCAAACGAGGGCTTTCGTCCCCGCTTTTTTCTGCGCGTCGAGCAGTTGTAAACATTCTTCCTCGCTATCCGACAGCGGTTTTTCCACCATGATATCGTAGCCGAGCGCAAAGCCTTGGACCGCGTGGCGTACGTGACAGGTGTCGGGGGTGGCGATCAGCAGTAAATCCGCACGTTTTTTCTGTAAAAATTCTTCGTCGCTCGTAAAGCAATTTTCTTTTGCGACGTCGAACGCCTTAGAAAACATTTCGATACGCGCGGGCTTTAAATCGCAAATCGCGACGATTTTAAAACGGTCGGTCGCTTTGTGAATAAGTTGTCCGTACGCGTCCGCGCCTCTGCCGCCCAAACCGAGGATCGCAACGGTAAAAATTTTCTTTTCCATGGTGTACCCCTTTGAAAACATATATTTTGTGATTTTATTATATATTGCAAGGCACGACCCGTCTTGTCAAAAAGCGCGTTTATTATGTCAAAAATTGATTGTTTTTTATCGGCGGCGGGGCGGCGCGCCGAATTCCTTTTTATACGCCCGATAAAAGGTGTTGGGGCTGTCGAAGCCGCAGGCGAACGCGGCGGACAGAACGGAAAGCTGCGGGTCGTTTTTAAGCAACGACTCCGCGCGCCTTGCGCGTAAACGGTTGACGTAGGAGTTCCAGTTTTCCGAAAGGTATTTGTGCAAAATGCGCGAAAGATGCTCGTGCGAATAGCCGAATTCCTTGGCGATAGCCGTCAAGGAAAGGTCCTTATCCACGTGCCGTTGCGCGTACTGCAAAACGTTGCAAACGAGGGAATTTTTTCGCTCCGTTTTGCGGGAAATAAAGGGAACGCTCTCTGCGATCGCGCCGAGCAAAAGCTGTACCGCGCCCCCAAAAGTCGAATACCGTGCCTCCTCATTTTCCCGCTTTTGCCCGCAAAGCGTATACAAGTCACGCAACAGCCCGAAGTTTTCAAAGCGGAAAAAGGTGGGCGGTTTTTTGCCGTTAAAAAAGGAAAAGGACGGCGCGAAAAATTCCGCGCTAAACAGCAGACAAAACGCCGAGTTCCCTTTAAGCGCGCTGAGCTGATGGACGGAAAATCCGTCGCAAAAACAGGCGTCGCCGCTGCGCATGAGCTTTCGCTGTCCGTCTACGATAATTTCCTGTTCTCCGTCTTCGACGAAATGAAATTCCACCGCGCCGTGGAAATGGGGTGCGGTTTCAAAATCCCCACGCCGTGCAAAATAAAACCGCCGCAGATCCTCTGCCTCACATTCGTAAAAGCTCATAAAAGCCTCCTTTGTTCTTCCTTTTATCCAAGTATACCACACAAAAAATCAAATGTCAATAGTTGATATTAAAAATCCCGCGTTCCTTGCCGACGTGCAAGCGTGCAAAAACCGCAAAAAATCCCAACGCGTAAAATCGGGGCGAAATCGGGCGAAAATATATCGGCGTGTATTCTCACTCAAACAAAAGGGCAAAACGCCGTCAAGGGCAAAAAGAACGCCCAAAAACGGGCAAGGCAAAAATAATTTTCGCAAAGGGCAAAAAACTTTCGTTCAAACGCTGTACTTTTTAAAAAAAATGTGTTATAATGAAAGGGCAAAACGGTATTTTTCCCTTTTTGCTAAGCAAAAAAGGGAAAGCGTGAAAAAATCAGGAGGCAAAATTCAACTATGGCGGAAAGAATAGAAGCCGAATACGGCGCCGAGCAAATACAGGTACTCGACGGTCTGGAACACATCCGTAAACGTCCGGGTATGTACATTTCTTCCACCGACGCAAAGGGCTTGCACCATCTCGTGCACGAGGTCGTGGATAACTCGATCGACGAGGCTTTGGCGGGGTACTGTACGCATATCGAGGTATGGATCAACGAGGACGGCAGTTGTACGGTACAGGACAACGGGCGCGGTATTCCCGTTGACATTCACCCCAAGGAAGGCATTTCCACCCTCGAAGTCGTATTTACGAAGGTCAACGCCGGCGGTAAGTTCGGCGGCGATTCGGGCTATAAAGTTTCGAGCGGCTTGCACGGCGTAGGCGTCAAGGCGGTAAACGCCCTTTCCGAATGGTTGGAGGCGGAAGTATATCAAAACGGCAACGTATATAAACAGGTATACAACCGCGGTGTGGCGCAACGCCCCGTAGCGGTGGTTGGTTCTACCGAGCTGACGGGCACGAAGGTTACCTTTTTACCCGACGCGGATATTTTTGAAACCACTCTGTTCGTATACGATACCCTCAAAGGCAGACTGCGCGAGCTGGCTTACCTCAACAAAGGACTTCGCATTTCCTTGGAGGACAAACGCCCCGGGCAGGAACAGAAGGATTCGTTCTGCTATGAGGGGGGTATTTGTTCGTTCGTCGAAGAGCTGAACAAGAGCCGTGAGGAATTGCTCTTCCCCGCCCCCGTTTATTTTGAAGAGCAAGAGGGCGACACCGTTTGCGAAGTGGCGATTCAGTACAACGAATCGTATAACGAGGTCATTTACAGCTATGCCAACAACGTCAACACCCGTGACGGCGGTACGCATGTAGAAGGGTTGAAGATGGCGCTGACCAAGGTCATCAACGACGCGGGCAAAAAGCTGAACGTTTTAAAAGACAGCGATAAATTATCGGGCGAGGACGTTCGCGAGGGGGTCACGGCGGTCGTTTCCGTCAAGCTCACCAACGCACAGTTTGAATCGCAGACCAAGGACAAGCTGAACAACAGCCATATCCGCGGTTTCGTCAACAAGTGCGTGACCGAGCACATGTCCACGTTCTTGGAAGAAAATCCGTCCGTGGCAAAGGAGCTGGTGCTCCGCTGTATCACGGCGCAAAAGGCGCGCGACGCGGCGAGAAACGCGCGCGAGCTCACCCGCAGAAAGGGCATTTTGGGTACGACGACCCTGCCCGGCAAGCTTGCCGACTGTTCGGATAGACGTAGCGAGCTTTGCGAAATTTATATCGTCGAGGGCGACTCGGCAGGCGGTACGGCAAAGCAAGGGCGCGACAGACGTTTCCAGGCGATTTTGCCCCTGCGCGGTAAGATTTTGAACGTAGAAAAGGTTAGATTGAACCGCGTTTTGGAAAACGAAGAGATCAAATCCATGATCACGGCGTTCGGGTGCGGTATTTTGGACGATTTCGACGAGAGCAAGCTCCGCTACGACAGAATTATTTCCATGACCGACGCGGACGTTGACGGCGCGCATATCCGAATTTTGCTGTATACCTTCCTGTTCCGTTATATGCGGCCTTTGATCGAACACGGGCACGTATACGCGGCGAAACCGCCTCTTTATAAGGCAAGCTTTAAAGGGCACGACGATTATCTGTATTCCGAGGAAGAAAAGCTGGAATACGACAGAAACGCGACGGGCAAGATCGAATATCAGCGCTATAAAGGCTTGGGCGAAATGAGTAAGGAACAGCTGTGGGATACGACCATGAACCCCGCGACCCGTACCCTGATCCGCGTAACCATGCAGGACGCGGCAGAGGCGGACCAGATGTTCGCGATGCTGATGGGTGAAAGCCCTGAGTTGCGCCGTAAGTTTATAGAAGAAAACGCGTCCTTGGTAACCGATTTGGACGTTTAAACGGCGGATATACTTCGCATTTCTTCGTTGCGGTTCGGTTACGTACTATCGGTACGCGCCCTCGCCGCGCCTTGAACTGCTCGTATCTGCGCCGTTTAACTCGACCGAGCATTAGCGAAAAACGGGCGTTGCCGCTTAGTTACGTATATCGTACGCCGCGCCTTGAACTGCTCGTATCTGCGCCGTTTAACTCGACTGAGCATTAGCGAAAAACGGGCGTTGCCGCTTAGTTACGTATATCGTACGCCGCGCCTTGAACTGCTCGCATCTCTGCGTTTTACAATGAATTGCACCTATGGTGCATGAATTGTTTAATAACATGAATTGCGCTTTGCGCATGAATTGCAAAACTTTGTTTTGCGTTGTGGCTGGGATCTATATGAGATCGCCACGGCTACGCCTTGGCTATGCCAAATAGCAAGCTGAGCGCGATGACATTCGGTCGATGTGTTGCCCAAACGAAAGCGTGCTTGCTGCACACACGTGCGGAAAGATAGTGGAGCTGGCTGCAAGATCATCTTGCCGTCATTGCGAACGAAGTGAAGCAATCTCGTAAAAATCAAGCCGCAAAGACAAACAAAGGTCGATAGCACACCCAAACCCATACGAACGTACCTACGCACACGTAGGAAAGATAGTAAGACTGGCTGCAAGATCATCTTGCAAGGAGAAGAATAATGGCTAAAAAAGAAACCAGCCCCGAATTGACAGAGGAGTTTAAGAAAACACTCGCCATGACCAAAATGCTCGACGTAGAGGTGGACGACGAATTAAAACGTTCGTTCATTGCCTACGCGATGGCGGTCAACAAATCCCGTGCGATCCCCGACGTGCGCGACGGGCTCAAACCCGTCCACAGACGTATTCTGTATTCCATGCACGAAATGGGATTGTACAACGACAAGGCGTACAGAAAGTGCGCCCGTATCGTCGGTGACTGTATGGGTAAATTCCACCCCCACGGCGACAGCTCGGTGTACGACGCGCTCGTGCGTTTGGCGCAGGAATTTACGATCAGTTTCCCCCTCGTGGACGGCCACGGTAACTTCGGTTCGGTAGACGGCGACAGCGCGGCGGCTATGCGTTATACCGAGGCGAGATTGACCAAGCTGGCGGCGGAAATGCTCAAAGATCTCGACAAGGAAACGGTGGATTTTATCCCCAACTTCGACGGCAGCGAGGAAGAGCCTACCGTGCTCCCCGCAAGATATCCCAACCTTTTGGTAAACGGTTCGGACGGTATCGCCGTGGGTATGGCGACGAATATCCCCCCCCATAACCTTGCGGAAGTCGTTGACGGCACGATCGCCATGATCGACAACCCCGAAATTACGGTGGACGAGCTGATGGAATATATCCCCGCGCCCGATTTCCCTACGGGCGGTATCATTATGGGGCGTAGCGGTATCAAACAAGCCTACCGCACGGGTCAGGGCAGGATCGTGATCCGTTCCCGTTGTGAAATCGAAGAATACGGCACGGGCGGCAATACCCGTTCCCGTATCGTCGTTACCGAGATCCCCTATCAGGTCAACAAAGCGCAGCTTGTCAAGACGATTGCGGACATGGTCAACGACAAACGTCTGGAAGGTATCTCGGATATCCGCGACGAATCGGGCAGGGATGGTATGCGTATCGTCATTGAGATCAAAAAGGACGCCAACGCGCAGGTCGTTTTGAATACTCTGTATAAAAAGACGAAATTGCAATCTTCGGACGGTATTATCCTGCTTGCGCTGGTCGAAAACGGCACAGAGCCGAAAACGCTTAATCTGCGCGACATTTTGTGGCATTATCTCAACCACCAAAAGGACGTTATCACTCGCCGTACCCGTTTCGATTTGAACAAAACGGAAGAACGCGCGCACATTATCGCGGGTTTGGTTTTGGCGCTTGCGAACGTGGACGAGGTCATTCGTATCATCAAAGCCTCGGCGGATAAATACAAGGCGATTGAGGGCTTGACCGCGGCGTTTGCGCTGGACGAAAAGCAGGCGAACGCGATTTTGGAAATGCGCTTGCAGAGATTGACTTCTTTGGAAGTAGAAAAGCTGAAAGACGAGCTGGCGGCGTTGCAGGCGACGATTGCCGATTTAAAGGATATTCTCGCCAACGAATACCGCGTAATGGAAATTATCAAAAAAGACCTTACGGATATTAAAAATCGTTACCCGTCCCCCCGTAAATCGGAAATTTCAGTGGATTACGGCAATATCGACGACGAGGATCTGATCGACCGCGAGGATATCGTTATCACGATCACCCACGGCGGCTATATCAAGCGTTTGCCCGTGGACGAATACAAGGCGCAGGGCCGCGGCGGCAAGGGTATTACCGCGCACAGACCCAAGGACGAAGACTACGTGGAAAAGATGTTCGTTTGCTGTACGCACGACCCGATTTTGCTCTTCTCGTCCAAAGGCAAGGTCTACTCGATCAAGGGCTACGAGATCCCCGAGGCAAACCGCACGGCGCGCGGCAGAGCGATCGTCAATATCGTTCAGCTTGACGCAGG
>JAFTQY010000091.1 GCA_017462505.1 Clostridia bacterium
AGGTCATGCAAAACCGTCGCTTTGATAAGGATTTCAACCGCATCGTAAAAGGCTTTATGATCGAGAGCTTTTTGGTAGAGGGCAGTCAAAAACACGACGAAGTGTTCGGGAAGTCGATTACCGACCCCTGTCTTGGGTGGGAAGATACCGAGAGGTTGGTGTTGGATTTGGCGGAGCAGGTGTAAAAAACGACGTATATACTTCGCATTTCAGCGTTGCGGCTCGGTTACGTACTACTTGTACGTGCCCTCGCCGCACCTTGAACTGCTCGCTTCTCCGCCGTTTTAACTCGACCGAGCGTACGTAAACGGCAAATGAAAATTTGTGCTTTGGAAATATTACAATAGAGGTAGAAGATATGAAAATTGCATTTTTAGGTCCAGAGGGGAGCTATTCGCACCTCGCGGCAAAAGAATTTTTGAAAACGGAATCGACGGGGGTAAAAGCCGTCGGCGAATGGGACGAGTGCGTGCCTTTCCGTAACTTTCCCGAGGTGCTCGCGGCGGTGAGCAGTGGTAAAGTGGACGGCGCGGCGATCCCCATCGAAAACAGCTTGCAGGGGGGCGTGTCGCAAAACCTCGACTTGTTGCAGGATTGTGAAAATCTGTACGCGGTCAAGGAACAAATTATCCGCGTGGATCACCGCCTTATCTACAAAAAAGGTATGAAATTATCCGAGATCGGCAGGGTGTATTCTCACCGTCAGGCGCTCGATCAATGCGCGGCGTTTTTGACTAAGGAAATGCCCTTTGCATCCTTGCGCGACGCCGAATCTACGGGCTTTGGTATCTCGCGCGCGGTAGAGGACGATTCGGGTAAGAGCGCGGCGATCGCGGGCGCGCATACCGAAAATCTGCGCAGCGGGTTTGTGATGAGCGAAGAATCGATTTCGGACGAAAAGAATAACTATACTCACTTCCTTTTGATCAAGAAAGGGGAGGGCGCGTTGCCGCAGACGAGCGAACGGGTGTTCTTCTCGGCGGTATGTCCGCACCGTCCTGGAAGTCTTTTGGAGCTTTTGCAGATCATTGCAAAATACAGTATCAACATGACGAAGATCGAAAGCCGTCCCGTAAAGGACAGACCGGGTGATTACCGTTTCTTTATCGAGGCGGATTGCAATATTGCCTCGGACGAGGTGAAAGAAATGCTTGCGGCGATCCGTCGGCATACTTTGGAATGTAAACTGATCGGCGCATATAACCGCGGTTAAATTTTTATCCGTTTTTGCTTTCCTTATTGCGTACATAAACCGTTGATCGCGACCCGTGTAGGGGGCTTTTGCGGTTTGAACAGCATAAGGAGAGGAAAAAATGAAAACATTAGGCTTGGCTTTGGGGGCGGGCGCGGCGCGCGGCGCTTGTCATATCGGATTTTTGCGCGGTTTGGAAGAGGCGGGGATAAAACCCGATTATATTACGGGCTGCTCGATGGGGGCGATCGTCGGCGCGATTTATGCGGCGGGCGTACCGCTTAGCGAAATACAGCAACAGATCATGAAATTGCGTTTGGTGGATTTTTTCAGACCGACGAGAAAACGGGGCGGATTATTCACCATGAAAAAGATCCGCAAGATATTAAAAGACCGTTTGGGCGATCTGCAATTTAAAGACCTGAAAATCCCCTTTCAATGCGTGGCGACCGACCTTGTTTCGCGAAAGCTCGTTTGCTTTTCCAAGGGTAGCGTGGTGGACGCGGCGATGGCGTCGGCAAACGTTCCGTTTTTGTTCGCGCCCATTGAAAAGGAGGGCATGAAGCTCATCGACGGGTATATTTTGGAACGCGTTCCCGCGCGTTTGGCAAAGGAAATGGGGGCGGACGTCGTGGTTGCGGTGGACGCGCTCGGCGCAAGACCGTTCAGCTCCAAAGACCCCACGTCCTTGCAGATGATGCTGGAAATTATGGACATTTTAGAGTGCGAACGCTCGGAGCGTAGAAAGCAGGAAAATCGGGAAATCATCGATTTTTGGTTAGAGCCCGACCTTGGGGATATGGGACAGACGGAATTGAAAAAGACACGGTTCGCTTGCGAGCAGGGGTACGCCCTCGCGCAGACGAATTTGAAAAAGATAAAAAAGGCGTTAAAGTAAATGGATTTGTTTGATTTTAACAACAACGAAGAAACGGCGAAACCGCTTGCCGAGCGCATGCGTGCCAACTCGCTAGACGAATTTATCGGGCAAAAGCATATCGTTGCGGAGGGCTCTCTTTTGCGCCGCGCGATTGCGACCGACCGACTGGGGAGCTGTATTTTTTGGGGACCTCCGGGCTGTGGAAAAACGACCCTTGCCAACATTATTGCTCTTCGCACGAACGGCGAATTTATTAAGCTGAACGCCGTCAACGCAGGGGTCGCGGACGTAAAAAAGGCGGTGGAAACGGCGCGCGAAAATTTGAAACTTTTCGGCAAGCGTACCTACCTTTTGTTGGACGAGTGCCACCGTTTTAATAAAACGCAGAGCGATTCTTTGCTCCCCGCGATCGAACAGGGTACGATTATTTTTATCGGCTCGACGACGGAAAACCCGTATGCGGCGATGACTCCCGCTATCGTGTCCCGTTGCCGCGTGTTCGAGTTCAAACACCTGACCAACGAGGATATTATCGGCGCGTTGCGCTCCGCGATCAAGAGCCGTCATAAGGGCTTGGGCAAGCAGGGCGTGACCGCGACGGACGAAGCGATCGAGCATATCGCGCACATGGCGGCGGGGGATTTGCGCTCGGCGTATAACGCGTTAGAGCTGGCGGCGTTGACGACCACGCCCGATCAGGACGGTAAGGTGGTGATCACGCTTGCAGACGCGGAACAGAGTATTCAGCGCAAGGCGCTCTCGTATAACGAGGATTCCTATTACGACTTTTTGTCGGCGTTTTGTAAATCCTTGCGCGGGAGCGACGCAAATGCGGCGTTGTATTATGCAATGCGCTTGATCGAGGGGGGCTGTGACCCGATGTTGGTTGCCCGCCGTCTGGTGGTGCATTCGGCAGAGGACGTGGGCATGGCTGATCCACGCGCGTTGCAGATCGCAACGTCGGCAATGTATGCGTTGGAAAAAATCGGTTATCCCGAGGCGCGTATTCCCTTGGCGGAGGCGATCGTGTACGTCTGCGAGGCGGACAAGAGTAATTCGGTGGTCAACGCCATGTATGCGGCGGTGGCGGACGCGAAAGAGGTGCGCGACGATAACGTTCCGCCCTATTTAAAGGACAACAGCTTTGGGAGCAAGGAAGACAAGGCAAACAGCGCGGCGTATAAATATCCGCACAACTACGGCGGGTACGTCGAACAGCAGTATTTGCCCGATTCGCTAAAAGACAGAGTGTATTACGTGCCGGGGGATAACGGGTACGAAAACACGGTGAAAGAGATACGAAAAAGAAAGGGCAAAAAGCGTTAAAAAGGATAAAACGGGCATACCGTGTCCGCAATGAACGAAAAAAGAGGGGTGCTATTATGAAGTGTTTGTATTGTGATTGTACGGAAAGCAAGGTGGTGGATTCCCGTTCGGCAGACGACGACAGAACGATACGCCGCCGCAGAGAATGTATCGGTTGCGGCAGAAGATTTACGACCTATGAAACGATTGAGGTAACCCCCGTGTTGGTGGTAAAAAACAACGGCACGCGGCAATCGTTTAACGCCGAGAAAATCCGCAACGGTATCATCAAATCCTGCGAAAAAAGACCCGTGCCTATGTCGGTGATCGACGATATGGTGGCGGACATATCCAAACAAGTATATAACAGCATGGAAAGCGAGATCACGACCAAAGCCATCGGCGAGATGGTTATGGAACGGCTGAAAAAAGTGGACGAGGTCGCGTACGTACGTTACGCGTCCGTATACCGCTCCTTTAAAGATCTGTCGTCCTTTATGACCGAGCTGAAACAGATGATGAAGTCGGACAAGGAAAAAAAGAACGGTTAATGCGGAAAAACCACGGTTCAACGCGTACCGTGTAGGGGGTAATCCCCGATTTTGTACGTTTTTATAGGTAAAAATCGATTTACGGTGGCTATATGAGAAAGCAGACGAAGCTCGTGACCGTCGGCGGCGTAAAGCTGGGCGGGGGTGAGCGTGTGAAAATTCAATCGATGACGACGACGAAAACGTCGGACGTGGAAAAGACGGTGGCGCAGATCGCGGCGTTAAAAAAGGCGGGCTGTGAGATCGTGCGCGTGGCGGTATCCGACGAGGCGGACGCTTTGGCGATCCGTCAGGTCGTGGATAAAATTGCTCTGCCGCTCGTGGCGGATATCCACTTTTCGCCCAAGCTTGCCGTGATGGCGATCGAAAACGGGGCGGACAAGGTGCGTATCAACCCCGGCAATATCGGCGGGGAAGCGGAAATCAAATACGTCGCCGATTGCGTTAAGGCGCATAAAATTCCCGTGCGCGTTGGCTCGAATACGGGCAGTATCGAAAAGAATTTCCTCGAAAAATACGGTAGGAGCGAACGGGCGCTCGTGGAAAGCGCGCTGTATAACGTCGGTATTTTAGAAAAGTTCGGCGTAAGCGATATCGTAATTTCGGTAAAGGCGTCGGACGTGCCGCTCACGGTGGGGGCGTATACCCTGCTTTCGCAAAAAACGGACTATCCGTTGCATTTGGGCGTGACGGAGGCGGGTACAACGGAAAGCGGTATCGTCAAGAGCGCGGTGGGCATCGGCAGCTTGTTGCTTGGCGGGATCGGGGACACGATCCGTGTGTCGCTCACCGACGACCCCGTGCAGGAAATTTACGCGGCGAAAAATATTTTGCGCGCGTGCGGGCTAGAAGAGGAATACGTAGAAGTGGTGGCTTGCCCGACATGCGGGCGTTGCGCTTGGGATAGCATGGCGCTTGCGAATAAGGTGACTGCGTTTGTGCGTTCCTATCAAAAACGCGCAAAGATCGCGGTGATGGGGTGCGTGGTGAACGGCCCTGGCGAGGCAAAAGACGCCGATTTGGGGATTGCGGGCGGTAACGGCTCGTGTTTGATCTTTAAGAAAGGCGTAGCGTATAAAAAAGTGGCGGCAGAGAACGCCGAAGAGGAATTTTTCAAGGAAATCAGGTTGTTGTTAGATGGCGAGTAGGACGAAAGAATATTTGGCGGATATCCGTGCGTTGGACGGATTGAAAAACGCGATTTTGTGCGGAATAACCGTCGGAAAAAGAGAGAATAGCGCGGAGTTTTTTCTGGTAACGGACAGGACGTATACGGCGCAAGAGGAAAACGCGGCGAGGGAAATATCCCAAAGATATCTGCCCGCGGATTTTTCTGCGCGTATAAAAATTGTAAAGCGCGTGCCCGACGGACAGATGGTCGGGGATAAAATTTACGAGTTTATCGGCAAGAATTTTCCCGCGGCGGCTGCCTTTTTGGAACGGGAAAATATCAAGGTGGAAATGCTGTCGAGCGGCGCGAATTTTTACGTGGATATTGCATCGGGGGAGCAGAGCCTGTTCTCGTCGGGGAAGATACTCGACGAAACGAGCAAGTATTTGATGAGCGGGTATTGCGGCAGCTTTTACGGCAATGTGCGTATCGTAGAAAAGACTGCGCCCGACCCCTCTATTTTGGACGAGCAAACGGAAGAAAAGGAAGAGGTTATTCCGCTGGAAATACGGCGTTTTCCGATTGAAAATTATAAAAAGATCGACGGCGCGGACACCTATGAGCAGCTGACGAAAGCGGTGTACATAGCCGATTGTCATAACGTCGAGGGCACGTACACGGTATGCGGCAACGTGACGTATATCGAGGAAATAAAATACACGCGGCACAACGACGAAACGGGCGAGGATATCGAAAAGACCCGTTTTTCGGTGACGATAAACGACGGGTCGGGCGGACTTCGTACGACCTATTTCCCCAAGAAAGCGACCGTGGAAAAAATCCGTGAGATCAAGGCGGGGGATAAGATCATGATTACGGGCTCGAACGAGGAATATAAGGGCTCGAAATCGTTTAAGGCGGCAAAGATCAATTTGGGCGCGCCTCCCGAGGGGTTCGTGCCCGAGGCGAGAAAGAGCAAGCCCGTGCCGAAGTTCTATCACACGGTATTCCCCGAGGCGTACGTCGATTATACGCAGTCGGGGCTATTTGAGGACCGCTTTGTGCCCGACGATCTGAAAAAGAACGTATTCGTTTGTTTCGATTTGGAAACGACGGGCTTGAACAACAACCCTGCGATGGGCAGAATGGATAGGATTATCGAGCTGGGCGCGGTGAAGATCGTAAACGGCGAGATCGTGGAAAAATTTTCGTCCTTTGTGGCGTGTCCCGAGCGGTTGTCCAAGGAAATTATCAATTTGACGGGGATCGAGGACGCGGACCTTGTCGGTGCGCCCGAATACGAGCAGGTGCTTGCCGATTTTTACAAATTCACCGACGGTGCGGTCTTGGTGGGGCATAACGTGACGTTCGATTACCGTTTCGTGTCCTATTACGGGGAGCAATGCGGGTATATATTCGATAAAAAGCAATATGATACCCTGCACTTGGCGCAAGAGGTTTTGCGTGGACGGTTGGCGAATTATAAGCTGAATACGGTCGCCGATCATTACGGGTTTACCTTTAATCACCACCGCGCATTCGACGACGCGTGCGTGACGGCAAAGGTGTTTATCGAGCTGGTAAAAGCGAAAGGAAA
>JAFTQY010000092.1 GCA_017462505.1 Clostridia bacterium
AAGGGTACGGTTCAACATGATCGGCGTTTGGATCTCCACGTAGCCCTCTCTGGTGTGGATTTCACGCCAGTAATCGACGAGGGTGTTTTTCAATACCATGCCGTTGGGCAGGAAGAAAGGCAAGCCCTTGCCCTCGTTCATGATCGCGAAGAGCTTTAATTCTTTGCCGAGTTTCGTATGGTCGCGCTTTTTCGCCTCTTCGAGCATGGTAAAGTACGCGTCCATTTCGTCCTTTTTCGCAAACGCCGTGCCGTAGATACGGGTGAGCATCTTGTTATGCTCGTCGCCGCGCCAGTACGCGCCAGCGATACTTGTCAGCTTAAACGCCTTAATCTTGCCCGTCGAGGGAAGATGAGGACCGCGGCAAAGGTCGATAAAGTTACCCTGCTTATAGAACGAAATCGTTTCCCCCTCGGGCAAATCCTGAATAAGCTCGACCTTGTAATTTTCGCTGAAACTTTCCATGAGCTTGATCGCCTCGTCCCTGGGCAACGTGAAACGCTCGATAGGCAGGTTGGATTTGATGATCTTCTGCATTTCGCTTTCCACCTTCGCAAGGTCGGATTGCGCGATCGGCGTGACGAAATCCACGTCGTAATAATAGCCGTTGTCGATCACGGGCCCGATGGACAGTTTGCAGGTCGGATACACCGTTTTAAGCGCCTGCGCCAAAACGTGCGCGCAGGTATGGCGGTAAACCTGTAAGCCCTCTTTGTCTTTTAAGGTCACGATTTCAAGGTTATCCCCTTCTTTGAGCTCGTGGGATAAATCGACGAGCTCGCCGTTTACCTTTGCGCAGATCGCGTTTCTGGCAAGCCCCTCGGAAATAGCCTGCGCCGCCGCAAAGGCGGTTGCGTTTTCAGCAACTTCTAATGCGTCGCCGCTTTTGAGAAAAATCTTCATAAGTAGTTCTCCTTTATGTATCTTTTCATTATTTTCGTTAATATATTGCGTAAAAGGTTGCCGTTGGGAAAAACAAGTAAGACGCGAAGCCGTAAGGGAGCGTACATAACGTACGTGACCGCGCGGCGACAAAGTATTACGTAGTTTTTCACAGGCAAAAAAAAATAAAAAGCCCTTAAACTATCCCAGTTTGGAAAGTTTAAGGACGCAGAATTTGCGCGGTTCCACCTTAATTGCCGTGGCACGCCACGACCGCTCTTTTTTTGTTCGGTTGTCAAGAAACGCAAAGCGGTTTCACCTTTCGTTTGCGTTTACCCGCCTTACAGCCAAAGGGCGGACTCTCTGTAAAACGCACAGCGACGCTACTTGTCTTTGCCTCTTTATTTTACCCCTTTTGTAAGCGTTTGTCAACGGTTTTGCAGGCGGTTTTTTAACAAAATACCCCTTTTTTGCCGTAATATTTTTTCAAAAACGCGCGCGTTTCGTTATCCGTTTCCCCAAAACAGTATACCCGCTCCGCGCCGCCTAAGATGATTTCGCCCACCACGCTCTCCACGCCCGTTAGCAAACTTCGGCTTAAAGGGCGGTAGTCGCTATCATATACTTTGCCCGATTTTACGTACAGCTTTCCCTCGCCGTCCTCGACGAGAAATTCCAAAAATCCGTCCGTTGCGCTCTCGCCCATGTCCGTAGGTATATACTCCACGATCCCGTCCCAACGCTTTTTCAGCGCCTGCAAGCGGAAATGAAAAACGCCGTCCAGACAGTATTGCGAAAACCCGCGAAGCCGCTTTGCAACGTACGCCTTATCCTCCTGATAATCCGCCGCCACAAGCGCCGTCAACAAGACACGTCTTAGGGGTTTTGACAGCATGGGCAGGGGTAAACGGCGATTGAAATACTCGTATTTATAGCCGATCGCGATCACGTCGGATATATGCTCTTCTGCGAATTTGCGCACGTAAGGACAGTATTCCCGCTCGGTGGTAAATTGCAGGCGGGCGCAATCTCCTTTGCGCTCTAAATCGCAGGTGGAGGGCAAAAAGGAAAAGCGTTCCTTTACCTTGCCGTACAGATAGGACATATACAAGCCGTCGTAGCCGTTTTGCGTGATCGTTATTTCTTCCATCACGATTATTGTATGCCGCAAAATGAAAATTATTTATCCCTTTGCGTAATTTCGTTGCCCTTTCCCCTTGTATATTTGCTTGACTTGCGCAAAAAAATGTTTTATAATAGGGAAACGAATATTTACGTATTACGGATTTATACGCGCGCTGTTCGCGCCGCACAAGCGGTAGCCAGGCGCGTTTGGAGGTTTTTTCGTTTATGGATATGAAATCTGTTGAAAGCAAATGGCAAGCGAAATGGGAAAAGAACAAGCAGAACGTTTTTAATAAAAAACGCGCTGATAAAAAGCTTTACGTTTTGGAAATGTTCTCTTATCCCTCGGGGGCGAAATTGCACGTCGGGCATTGGTATAACTACGGTCCTACCGACACATATGCTCGCTTTAAGAAAATGCAGGGCTACGAGGTGTTCCAGCCCATGGGGTTTGACGCGTTCGGTCTGCCTGCGGAAAACTACGCCATCAAAACGGGTATTCACCCCAAGGATTCCACCGAAAAGAATATCGCGACCATGGAACAGCAATTGAAGAACATGGGCGCTATGTTCGACTGGTCGGCGGAGATGATCACCTGCGACGAAAGCTATTACAAATGGACGCAATGGCTGTTTTTACAGCTGTATAAAAAGGG
>JAFTQY010000093.1 GCA_017462505.1 Clostridia bacterium
ACAAACTCGCCCGATGGCGAGCAAAGAAAATATTGTATTTTGGCAGGATTATCGCATTACCGTTTTGGGGGAGCGACTGTTCCGTTTAGAACAAAGCAAGCAAAAGCGTTTTCGTGACAAAGCCACGCAGGCGGTGTGGTTTCGGGATATGCCGAAGGTGGAATTTACCTTTGCGGATCACGGGGAAACGGCAGTAATCGACACGGGCGCAGCCAAGCTGATTTTATCAAAAGATAGGGGGCAGGTATGCGTTGAACGCGTTGGACGGCGGGTTTTGGCAAACAACGACGGCAACCTTTTGGGCACGTACAGAACGCTGGATAATTGCAGCGCCGACGTGTATTATCGACCTTGGATACCCGAAGAACAGCCCAAAAAGATAGAATTGGGTACAGGCGTTTGCTCGAAAACGGGTGTGGCGGTGTTGGACGATTCCGCGTCATTAACGTTGGCGGAAAACGGCGAAATTGAAAACGAAACCGCAAACGGCACGGACGAATATATTTTTGCCTTTGGAGACGATTACCGCGGAGCGGTGCAAGCGCTCTATCAAATTACGGGCGTAACGCCCATTGTGCCTCGTTACGCCCTTGGGAACTGGTGGAGCAGATACCACGTATACACGGACGAAGAATATCTGCGCGTATTGAGCCGCTTTGAAGAGCGGGATATCCCCATGACGGTTGCGACGGTGGATATGGATTGGCATTATTCCGAGCGCATAAAAGAAGAATTGAACTTCGCCGAAATCGGCAAGGACGGCAAAGCGTACGTTGGGGATAGTGGTTATCCCTTAGGTTGGACGGGGTACACGTGGAACGAAAATCTGTTTCCCGATTATAAAAAATTTTTAAAAGAACTGCAAAAGAAAAATTTGAAAATTACGCTCAATTTACACCCTGCGGACGGCGTTCGTTGGTGGGAGCGTGATTATGAAAATATGGCAAAGGCGTTGGGATTGTCCGATTTAAACGGCAAGCAAATTCCCTTTGATTTTTCGCGCGCAGAATTTATCAACGCGTATTTTGCGGTGTTGCATCGTCCGTACGAAAAAGACGGCGTCGATTTTTGGTGGATCGATTGGCAGCAGCCGAATATTCCTTGGCAGGAATCGCAAAAGGACGGCGCGCAGGAAGATTACGATCCCCTTTGGGCGCTTAATCATTATCATTATTTGGATAATGCGGCGGGGCATGCCGCGCCGCTCTTGCTGTCGCGATACGCGGGTGTAGGTTCGCATCGATACCCGCTCGGTTTTTCGGGGGACACGGAGATCACGTGGGACACGCTGGGGTATTTGCCCTATTTTACGGCGACGGCGACCAACGTGGGGTATACGTGGTGGAGCCACGATATCGGCGGACACAATTTCGGGGAAAAGAACAACGAGTTGTACGTGCGGCATATCCAGTACGGCGTGTTCAGCCCGATCAACCGTTTGCATTGTGCGTGCTATGATACGATGACGAAAGAGCCTTGGGAATACGGCGACGGCGCGGGTTTGATCGCCGCGGAGTTTTTGCGCTTCCGCCA
>JAFTQY010000094.1 GCA_017462505.1 Clostridia bacterium
GACGAAGGGCTTGGCACAATGTTCGTATCCGGAACGAAATATAAAAAATAAGGTATCCTATGAATATAATCGAAACAGATAAACAATACGTTGCAGGCACGTACGCACGCTTTCCTGTGCAGCTTGTCGGCGGCAAGGGCTCGATCGTCTACGACGAACAGGGCAAGGAATATATCGATCTTGGGACGGGGATCGCCGTCAATAGCTTTGGCGTTGGCGACGAAGAATGGAAACAAGCCGTAATCGCGCAGCTTGATAAAATCCAACACACGTCCAATCTGTATTACAACGAGCCTTGTGCGCTGCTTGCCAAAGAGCTTTGTCAAAGAACGGGCATGAAAAAGGTGTTCTTTTCCAACAGCGGCGCGGAAGCGAACGAATGTGCAATCAAGGCGGCGAGAAAACACGGCGAATTGACAAAAGGCAAGGACCATTACGTAATCGTAACCTTAAAAAGCAGTTTTCACGGGCGTACGATCACTACGCTTTCGGCGACGGGGCAAGACGTTTTCCACGAACATTTTACCCCGATGACGGACGGATTCGTGCATGCGGCGGCGAACGATATTGACGAAATGAAAGCCCTGCTTGGCGCATATAAATGCTGCGGTATTATGATCGAACTTGTCCAAGGCGAGGGGGGCGTGACCGCATTGAACGCCGATTACGTCAAAGCGGTGGAAAAATTAGCGAAAGAAAACAATCTTTTATTGATCGTGGATGAAGTGCAAACGGGCAACGGTAGAACGGGCAGTTTGTATGCATTCCAAGCCTACGGCATAACCCCCGACGTCGTTACGACGGCAAAGGGGTTGGGCGGTGGTTTGCCTATCGGCGCGACCATGCTCGGCGAAAAAGCCGAAACGCTGTTTACGGCGGGTTTGAACGGCTCGACGTTCGGTGGAAATCCCGTGGCGTGCGCGGGCGCGCTCAATATTTTGCAACGTATCGACGACAAATTGCTTAGCGAAGTCAAAGAAAAGAGCGCGTATATTTTCCAAACGCTCGGCTCGGCTAAGGGCGTGAAAAGCGTGAGCGGTATGGGCTTGATGATTGGCGTGGAAACGGAGAAGGATGCATCCGAGATCATCAAAAACTGTATGGAACGCGGTGTGCTTGTGATCAAAGCGAAAAATAAGGTGCGGTTGTTGCCCGCCTTGAATATACCTTTCGACACGCTGAAAACGGCGATTGAAATCATCAAACAGGAGATTGAAAAATGAAACATTTGTTAAAACTGATGGATTTGTCCACAAAGGAAATTACGGAAATTCTCAATCTTGCGGACCAACTGAAATTTGAAAAGAAAAACGGGATCGAGCATCACCTTTTGAAAGGAAAGACGCTTGGTATGATCTTTTCCAAATCGTCCACCCGTACCCGTGTGTCCTTTGAAGTGGGCATGTACGACCTTGGCGGCAGCGCGCTGTTTTTAAGCTCGCGCGATCTGCAAATCGGCAGGGGCGAGCCCGTAGAAGATACGGCGCGCGTGCTTTCGCGCTATCTCGACGGGATCATGATTCGTACGTTCGCGCAAAAGGAAGTGGAAGATTTGGCGACCTACGGTTCTATCCCCATTATCAACGGGTTGACGGACTATTGCCACCCTTGCCAAGTGCTTGCCGATCTTATGACGATTCGCGAATACAAGGGCGCGTGCGCGGGCAATAAGCTGTGCTATATCGGCGACGGCAATAATATGACCAATTCCTTGATTGTCGGCGGTATCAAAATGGGTATGGAAGTGTCCGTTGCTTGCCCTAAGGGGTACGAGCCGGACGCAGAAATTATGGCTTGGGCGAAAGAAAACGGCAAGTTCACTTGTACGGACGACGTGTTGGCGGCGGCGCAAGACGCGGACGTTTTGTACACCGACGTTTGGGCGTCCATGGGGCAAGAAAGCGAAGCGGAAGAGAGAAAGAAGGTTTTCAAAAATTATCAAATCAATGCGGAAGTTATGAAAGTAGCGGATAAAAAGGCAATGGTGCTTCATTGTTTGCCCGCGCACCGCGGCGAA
>JAFTQY010000095.1 GCA_017462505.1 Clostridia bacterium
ACGAAGGTAAGCGATCTCGCGCAAAAATTCCACGCCGTGACGTTTTTTCTGCAAGGGAGAATCGGGGGTGGATTCGCCCTCGACCTTGATTTCGATCGCCTTGATTTCGTACGGCTGTTTGTTTTCGGGCGTGAGCTCTACCTTGCCCGTAACGATCAGCGCACAGCCTACGTTTTCCTTTGCAATCTCGTCGTAGTTTGCAAGGTTCGCTCTTTCAAAAACGATCTGCGTGTTTTTAAAACAGCTGCCGTCGTTAAGCTCGATAAACCCGAAGGCTTTTGAATCGCGAATGGTCTTTGCCCAACCTGCGACCGTTACGATTTGACCGCCGTAGCTTGCCAAGTTTTCATTGAGTTTTTTAAGCTGAATTCTTTCCATATCAACCTGCCTTTGTTTCCAAGCCGCGCCGCCGCTTTTTCGACTTTTTTCTCTCGCTTGGCGCGCCCCGTTTCGTTCTTTTATTTATACGTGTTTATTATAACATTTTCCAAGAAAAAACACAAGCGTTGAAAGGTATTTTATTGCCCGTAATTTGTCGGTTGGGGCATTTTTTTGACGATTATTCCCTGCGTGGGGCGGTATTCGTCCGCGCGGAGCTTTTCACGGCGGACAAGCCGCGCGTTCTGATAGGTTTCCAAATACGCCTCGCTCTTGATCCCGTTTTTCGGCGCGCGAATAATTTCGTCTATTTCCCCGTCCTTAACAATGGGCGGCGGGGGCGGGATTTCCCCCTTTTCCTCGCTGACGATTTCGTAGCGATACCCCTCCCCCTTGCCGTAAAAGGTTACCCGTACTCCCCCCGCAAACACCTGCGCGGAAATGCGGATCGGGTGCGCGTAGGGATTGAAAAAGCAAAGGTCGCTCTGTGAAGAAACCATCGCGTCGCGCGAGGGGGGCACGTAGGAAACGCGCAGACTGTGCGGGTGAAATTCGGTGATTTGCAAGCCCGATTTTAAAGCGGCGTTATATAGGGTGGTGCTGACCTGACAAACGCCGCCGCCCACCCCTTGCACGTACTCGCCGTTTACGATAATTTTCGCCTGTTTAAAGCCCGCCTCTTCCGTCCGCCGTCCCACCGTTTTGTTAAAGGAAAACTCCCCAAACGCCTGCACGGTGACCCCGTCGATAAGCGTTGCCGCAATGCGAATGTTTTCGACCCGTCCCCCGTCCTTTGGGTCAAAATAGGTGGTATACGCGGACAGCTTTTCCCAGCCGTACGGATTTTCTAGGCGGCTTTCCGCGCGCGCGATCATAAGCCCTTTTTGCCTGATCGAAAATCCCCCCGCCGCCATCGGCGCAAAGAAAAAAGCGCCCGCAAACAGGAGCGCCTTGATATATCTTCTCTTTTTTTGGTGCATGTTTATCCCGTCCTTTGCCGTATGTAAAAGGGTTCATCGCAACACGGGTGGGGGTGTTTCGTCGTCAGTATGGGTGATTTCGGTGCGCTTTATACCGCCCGTTTACTCTTTGATGTGCCCGTCCTCGATACGGATCTTGTTACATTCCGCGCCGTATAAAACGCGCTCGGCATGCGTACAGGTAAGAATGGTCTGTATGCCTTGGGTGCATTTGAGCAATTTTTTACGGCGTTTTAAATCGAGCTCGCTCATCACGTCGTCCAAAATCAGCACGGGATTTTCCCCCGAAAGGGAGCGAAAAATATCCACCTCGGACAGCTTTAACGAGAGCGCCGCCGTGCGCATTTGCCCCTGCGAGGCGTAGGATTTTGCGTCGATACCGCCGATCAAAACGTCCAAATCGTCGCGGTGCGGTCCTACCGTCGTAAAGCCCAAGCGCAGGTCTTTTTCGTAATTATTCCCCAAACGGCGGAGCAGGGTTTTGGCGATTTCGTCCTCGTCCCCCTCGTACACGCGGTCGGGCTTGATGATAAGCTCTTCTTCCCCGTCCGTCAAAAAGGCGTGGTGTTCCTTGGCAAAGGGCGCTAATTTTTCCAAAAATTCCGCCCGTTTTTTTACAATGATCGCCGCGTATTTGCAAAGCTGTTCGTCCCACACAGGCAGGGTGTCCAAAACCAACGACACGTCGCGGTTTTTCAAGAGCGTATTGCGTTGATCAAGAATTTTGTTGTACCGCAAAAGCGCGGTATAATAGGCGGGCGAGGTTTGGGATATCGACAAATTCATAAAACGGCGGCGTTCGTCAGGACCGTCTTGGATAAGCCGCAGTTCCCCGGGCGAGAAAAACACGCTGTTGATATGCCCCATAAGGTCGGCGTTTTTGGCGATTTTGCTCCCGTTCACGCGGATTTCGCGCTTGTTTTCGTAGATATCCGCCTCAATCGTCACTTTGCCGTAGCGGTTTTCCGTTTCCGCGGTAATTTTTGCGCTTTCCGCGCCGATTTTAATGAGCTGTTTATCGTGGCGGATACGCAGCGACGCGCCCGTGCAAAGGTAAAAGACCGCCTCGGCACAGTTGGTTTTGCCTTGCGCGTTTTTGCCGAACAGCACGTTTAACCCCTCGGAAAAGGTGAAAATTTCCGATTGATAGTTTCTGAAATTTTGAAGGAATAATTTTTTTATTTGCATAATCGTAAAAAACCCCGTCAAAATTGCTTTCTTTTCGTCGCATTTTGTATTATAATTATATCAAATAATTTCGGAAAAGACAAGTTTACGAGAGGGCTGTACGTAAACAATTCTACCATGGGGGTAAAAAATGCCTGAAAATTCGCAGTTGCAGTTTTTATGGAAACAGATTTTGGAAAAGGCGGAGATGCTTATCAACCCGTCTTCTTTTAACGCGTTCATCAAAGAGTTAGAACCGATCGACGTCGTTGGGCGTAAGATCGTGTTAAAGGCGCATACCGATATGGCGGCGGGCGTTATCGAAAGAAAGCACGCCGAATCGTTGCGCTCCGCGATCGTGAAATGCGATTTGGGGCTTGCCGATTTCCGTATCGTCGTGGACGGGAGCGTGAACTATCCTTTGGATTTTGAAGAGGACGTTTCCGAAACCTTCCGCACCTCCCCTATCAATAAGAATTTTACCTTTGATTCCTTCGTCGCAGGCGCAGGGAGCAAGTTCGTTTACGCCGCGGCAAAGGCGGTTGCCGAAAACCCCGGCGAAACCTTTAACCCCCTGTTTATCTACGGGGAATCGGGCTTGGGCAAGACCCACCTTATGCACGCGATCGCCAACCATTTGGCGCAGGTTTCACCCGAAAAAAAGGTACTGTACACCACCAGCGAGAACTTCTTGAACGATTTGATCGACTCGATCACGCAAAAGACGGGCGCAAAATTCCGCTTGCATTACCGCAACGTGGACGTTTTGATGATCGACGATATCCAGTTTTTAAAGGCGCGTACGCAGTTGCAGGAAGAGCTTTTCCATACCTTTAACGAACTGTCAGCGCAAAACAAGCAGATCGTTATCACGTCCGACCGTCCGCCCAAGGAAATCGCGACGCTGGAAGACAGATTACGCACCCGTTTCGAGGGGGGCATGATCGTCGATATCCAACCGCCCGACAACGAAACGAAGATCGCCATTTTAAAACGCAAGGCTATGGATAGAAAATGCGCCGTTCCCGAGGACGTTTTGGAATTTTTGGTCAGCGATTCGGGGCACGACGTGCGTACTTTGGAGGGCAGACTGAACAAAGTGATTTTCGCAAGCAAACTGCACGAACAGCCCATCACCCTTTCCCTTGCCAAGCTTGCGCTTAGCGAATCGGTGAGCGAAGAAGAGGAAGAAAACGTTACGCCCGAAAAGATTATCGCGGCGGTTTGCGGATATTTCAAGACCAAAAAAGAGGACCTTGTGGGTAAGAGCAAAAAAGCCGACCTTGTCAAGGCGCGCCAAATTTGCGCGTACGTCATGTGTGAAATGCTGACGATCCCCTTGGATGTGATCGGGGAACACCTCGGCGGCAGAGATCACACGACGATCATGTACGCGCGCGATAAAATGCGGGATTTGGAAAAGCTCAACGCCCGTATCGAAAAGGAAATTGACGATATTAAAAATATCGTGTTGAAAAAATAAGGTTTTTATACTTTCCCATTAGCGCGGCGCTTGCCGCGTTAATCGGTTATGCAAGATTTGTACGGTTATGACAGAGAAGAAAAAGGAATTTTTAGAATATACCGCGGACGCGGTGGTCGTCGGCGCAGGGCACGCCGGGTGCGAGGCTGCGCTCGCTTTGGCGCGCACGGGTATCAAAACCGCGCTGTTGACTTTAAACCTCGACAGCATCGCCTTTTTACCCTGCAATCCCTCTCTCGGGGGTACGGCAAAGGGGCATTTGGTGCGCGAGATCGACGCGCTCGGCGGCGAAATGGGTATCGTCGCGGACAAGACCGCTCTGCAAATCCGTATGCTGAACGTCGGCAAGGGCGCGGCGGTACAGTCCCTGCGCGCGCAGTCGGATAAAAACGCCTACCATGCGGAAATGAAACGGGTGCTTGAAAACACCGAAAATCTGCGTATTATTCAGGCGGAGGCGTCTGAAATTTTGGTCGAAAACGGCAAGTGCGCGGGCGTGAAAACGAGCTACGGCGGGATAATTTCCTGCCGCGCCGTGATCCTGTGTACGGGGGTATACCTCAACGGCGAAACGATCACGGGGCACGTGGTGCAAAAATCGGGTCCCAACGGCTTTGCCCCCGCTACGTATCTCACCGAAAATTTGATCAAGCTCGGTTTTAACGTCCGCCGCTTTAAGACGGGCACGCCCGCGCGCGTGGACGGCAGAACGGTAGATTATACCAAATGCGAGGTGCAAAACGGCGACACGGACATCTATCCGTTTTCGTTTATGCACGACAACCCGCCCGAAAACAAGATGCCCTGCTACCTCACCTACACGAATTTGGAAACGCACGGGATCATCATGGACAACCTCGACCGTTCCCCCTTATACGACGGAACGATCTTGTCGGCGGGCCCTAGATATTGTCCGTCTATCGAAACGAAGGTCGTCCGCTTTAAGGACAAGGAACGCCACCAAATTTTCTTAGAGCCCGAGGGCGCGGACACGCTGGAAGTGTACGTACAAGGCATGTCTACGTCTATGCCCCACGACGTACAGCGGGCTATGTATGCGTCGGTGGCGGGCTTGGAGCATGCGGACATTATGCGCTACGGCTACGCGATCGAATACGATTGTATCGATACCTTGGACGTATTGCCCACTCTGGAATTTAAGAAAATAGAGGGTATCTACACCGCAGGGCAGATCAACGGCACGTCGGGCTATGAAGAGGCGGCGGCGCAGGGCTTGATGGCGGGCTTGAACGCGTCTTTAAAGCTGCGCGGACTCCCCCCTTTCACGCTCCGTCGCGACGAGGCGTATATCGGCGTTTTGATCGACGATTTGGTGACGAAGGGCACGGACGAGCCATACCGTATGATGACCTCGCGCGCCGAGCATCGCATTTGTCTTAGACAGGACAACGCCGATTTCCGCTTGACCGAAAAGGGCAAAGAGGTCGGTTTGGTCACCCCCGAGCGGTATGCCCGCTATCTTGACCGCAAACAAAAATATGAGGAATTGCTTTCCGCTCTGCAAACGCGCGTACCCCAAAAAGAGGCGACGGCGTTTTTGGCGGAATACGGCTACGGCGAGCCGAGCGGCGGCGTTTCGTACGCGGACATGATCAAGCGTTCCGTTCCCTTAAAGGATATTATGGCGCGGTTTGGCGTGTTTGGGCAGTACCCCAAAAACGTGTTGGAAACGGCGGAGATCACCGTCAAGTACGAGGGCTATTTAAAGCAGGGCTTGGATATTATCGAGCGAGCGAAAAAGTTGGAAGATAAGCTCCTGCCCCCCGATATCGATTACCATTCGATTGCGGGTTTACGCTTAGAGGCACGGGAAAAATTAGACCGTATCCGCCCGTTCAATCTTGGGCAAGCTGGTCGCATTTCGGGCGTTAACCCCGCAGACATATCCGTTTTAATGGTATATTTGGCGACGAGATCGTAAAAAATTGCATGATAAAACCCCGCGGGTAAATTGCCCGCGGGGTTGTTTTTTTGTCTTAGATTTTTTGATACAGAATATAGGTGACTCGTTCCTCGCGCGACCATTCGCCCACGCGTAATACTTCCTGATAATTTTCGTGCGACAGCTCGTCCTTGACGCGGTTATCCAAGCGGTAAACGACGAAATCGGTCAGCCCCTCGTCCAAATACCGCGCCATCTCCGCGTGCATCTCTTCCATCGGAATATTCAGCTCCGCAAAATAGCGCAGGTGCGGAATAATATCCGCCGCCAAATAAAATCCGTTATCTAGCCCGCCGTAATTGAGCAACGTAGGGTCGTCGTCGCCGTGCTGTTGAATATACGCGGCTATCTTGTACTGCGCCAGCTCTTCCCGCTCCTTAAAAATATGGTGATGATGTCCGTTGGACACAAAGAAGATCGCCGACGACGCCAAGATCAGCGCGCCGCATACCGCGCCCAGCGGTTTTAACAGCTTTGCGCCCTTTTGCTCGACAAGCTCCAAAACGGACACGTACCCGAACGCCGCAAACACGTAGAAAGGCAAGCCGTAATAGCGATACACCTTACCACCGATAAACAGCACCGCCGTCATGATCGAGAATATCCACAGCAAAAACCAGCGTTCTTCCCCTTTCTTTTTCACCGCGAACCATACCACGCCAAACAGAGCAAACAGGTTGTATTGCGGGTTGCGAACGAGCGACACGATCGCCGTCCAAAAAATCATCAAAACCGATTTAAACGCGTTCCCCTTAGGGGAATACAAAAACAGGTTATCATACAGATACACCTGCATCCAGTCCGCAAACGCGCCCGTCGCCAAGAAATAGATAAGGCAGGGCAGGGTGGCAAGGAGCACGCCGCATGCGATCCAAAGCACCGATTTTCCGATTTCTCGATAGGCTTTGCGGCGGATAGAACGCCACACAAAATAGGCAAACCACCCCAGATATATCCCGATGACGGTGAATTTGCTCCAAAAAACGATTCCTGCGGTAACGCCGATAAGCAGGTATTGCCGCGCGGAAAATTCCTTTTCCGTTTTGATATTTTTCACCGTGATATACAGCAACCAAAGATAGAGGGGCGAAACAAATTCTTCCACGCTGTCCCCCGTGGACATGGCGTACGAGAACGCCACCGACGCGCCGATCAGGGTCGCAACGACCGCGCAGACGGATTTTTTGTGCCCGTACACCCCGACGATTTTCGCAATCAGTAGCATGGAAAAGAAGAGGTTGACGATTTCCATCAGCCATACGCCCAAAAACGAGCGGTCGGATATCAATGCCGCCAGCGCGTGCAAAAAGTACACGTACGGACCTTTTTGTTCGTAGATATCCCGATACATTACCTTTCCGTCGAGCATGGCTCTGCCCACCGTCAAAAAGCAGTTGGGATCGGACCATTCGTTGATCGGGAAGAAGGGCGAGCCGCCAAAGGCAAACAGCGAAATCAGCAAGGCTACCGCCGCCAAATACAGCCACCAGCCGTGCCGTTGCAACCAAGCCCTTACGGCGTTTTGATTTTCAGTTTTCGCCTCTGTGCCCATCGACACAACCCCCTCCTTTTGATCAGATAATACAGTAAACGGTTGCGCAAAAATCGCAACCGTCTTTTTCGTTTATTTACTAACGGCGTCGTCCTTGTTCGTTTCGCCTATGATATACTCCGGTCTATGTCTGACCTCTTTGAAAATCTTGGCGACGTAAATCCCCATGATCCCAAACGAGAAGAGCACAAAGCTCGTCAAAAGGCACATAACGCTGACAAGCAAGGGCCAACCCATGATCGGATAATCGTACCCGATCGTACGCACCAGCGCAAAAATCAGCATGCCCAAGAACCCGAGCAGCGAGAACACGCCAAGCCCCGTCGAAATCTTCAAGGGCGCGTCCGAGAAATCCACGATCCCGTCGATCGAGTATTTGAACAGCTTTTTAAAGCTCCATTTCGTCTGCCCCGCTACGCGCTCGATATTTTCATAAGGCAACCAGTAGGTCCTAAACCCGATCCAGCCGAAGATCCCTTTCGAAAAACGGTCGCGTTCGCTCATCGCCACGATCGAATCCACCATCGAACGTTTCATCAAACGGAAATCGCGCGCGCCGTCCACGATATCCGCGTCGGACACTTTGTTGATCATTTTATAGAACGTTCTTGCAAAGAACGAACGGAGCTTGGGTTCGCCCTTGCGGGTTTCACGGCGGGTCGCTACGCTGTCGTATTCCCCCGTTTTGATAATTTCCATCATCTTGGGCAAAAGCGAGGGCGGGTCTTGCATGTCCGCGTCCATAACCGCCGCGTAATCCCCCGTCACGTTGCAAAAGCCCGCGTACATCGCCGCCTCTTTGCCAAAGTTACGGGAAAACGAGATATATTTCACACGTTCGTCTTCCTTTGCCATTTCGCGCAGCTGCGGCAAGGTCTTATCCTTAGAGCCGTCGTCCACGAACAGCATTTCAAAATCGTATTCCGCCATTTCCGCCGTTACTTTTTTCAGCTCGGCAAAAAGATAGGGCAGGGATTCTTCTTCGTTATAGCAAGGAATGATCAAAGATATTTTTTCCATTTTGCGTCCCTTTTCTTCTTTTCTGTGCAAACTTGTCCGCACTATCTTCATTATACTATATCGACGTGTATTTGTCAACCCGTTTGTTTGATTTTTTCCTACGGAAAAACAAAAGCAGCCCCGAGCCGTTTTGGCTCGGGGCTGTTCCTTTATCAAGGATTAGTCCATTTTTTCAAGCAATTTCAAATCAATGCCCTTTTCGCCGATCTTGATGATCTCTACCTTTACCTTGTCGCCGACGTTCAACACGTCCTCAACCTGGTTCACTCTCTGTTCGGAGAGCTTGGAAATGTGGATCATACCGTCTTTACCGGGAGCAAATTCAACGAATGCGCCGAGCTTGGACATTACGCGAACGACTACGCCCACGAACATATCGCCCACTTCGGGATCGTGCGCGATCGATTCAACGATCGCCTTTGCACGTTTCGCGTTTGCAACGTCGCCGTAGCAAGCGATACATACCGTACCGTCATCCTCGATATCGATCTTCGTACCCGTCTGTTCGATGATCTTGTTGATGACCTTACCCTGCTTGCCGACAACGTCGCCGATCTTTTCGGGGTTGATCTTGAAGGTGATGATCTTGGGTGCGTATTCGGACAATTCTTCGCTGACCGCAGGGATACATTCGAGCATCTTGCCCAAAATGTGCTTTCTTGCAAGCTGTGCCTTTGCGATTGCGTCAAGCATGATTTCCTTGGAAATACCCTTGATCTTGATATCCATTTGGATTGCGGTGATACCGTTGTCCGTACCCGCTACCTTGAAGTCCATG
>JAFTQY010000012.1 GCA_017462505.1 Clostridia bacterium
GCCCAACGGTGTTTTCACCGGGATCGAACACGCCGTCTTTGCCCGTGCAATCGTCCTTGAACTTCAAAAGCACGTTGCCGTTTTCAAGCTTGTAAACGTCTTTGGTTTTGCCTGTGTAGATTTTTTTCATTTTATAAAACCTCTTTATATTAGAATGCAAAATTAGGGTATCAGCTTTCGTTTGCGTATCGCGCGCGCCGAATTCCGAGAAATATTATATCAAATTTTTTTGGATTTTACAATAATATGAAAGGCGTTCCGCAAAAAAAGTTTGAAAAATTTTTAATTTTTTACAGGCGGTATTGACAGCGGGGTATCGCTATGCTATAATTAAATTGCGCGTAGGCGTAATACGGATAAGGGGGCGGTGTTGTATGAAAAGGAAGTTGTTGGCGTTTACGCTTTGTTTGGCGATGGTATTTGTCTTTTTCGGCGTAGCCTGTGCAAAGGAGAACGGCGAGGGTTCTAACGGTGCTTCTTCCGATTGCTCGTGGGAGAGTTCGTCGAACAGTTCCGTACACGACATAGCCGAAGTGTTTGCGGCGGAACAACTTTTTCCGTGGATTGCCGATTTGACGGTGGATAACGTGGTATTCGTACAACAAAGATACGGAGGTACAGGCGCACCCGATTCGTTGTCTACCGTTAAGACGAGTACGGACAAGACTGAAATCACGAGAATTATTGAGTATTTGAATAGCCTTGAATTTGCTATTCCGTCGAGCGGCGTGGATTACCCGACGGGCGGTTTGGGGACGTGTTTAACGGTTGCGACGGACGAAAGTGTTTATACGTTGTACGAATATTTCGGTATTCTAACCCTTGACGGACAAGGATATTATTATTGCGAAGATATCCCTACGTTTACGACGGGGGAAACTGCGTTTTGTTTTGCGAGTCTTTTCGGTGATAGTGTTTTGTATATCGACGGGGTGGAAAAGAAAAACTACGGCGATTTGGCGCATGAAATACTCTTCGTGGAAAAGGACGATTTGAAAGGTTTTACCTATACGGGCTACGAGTTGGAATTTGACGGCGGTACGCTTGTGATTTCCGACGAAAAGACCTTTGGTTTTGTGCGGTCTTTAAGAGCAACGGATAATATCACCCTTTACACGATCGTTGGCAAAACGGATTTTTCGCAAATTTTTGCCGATTATCCGCTTTCCGTATAAAAATTGTATAAAAATCACAAAAATCCTTGCAAGAAAATTGCGGTGATTTTTTTCGTTTTGTAAACAAAACACTTTACAACAAACGGATTTTGCGGTATAATATGTAGGTATAATCGTCTTATTATGTCTTATTGCGCGCTTTTTGCGGTGGACAGAACAAGGAAAGAACATGAAGATTTCGCAAAATTGGAAAGATTATTCGATCATCGCCACGGGCGACGGATATAAATTGGAGCGTTGGAAAGACGTGTATTTGCTCCGTCCCGACCCGCAGGTGATCTGGGCGGCGCAGACCGACCTTTTCGCTTATCCCAAGCTGAACGCGTATTATAAGCGCAGCGAAAAGGGGGGCGGCGGTTGGAAGATTTTGCGGCCTTTCCCTGACGAATGGAATATCGCCTACGACGAACTGGATATCCGTTTCAAGATCAAGCCGATGGGCTTTAAGCACACGGGCTTGTTCCCCGAACAGGCGGTAAACTGGGAGCGTATGTCCGCTCTTATCAAAAACGCGGGCAGACCGATCAAGGTTTTAAACCTGTTTGCGTACACGGGCGGGGCTACGGTGGCTTGCGCTAAGGCGGGCGCGCAGGTGACCCACGTGGACGCGGCGAAAGGCATGGTGGAACGGGCAGGCGAAAACGCGCGGCTTTCGGGTATCGATACGGGTATTCGCTATATCGTGGACGATTGCTTGAAATTCGTACAGCGGGAAATCCGTCGCGGCAACAAATACGACGCGATCATCATGGACCCCCCGTCTTATGGCAGAGGTCCAAACGGCGAAATGTGGAAGATCGAAAACGACCTGTATAAATTCGTCGAGCTCTGTTCGCAGGTGCTTTGCGATAATCCGCTGTTCGTACTCATTAACAGCTATACGACGGGCTTGCAACCGATGGTTTTGCAAAATATTTTACAGCTGACTTTAAAAAATTTCCACGGAAGAGTGGAGGCGTACGAGGTCGGTATCAAGACGGAAGAGGGGATTTCTCTTCCTTGCGGCGCAGGAGGTATGTTTATCAATGACGGAAACGAGCGTGATGCCTGAATTGAATATTTTATACGAGGACAACCATATCATCGTGGTATTAAAGCCGCAAATGGTGGCTTGCTGTCCGGACGAGAGCAGGGACGACAACCTGCTCGATATGGTAAAACAGTATATCAAGGTCCGTTATGAAAAGCCGGGCAACGTATACGTGGGCTTGGTGCACCGTTTGGACCGTCCGACGGGCGGCGTGATGGTGTACGCAAAAACGAGCAAGGCGGCGGCTCGTCTTACCGAGGGCTTGCAGTCGGGGGATTTTGAAAAGAAATACCTCGCCGTGCTTTGCGGCGCGCCCGATACCCAGCGGGGTACGCTTTGCAATTATCTTAGAAAAAACACCGTCAACAATATGGTGTACATCTGTACGCCCTCCGAAGAGGGCGCAAAATACGCCGAGCTTGATTATAAGGTCGTAGAGGACAAGGGGAAATATTCCTTGGTAGAGGTGCGCTTGCACACGGGCAGAACCCACCAGATCCGCGTACAGATGGCGGGGATTTCCCACCCCATTTACGGGGATATGCGTTACGGCGGCGCGTTGGCGCAGAAAGGCAAGCTCGCTCTTTGGGCGTATTCGCTGTCCTTTTTGCACCCGATCACGAAAGAGCGGTTGAAATTTATCGCTTCGCCTCCTGAAACGGAAGTGCCTTGGAAGGCGTTCGACCTGTCGAAAGCGGTGGAAATTAAGTGAAAATTTAATAAAAAACGAAAAACACTCCAAATCCCCTTGAAATGCGTTTGACAAAAAGGGGATTTCGGTGTAAAATAAATAAGTACGATATTGTAAACAGGCAAAGTTTACAAATACTCTAAAAGGCAAAGGTTCTTATGAAAAAGACGAACAAAAAATTGATGACATTGTTGCTTAGCGGTATGTTGGGCGTAGCGGCGCTCGGCGCAGGGCTTATGAAAACGGACGCCGTATCGGCGGACGAAACGCCTGCGGCGAAAACGTATACCCTGACCGACATCTTTGCGTCCGACGCGTCTAACGTAATCGGCGCGGATAAAAAAGGCGACGCAGAGGCTACGGTTGAAACGGCGAGATTTACCCTTTCCAAGGGCGAAAGCGTAGAATTCCGTCGTAATCTTGCGCTCAAATGGTACGACGAAGTGGAAAATGCTGTCAGCGCGCAGTATTTTACGGTAAAATTCTCGCTTGCAGATACCAACTTTGACGCGCTGTCTATCGTGATCGAGAGCGAATCGGCAACGGCGAACGAGGACAACAAGGCGACGAACAAGGTAACGTTTGCAAAGGCGGAAAGCGGCAACCTTACCGTTTCGGTAAACGGCGTTTTGTCCAGCGTGGAAATCGCGGCGGCGGATATCAACAACGAAATGACCCTCACCCTTTCGGAAACGGGCGGGGCGGAGTACGGCACGTTCAACGTGGTGCTCAACGGCGAAACCGTAGGCGCGTTTGAAAATATCGGCGCGAACTATGCCGCTTATACCAGCGGGAAAGTTATTCCTCTGTCCATTCTGTCCGAAAAGGAAGAAGAGGAAGAGAGCGAAGAAAAAGCGGACGGCGAAACGGAAACGGCGTTGGATACCGTTGTGTATCTGTACGAATTGAACAACCAAAGATTTGACAATATCGTGGAAGAAGAATCGGGCAGCAAAACGTTGAAGAAAGTTCCCGATACGGCAGCTCCTGTAATCGTTATTAACGAAGATATTGCGGACGGCTTGCTGATCGGTACGGCGTTTGCATACTATTCGCCCACCGTTTTGGACGTTATGCCCAACAGCGATTCCAAGATCACGACCAGATCGTTCTATCAATGGAATCCCACGGATACGGCGGTAACGTATAATACGGAAATGAAATCCTCGCACTACTTTATGGAAACGACCTATTACGTAGCAGAGGACGGCACTTTGTTTGCGACCAAGACGGAGGCTTTGGATTCGGGAAAGGCGTTTAAACCCACGACCGTTTACAAAGAAAACAACAATCAGGAATTTCTTTCGGTGAAATATGCCGTACAGGACGACTCGATGGAGCTTAGCAAGACGACGAAGGAATATCAGCTTGCTTGGTACGCAGAGGACAGCGCAAAGGAAACGAAAGAGGGCGTTGAATACGTTTATCTGAACCAGAAAAACGAGGGCGCGAGCTATAAATATATCGCGCTTGGCGACGGCGAAAACCTGCTCACCGACCTTAACGGCAACGTAGAGGGCTCTGCCGAATACGATGAAGAGAAAACGCTTGCGGCGGCGGTAGCAGAATATCAAATCGCTTTGGAAGCGGCGGCAAAGGAAGCGATCGCGGGTAGTAACTCGTACATTTATTTCCCATCCCTTGCTTGGTTGATCCAAGACAACAACGGCTATCGCAATCTGAAATTTGTGATCTGCTATAAATCGCCTTCCTCGACGGCTGGCAAGAGCACGTCGCAGCTCAGCTATAACGGGCTTAGACTTTCGACGACGGACGAAGGGTATTACGAATTTAAGGTATACGCAACGGACGCTGCCGGCAACGGTATGGAATACTACCTCGACGGTAAGCTGGTCAAGGTAAGCACGTCGAATATCTGGGATATTGAAGAAATTCCCTCGTTCTCGTACACGATCGAAAGAAAGGGCGTGTCGATCAAGAACGACAGCGACACGACGACCAAGAGAAAGGACGACGTTGAATTCAACGGTACGTTCAGCGGGTTCAGCGATCCCACCGTCGTTGGTATGAAGAGCAAGAAGAGCGCGTATGCTCTGTATAAAGTAGACGCAAGCATTTACAACGACGATCTTGATTACAGCAAAAAGCAGTTGACGAGCAGCGTAATGACGGGCATCACGTATGCAAGTTTGAAGAAGGATATCGACGCGGCGTTCAAGGCGGGTAACATTCCTGCAAAAGGCGAATATTTTGATTTCTATCTTGACCTGTACGTGAAGAAGCTTGCGACGTCGCTTGGCGCAACGTCTTCTGCGGAAATCGAAAAGCTGAAATCCTGCTTTATCCGCATTGACGAATACGACAGCACGATCACCGAAGAGGACGCGGCTTGGGATATCAACAAGTTTAAGTGGAATTCGTCCAGCAAGTCGTTTGAAGCGGTGGAAAGATGCGATTATATCATCTTTGCGGACTATTACGAAAGCGACCTTGCGTCCCAGCGTGTAGCGGCGTATAAGGTAATCGAAGTCGAGGCGGAAGAAGACGTCAACTATATCAAGACGAAATGGATCAAAGACAATATCACTTCGGTTGTGTTGTTTGCGATCGCAGGCGTAATGTTCGTTATGATCATCGTTCTGTTGCTCATTAAGCCCTCGGATGAAACGTTGGAAGACGTAGAAGAGGCGGCGGACGAAGAAAACGCGAAAAAGAAAAACAAAAAGAACCGCAAATAATTTGCGATGACAAGAAAGGACGGTTATAACGCCGTCCTTTTTGCTTGGATATTTACTTGCGTTTTCGCGCGCTTTCCGTTATAATAATAAGGTAAGGAGTTTCAGCATGTTACAGCTTGTATCGGACAAAGCCCAATCTTTAAAAGAATTTACCGAAAACAACTACGCGCAGGCGGCGTTTTTTTGGAATATGCTTTTAAAAAATAAGGATATCCGCGTCAACGGCGTGCGCGTCGGGGCGGATATGTCTTTGCAGGCGGGGGACACCGTTTGTTATTACTTGACGGCAAAGCAGGCGGAAAAGGCGGCTTTTTATCCCGTGTACGAGGACGAAAACGTGCTGATCATCGATAAGGAAAGCGGAGTGAATTCCGAGGCGGTGTATGCTGCCCTTGCAAGGGAGCGGGAATGTTATTTTATCCACCGTTTGGATCGAAATACGAAAGGCTTGATGGCGTTTGCGCTGAATACTTGGACGGAAAAAGCCTTGCTTGCGGCGTTTAAGGAAAAGAGAGTGGAAAAGCGGTATCACGCGTTGTGTTTTGGCGACTTCCCCAAAACGGACGACGTATTGACGGGGTATCTCAAAAAGGACGGAGAGCGTGCTTTGGTCAAGGTGTTTGATAAGCCGATCGTGGGCGCGGAAAAGATCGTGACGGAATACCGTGTGTTGGAAAAAACGGACGGCTTGACGAGGGTGGAAGTGGTTTTGCATACGGGCAAGACCCACCAGATCCGCGCGCACTTAGCGCATATCGGCTGCCCGATCGTCGGGGATATGAAATACGGAAACAGCGCGAAGAATAAGGAATTAAAAGCGGCGCGGCAATGCTTGGTGGCAAAGCGTTTGCGCTTTGATTTAGTCGGGGAGTTGTCTTATTTGAATGCAAAAGAATTTTGTTCCCGTTTCAAGGCGGAATTGCAATAGGGTTAGAGCGAACCAAAGGAAATGACGCAGATGGAAATTTTAGGGCTTATATGGGTTATAACACTTTTTGCGGATAATCTGTTGCCGTTGTTGTTTGCACGGTTTTATCCAAGTTATAACCATAAAAAAATGGCGCTATCGGTCCTCGGCTCACGGCAAAGTCCCGTGAAGTGGATATATAATGCGTGGTGTATATCGTCGGGGCTTGTTTTCTGTATTGCTCCGAATACATTATATAAAGAAAATAGCGGAGGCTTGGCGATAACGATATGGATATTACTTGCGATATACGGTATCGGTTGCGAAATCGTATCAGGCGTTTGTCCGCTTAACGAAAACAGACAAGAGAAAGACGTTGTAACGAAGATTCATGGCGGTGCGTCTGCTGTAGGGTTTATGGCGTTACTTGTTGCGCCTTTGCTATTGGCAATACTGCAGTTTCAATCGACAAATATAATTATGGGAGCAATCTCGCTTGTCAGCTTTATTGTTGCTTTCGCGTTCTTCTGTTTTTTTATTATGGGGGAAAAAGAAAAGTTTGCAAATACGATTTTGCGATACGGCGGGCTTTGGCAACGGCTTGTTTTGGCGTTCTGCTATGCGCCATTTGTTGTAATGTGTATTGTGACGCTAATAATTTAACTAACCAATAAGAATTTGTAAGCAAATTTGATATTTAACAAAACAAAATACTGATTTGTCAGAAATACCGCAAAGTTATAATAAATACATCAAAATTAAAAAAAGGAAGGTGTATTTATCATGAAAAATTGAAACCCCAACACATGAATAAAGAACACTAGCTCACAGTTGCTCTTGACGGCAGCGCATCAAAGGATATTCTTAAATTTTTGCTTGCATTAAGTTTTGATTTAACAGATAAAAATAGTAAAAGATAGGGAAGAAGAAACGTTCCCCCTATTTTTTTTGTATAAGGATCTATCCCGATAGTCTGAGGGTTTAAAAGCATTCAGCCGTTGAGTAAAACATTACATAGACCAAGCGAGAGATTTTTTCGTCATACCGACCGAGCGAAGCGAGTGGAGTGTATCCCGAAAAGTGAATAAAAGAGATCAAGATTTATATAGAGATAAAATTGTTTTCAAAGCGCTGGACATTTTTATATCGATTAAGCGAAAGTTATTTGAAAACGTTGGACATTTCTATATTAATTAACCGAAAATCTATCCCAAAACGCTTGACATTCCCCATGCCTTATGCTAAAATACATTTGAACATTTGAACAATTGTTCAAATGTTCAAATGATAGGAAAACAAGAAAGCAGACTTAATTAAATGATAGGAAAATAGGGAAAAAGGTTGTCGGGTTTCCTATCATAAAAAAATTCAAGAAAAGAAAGGACGAAAAATGTCAAACATGTATTGCGATCATCAAAAAGAACACGAACTGGCGGTGCAACGCGCCAAAGAAAACGTATTAAACACGGCGGACGTGCAAAAGATCTGCGCGGTGTTTCGCGTGCTTGCGGACGTGACCCGCATGAAGATCGTCCACGCTCTGTTGCAAGGCGAAATGTGCGTGTATCACTTAGCGGAAGTTACCGACAGCACGGTCAGCGGGGTGAGCCATCATCTGCGTATTCTGCGCGATAGCAATATTGTCAAGGCGAAACGCTACGGAAAAAACGTGGAATATTCGATCGCGGACGAGCATATCCATAAAATCGTGCGTATGGGGATCGATCATCTGACCTGCGAAAAGGAGTAAAAGCCTATGAAACAGACGGTGCTTAGGATAGAAAATCTCGATTGTCCCGTTTGCGCTGAGGCGTTGCAGAGCGACCTGCAAAAAATCAAGGGTTTGGCGGACGTCAAGGTGGATTATATGACGCAGACGATCGCGCTTTCGTACGAGGGCGAAACGGCGCTAAAAAAAGCGATCGACAAAGCCAATAAATTTGAAGACGTGCGCGTTTTGGACGGGGGCGTGTCCGCGACGAACGGCAAAAACGCCCATAAAAAGGAATGGTTTTGTATTCTGCTTGCGGCGGCGTTGTTTATCGGCGGAACGCTGCTCGAATATCTTGCAAGCGGTACGATTGCCAAAGTTTTTTGCTACGTTTTATACGGCGCGGCATATCTGACGGTGGGCTACCCCGTGTTGATATCCACGGTGAAGAACCTCGCAAAGGGCAGGATTTTTGACGAGAACTTTTTGATGACGGTCGCGTCGGCGGGCGCAATTGCGCTCGGTGAGTACGGCGAGGGCGTACTGGTCATGCTTTTGTATCAGCTCGGCGAGCTGTTGCAATCGATCGCGGTCGGCTCGTCCCGTCGTTCGGTCGCCGATCTTATGGCGTTAAAAAGCGAATGGGCGACAGTTGTGCAAAACGGCGAACAACGCCAAGTCAAGCCCGAAGAATTATCCATAGGCGACGTGGTGCTCGTCAAGGCGGGCGACCGTGTGCCTGCGGACGGCGTGTTGCTTAGCGAAATGGCGGTTTTGGACGTAAAATCGCTGACGGGCGAGGCGGATCTGCGTACTTGCAAGCAGGGCGAAGAGATTTTGTCGGGGAGCATAAACGCGGGGGGCGTGTACGAAATGAAGATCGTTCGCCCCTATAAAGAAAGTGCGGTTGCGCGCATTTTGGATATGGTGGAAAACGCGTCGGCGGGCAAAGCCGCGCCCGAAAAATTTATCGCCAAATTTGCGCGGGTGTATACCCCTGTGGTCTGCGTTCTGGCGGTGCTGTTGGCGGTGTGCGCGCCTCTGTGCCACGGCTTGATTGCGGATAACCGCCTGTATTTTAAAAACCTTGACGGGTGGATAACCTCCGCTCTTACCTTTCTGGTTATATCCTGTCCGTGTGCGTTGATAATCTCCGTACCGCTCACCTATTTTTCGGGTATCGGTACGTGCGCAAAAAACGGCATTTTGGTCAAAGGAGCGACCTATCTCGATACGCTCGCCAAGGCCCGTGTTGCGGCGTTTGATAAAACGGGCACGCTGACGAAGGGCAATTTTACCGTTTGCGGCGTGCGCGTGAAAGAGGGGGCAAGCCTGACCGAAACAGAGCTTTTATCGCTTGCGGCGACGGTGGAACAGGGCTCGTCTCACCCGATCGCAAGGGCGTTTGCGGGTTATCCCGCGCCGTACGCCGCGCAGAGCGTTGCCGAGCACGCAGGGCAGGGCATGTCCGCGATCATTGACGGGGAAGCCGTCCTTGTCGGCAACGAAACGTTGCTTTCTGCGCACGGCATAGCCGTCGAAAAAACGGACGGCATGTATACGACGGTGCACGTGGCGAAAAACGGAAACTATATCGGCTGCATCGAAATCGGCGACAAGCTTCGCGCCGAAACGAAAAAGGCGATTGCGGAATTGAAAAAACAGGGCGTTGGGCATACCGTTATGCTGACGGGCGACAACGCGCGGCGGGCGCAGGCGGTTGCAAACGAGGTCGGGCTTGACGAGGTGTACGCAGGTCTGTTGCCCGACGAAAAACTGCAAAGGGCGGCGGAGCTGAAACGCGGCGGAACGCTCTTATACGTGGGCGACGGGATCAACGACGCGCCCGTAATGATGACGGCGGATTGCGCGGTATCTATGGGCAAGCTCGGCAGTGCGGCGGCGATCGAGGCGTCCGACTTGGTGCTGATATCCGACGATCTGACCGCGTTGGCAAAATCGGTGCGTATCGCGCGAAAAACCCGCCGTATCGTTCTGCAAAATATCGTTTTTTCTATTGCGATGAAGGTTGGCTTTATGGCGCTTGGCGCGATTGGCGTTTTGCCCCTTTGGTTGGCGGTGTTTGCGGACGTGGGCGTAATGCTCCTTGCGGTCGTCAACAGTTTCCGCGTGCGGACGCACGGCAAAAAATAAAAAAATCCCCGACGAATGGCTTTTCATTTTGTCGGGGATATGTTATAATGATAGGGTGAAAAATCAAAAAGGTAGGGGCAGGTATGCAGGTAACGGAAGAAAAAAAGACGAAGAAACAGCTCGTCGTTGCGACGGGCAACGCGCATAAGCACCGCGAGATTGCCGAAATCTTTACCGATTTCGAGGTGATTTCGCAAAAGCAAATGGGCTTTTTGGACGAAGTAGAGGAAACGGGTACGACCTTTGCGGAAAACGCGCTCATCAAAGCACGTGCCGCGGCAAACGCCTTGGGGTGTATCGCGCTCGCGGACGACAGCGGGCTTTGCGTAGACGCGCTTGGCGGCGCGCCGGGGATTTACAGCGCGCGGTATGCGGGCGAGCACGGTTCGGATAAAGCCAACCGCGATCTACTTTTAAAAAACATGGAAAACGTCACCGACCGTACGGCGTACTTTATCAGCGCGATCGCGCTCGTATACCCCGACGGCAAGGAGCTTGTCGCCGAGGGCAGAACGTACGGCAAGGTGCTGTATGAAGAGCAGGGCGAGGGCGGATTTGGCTACGATTGTATTTTTGAGAGCGACGATTTGAAAAAATCGTTCGGGCTTGCGACCTCCGAAGAAAAGAACGCCGTTTCTCACCGTTTCCGCGGACTCCAAGCCATGTTAAAGCTGTGGCAGGAGGAAGAGGAAAAATGAAAAAATTGATTATTCTTTCGGATACGCACGGGAACGCAAACGCCGTAGCCGAGCTTTTGCCCCGCATTGCCGAAAACGATTACGTGATCCATCTTGGCGACGGAGTGGGGGACATGCGCGAAACGCGCTCCCTTTATCCCGATAAGGTGTACGTTGTCGGCGGCAATTGCGACTTTCTCTCCCTTTTGCCCAAAGAGGGGGAATTAGAGATCGAACAAGTCAAGATCTTCTATACCCACGGGCACAAGTACGGCGTGAAAGAGGGTAGAGAAAAGCTCGCCGCGGAAGCCAAACGGCGCGGTTGCGATATCGCGCTGTACGGGCATACCCATATCGCGATGATCGACGAAATCGACGGCGTGACGCTGATCAATCCCGGGTCGCTGCGATACCCCGTCGGCAAAGGCGGCAGTTATTGTTATTTGGTTATCAACAAAAACAAAGCCACCCCCGTAATCGTCGGCGATACGTATTTTTAAACAAACGAAAAGCCCTGCCAAATCGGCAGGGCTTTTTCCATGCAAAAATTTATTCGTGAAATTCCAACGTAAACGATTTGCTCGCGGTGGCGTTGGGCGCGATCTTGATCATGTGCGGCTTGTTTTCCAGCTCTACGATCTTGCCGTCGATTGCGGGCAAAGCGCTCCACGGCTCTAAGCAAACGTAGGGCGCGTCCGTCTTGCACGCGTGCCAAAACCCGATAAAGGGATATTCGTCGTATTTCATGGTTACGTAACGGCTTTCCTTGTCACAGCGCACCGAAACCTCGCCCGAGGAATTTTCCAAAATGATCGCGTCGTGGTCGAAAAGATCGTGCCGCAGGGGCAATTTCACACCGTCCACCAGCTCGTAAGGTACGGATTTATCCGCCATAAACAAATCGCCCTCGCCAAGGAGCTGTCTGCGCACGTCCGTCTTTTTGCCAAAATCCAGATAGTATTCCTCAAACGCGCCCTTGCCGAACGGAATATTGACGCCGGGGTGTCCGCCGAACGCGCACAGCATTTCCCGCGTATCCTTGTTCGTCGCGGTGTATTTCGTCGTCAATGCGTTTCCGTTCAGGATAAAGCAAACGCGGAACGCAAAGGCAAAGGGGTATTCCTTTTTCGTTTCTTCGCTGTCCGTAAACAAAAAGGTCAGCGAATTTTCCGTTTTTTCTTCCAAAGTAAATTCGTAATACCTTGCCAAGCCGTGCGCACGGGAGGGGTAGGTCTTGCCGTCATAGGTAAACACGCCCTCGTACATTCTGCCGATAAAGGGAAAGAGATTGTACGCGCGCCCCGTCCAGTACGCAGGGTCGCCCTGCCAAATATATTCCACGCCCGTCTTTTTGGAAAGAACGGACATCAGTTGCGCGCCTTTGGTATCGACGGCAATTTTCAAAACTTCGTTTTCAAGAGTATGTATCATGGCTGCTCCTTATTTTTACGCGCGGCTTTCCCGCGCGCCTTATCGCGAAATATTATAGCACGAAATCCTGCGTTTGTAAAGGGTTGCGCCGACTTTTTTTATTCAAGGTTTCAAAAATTACAAAAACAAAACCCCTTTCGATAGGAAAGGGGCGTAGATGGCGACCCAGAACGGGCTCGAACCGTCGACCTCCAGCGTGACAGGCTGGCGCTCTAACCAACTGAGCTACTGGGCCATCTTTATAAAAGGGATTTGGTGGGCCTTCACGGATTCGAACCGCGGACCAACCGGTTATGAGCCGGCAGCTCTAACCACTGAGCTAAAGGCCCGTTTTGTTTCGACGTCAAGTCAAGACACAACGCTTGATTATAATAAACGATTTGTATAAAAATGTCAAGTATTTTTTGAAAGAAAAGCAAAAAAACTTTTCGACAATAACAATTTTTTTTCGTGGGGAAAGGACAAAATTTCCTCGCGTTTCTTTTTTACAATATACTTACGTGTTTTCAAGGAGAAAAAAGGATGCAAATACGTGCACAGTTAAACGATAGGATTTTATATATGGAACTATACGGCGAGATCGATCAGCACAACGCCACGCGTGCGCGGCAAACGGCGGATCAGTACGCCGACAGCTACGCCATGCAAAGCGAACGGGCGGTGTTCGATCTGCAAAACGTGTCTTTTATGGACTCGACGGGGATAGGTTTTTTGATCGGCAGATATAAAAAATTTACCCGTTACGGCATACCCGTATACGTAACCAACCCGTCCATGGCGACCGATCGGATATTGCAAATGAGCGGCGTGTATACGCTGATGCCAAAAATTTAAGGAGAAAGGATTATGCATAACTATATGAAATTAGAGATCGCGGCACGCAGCGAAAACGAAAGCTTTGCCCGTAGCGCGGTGGCGGCGTTTGCCCTTTGCTTATCCCCGTCGCTTACCGAGCTTTCGGATATCAAAACGGCGGTGTCGGAGGCGGTGACGAATGCGATCGTGCACGCCTATCGCAAGACGGAAAGGGGCGCGATCGCGATCAGTTGTGTGGCAGAACCTACCGCCACGGGTAGCGACGACGGCGAAAACGTCGGCGGTGTTTTACATATCGAAATCACCGATCAGGGCTGCGGTATCGATAACGTCGAACAGGCGTTGTTGCCCTTTTATACCACCCTTGCCGACGAAGAGCGTTCGGGTATGGGCTTTACGGTCATGCAGACCTTTTGCGACGGCTTTTCCGTGGAGAGCGAACGGGGCAAGGGGACGACTGTCCGTTTAAAAAAACGCATCGGTATACCGCAGGGCGAAAACGCCGTGGATTTGCCTTGCGACGGGGAATTGATCGGGTTGGAAAGGGACGGAGTTCATGCTGGATGAAAAGAGCACAATCGAATATATCCGCCGCGCCAAAGCGGGGGAGCAATCGGCGAAGGAACGGCTGATCGAGCACAACGTATCCTTGGTAAAATGTATCGTCAAACGGTATTTGGGCAAGGGAGTGGATTACGACGATCTGTTTCAAATTGCGTGTATGGGGTTTTTGAAAGCGATCGCGGGGTTTGACGAGAGCTTTGGGGTCAAATTTTCCACCTATGCCGTGCCGATGATCGCGGGCGAGATCAAGCGTTTCATGCGGGACGACGGCGTGGTCAAGGTTTCGCGCACCATGAAACAGACGGCGAAAGAGATCAACGCCTTTATCGAAGAGTACGTTCTTGCGCACGGTCGGCAGCCGTCGGTATCGGAAATCGCCGTCAAATTTAACATGGACGAGGCGGAAACGGTGTTTACCATGGGCTCGTCGAAGATGCCCTTGTCTTTGCAGAGTAGCGCGGAGTATAAAGAGGGCAAGGAGCGGGAGCTGATCGAAACGTTGCCCGCCGCTGACGATCAAGAGGACATGCTCGATAAAATGCTGTTAAAGGGGGCGATCGAAAGACTGCCCGAGCGGGACAGAAAAATTATCGTTTTGCGGTATTTTCGGGATATGACGCAGAGCGAGGTGGCGGAGCGTATCGGCGTGAGCCAAGTGCAGGTATCCCGTATTGAAAACCGCATCATCAAAGAATTCCGCGAAAAATTAAGCGGATAAAGCTTGCAATAGAACGCGTTTTGTGAAAAAATAAAAGGTTTTTCGCAAAGCCGCGTTTTTTGTTTTGCAAACGCAGAAAAATCTGTTATAATATAGCCATGAGCAATCAAAGAAAAAAACAAAATTCCAAATATAACGCACCCAAGCCCCTGCCCCTTACCGCGCCCACGCAGGCGAAAGCGTCGGGGGTGGCGTATTCGGCGTCGGTGATGATCCTGATGATCCTGTCCATGATCGCGTCCCTCGTGCTCGGCGCGGCGGGCGTCGTGGTGGGGGAAAAGGACGTAAAACCAGACTGGTATATCTACTTGAACTATTTGTTGCCGCAAATTTCTCTGTTCTTGGTGGTAACGTTGTATTTTGCGTGGCTCAAACGCCCCGTAAAACAGGCGGTGAAAGAACAAAAATGCCACCCCAAATACTTCCTTGTGGCGGTGCTGTTGCAGATCGGCTTGCTGTCGCTAGGTACGCTGAATGATATGTTCTTGCACTTTTTAGAACGCTTTGGGTATCGTCCGACAAAGCTATTGCTCCCCAGCCTCGACGGATTTGGCGTTGTGGCTACCGTTTTTTGCGTAGCGGTATTGCCTGCGGTGTTTGAAGAGATATTTTTCCGTGGGATTTTGCTGAAAGGTTTGCGTAGCTTCGGTATGATCGGGGGCGTGTTGCTCTGCGGCGCGCTGTTTTCGCTCTACCATCAAAGCCCCGTGCAGACGGTCTATCAGTTTGCTTGCGGCGCGGCGTTTGCGTTTGTGGCGCTCAGGTCGGGAAGTATCCTGCCGACGGTGCTTTCGCATTTTCTCAACAATACGCTCATTATCCTTTTGACGAAATTCGGCATAGAGAGTATACCGTCGGCGGCGTACGTGCCGTACGTGGCGGTGACTTCCCTTTGCTTGGTGGGCACGCTTGCCTATCTGTTCTTCTTCGATCTGCCCAAAACGGACGTGGAAAATCAAAAGAAAAAAACGCAGGAAATACAGCGCGAAAGAGCGGAAAACAAATCGGAGCGGGTGCGCTTTTTCGTGTGTGCCCTCGTCGGGATCACGGTGTTTTTGATCAACTGGCTTTCCGCGCTTGTCAAGGGCTTTTAAGGGGGCGTTATGCAGAAGATCTATTTCACGGTCGTGGGCAAAATCAAAGAAAGCTTTTATCGCGAGGCGGTGGCGGAATACGTCAAGCGCCTTTCGCGCTTTGCCAAGGTCGAGATCAAAGAGCTGCCCGAGGGGGCGAACCCCGAGGCAGAGGCGGACGAGATTTTGCGCAATTGCAAGGGGTACGTGATCGCACTTGCAGTGGAAGGGGAAAAGCTTTGCAGCGAAAAGCTGGCGGAAAAATTACGAAAAATCACCGATACGGGCAAGGACGTTACCTTTGTTATCGGTTCGTCCTGCGGGCTTTCTGATCGGGTGAAACAGGCGGCGGATTATCGGCTTTCCTTTTCGGACATGACCTTTCCGCACCAGCTTATGCGGGTGATCTTAGCCGAACAGGTCTACCGCGCGTTTATGATCAACGCGGGCTCTACGTATCATAAATAACTGATTTTTTCGTATAATACCGTATGGATATTTACAGCTTTGTACGGTATTTTTACGAAAGCGTAAAAACGGAAAAGACGGTGATCGGAAAAAGCCTTTTCGGCAGGGATATTTACGCGATCAAGCTCGGCGACGGCGCGCCCGTGGGGATAGCGCAATACGCTCTGCACGGCAGGGAGCATATCACGGCAAAGCTGGCGGCGGCGCAATACGAACGGCAATACGAACGCGGCGGCGCGGCGGGTAGTATATGGCTGTTGCCGCTTACCAACCCCGACGGGGCATTATTAAGCCAGACGGGAATAACGTCCGCCCCCAAAGAGCGAAGAGCGGAGCTGATTGCCTTAAACGGCGAACGGGGCGAGGATTTTTCGCTGTGGAAAGCGAACGGACGGGGGGTCGATCTCAACGTCAATTTTCCCGCAAGGTGGGGGACGGGTGCAAAGAACGTCCGTTTTGCGGGCGGGGAAAACTATATCGGGGCAAAGCCCTTTTCCGAACCCGAAAACCTTGCTCTTAAACAATTTACCGAAAAAATACGTCCGCAGTATACGCTTAGCTATCATACCAAGGGCGAGGAAATTTACTGGCGGTTTCATCAGCCCAAGGAACGTTGTGTGCGGGATAAAGCGTTGGCGGCGGCATTGTCGCGGGCGACGGGCTATCCGTTGGCAGAGGCGGGTCGTAGCGCGGGAGGGTATAAGGACTGGTGTATTCAGCGGTTTAAAATCCCGTCGTTTACGGTGGAGGTCGGCTCGGATTTGTGGGCGCATCCGCTCGGCGACGAGGCTTTGCAAGAGATCATAGAAAGGAATGAAAACGCGCTCGCCGTATTGTCGGCGGCGTACGAAAAAACGGAAAGATAACATGAAACGTTTAACGAGAGAGGAAAAATTTATGCGCGCGGCGATCAAGGCGGCAAAGCGCGGCTTGACTGAGGGCGAAGTGCCCATCGGCGCGGTCGTCGTATACGAAGATAAGGTCGTTTCGCGCGGGTACAACCGCAGGGCGAACTTGCAGCTTGCGTCCGCGCACGCGGAGATGATGGCGATCGACAAGGCGTGTAAAAAATTCGGCTCGTGGCGGCTGCCCGAGGGGTGCGAATTATACGTGACGTTAGAGCCCTGCCCTATGTGCATGGGAGCGAGCCTGAACGCGCGCGTGGATAAAATCTATTTCGGCGCGTACGAACAAAAAGGTCGCTCTTTGACGGCGGCGCTTGCGGAGGCGAACCTGCTCAACCATAAAACGGAAGTGGTCGGCGGGGTATTGCAGGAGGAATGTTCTGCGCTTTTAAGCGGATTTTTTATCGCGATGCGGCAAAAGCAAAAGGAAGAAAAAGAACGCCAAAAGACGGAAGAATAAAATTTTACGGAAAAAGATATTTGAAAACGGGGTTTATTTGGTTGACTAAATTTTAAAAATAGGGTAGTATAAATATGTGTTGTGGATAACTTTGAAAAGCGGCGATAAAAACCGCCCGAAAGACAAGCTATCGCACGGGGGAAGAGCGGGCGCAAGCCGCCAAAGACAATCGAAAGAAAAAGACCGCCGCCGTTGAGGTGGAAAAGCGCAAGGGCGGACGGATAAAAATATTAAGGATGGTTACACATGATAACGCACGGCAATGAAATCAAGTTGTTTTCCGGTAACTCTAACTTAGAGTTGGCAAAGGCGATCGCCAAAAAGCTCAATACCGAGCTTGGCTGTATCGAAGTCAACACCTTCTCCGACGGTGAAATTAACGTCCATATCGCGGAAACGGTCCGCGGTAGAGACGTGTTCATTATTCAGTCGACCTGTTCTCCCGTCAACGATAATTTGATGGAGCTTCTCATCATGATCGACGCGGCAAAACGCGCGTCGGCAGGTCGTATCACGGCGGTTGTGCCCTACTTTGGGTATGCCCGTCAGGACAGAAAAGCGCGCTCCCGCGATCCCATCACGGCAAAACTTGTGGCAAACCTCTTGACGAAAGCAGGGGCTGACCGCGTATTGACGATGGACTTGCACGCAGAACAAATTCAGGGTTTCTTTGATATTCCCGTGGATAACCTGCTCGGCGGACCTACTCTTTACAACCACTTTGCAAAGCAGGGCAATATCGACGTAGTCGTAGCGCCTGACCTCGGCAGCGTAAAACGTTCCAGAAAGGTAGCCGAAAAATTCGGCGTGCCCCTTGCAATTATCGACAAACGCCGTCCCAAGGCGAACGTCATGGAAGTTATGAGCATCATCGGCGACGTAGCCGGCAAGAGATGTCTTATGATCGACGATATGATCGATACGGCGGGTACGCTTTGCCAAGGCGCGCAGGCGATCAAGGACGCAGGCGCAACGGAAGTGTATGCAGGCTGTACGCACGCGGTGCTCAGCGGTCCTGCGATCGACAGATTGGAAAAGTCCGCGATCAACAAGCTGGTTATGCTGGACACCATTCACCTTCCCGACGAAAAGAAACTCGACAAATTCGAAGTGCTTAGCGTTGCGGATATCTTCGCTGCGGCGATCGAAAACGTATATCTCGACAAACCCATGTCGAAGCTGTACGACTAATCAAACGAACGAAAGACAATTGCCGCCGCGGTTTTGCGGCGGTGATTTTGTCGAAGAGGACAAATTATGTATCTGATCGTAGGACTGGGCAATCCCGAAAAGAAATACGAAAAAACCTTTCATAATATGGGCTATATCGCCGTGGGGGACGCCGCGGAAATTTTGGGCGCGAAGTTCAAGAAAAAGGAATGTGAGGCAAGCGTTGCGGAAACGCAGATAAACGGCGAAAAGGTAATTCTTGCCCGCCCTTTAACGTACATGAACAATTCGGGCAGAGCGGTCAAACAGCTCATGGCGAAATATAAAATCGACGAACGCAACCTGATCGTGATCTACGACGATTACGATTTGCCCAAGGGCAAGGTACGTATCCGCGCGGGCGGGAGCGCAGGCACGCACAACGGCATGCGCAGTATCATCGGGGAAACGGGCTTGAAGGATTTTCCCCGTATCCGTATCGGTATTCGCGACGAGGAGGTGGATATTCCCATTATCAACTACGTGCTTTCCGAGGTGCGCAAAGACGATTATCCGCTCTTTGGCGACGCCTGCCATAAGGCGGGGGAAGCGGCGGCGGAATTTGCGCGCGGCTTGGATATCGAAAAGGTAATGTGCAAATATAACTAAGGTTTCTTAAATATGAAACGCGATTTTTTCACGCTTGAACAAATAGGCGAGGACTACGCCTTATATGCGGAAGAGCTCCGCCGTGGCACGCCCACGGCGGTTTTCGGCGTTTCGGATTCTTTAAAATATCTGCTTGCGGGGCTTACGCCTTACCCCGTCGTGTACATCACGGCGGACGGCGTAGCGGCGCAAAAGGCGGCGGAAAATATCGCCGCGCTGTCGGGGAAAAAGGCGACGGTCCTTTCGGCTAAGGACGAGGTTTTGCTCCACAGAAAAGCCCTTTCCAAGGACTCCCTTTTTCGGCGTATTGACGGTATACACGCTCTGCAAAACGGCGGCGAGATCATCACGGCGGAAATTTCCGCGCTCTGTCAGCTTTTCCCCAAAAAGCTGCCGTCGATCACCTTTACCGAGGGGGAGGACTACGAGTTTACGGAAATTCCGAAATTGCTCGTGCAGATGGGGTACGTGCGCACGTTCGAGGTGGAAAGCCGCGGTACGTTTGCCTTGCGCGGGGATATTTTGGACATCTATCCCGTGGGTGCGGATAACCCCGTGCGTATCGATTTTTTCGGGGACACGGTGGAAAAGATCAAGCCCTACGATATCGCGACGGGAGACCGCCTTGCGGGGATCAAGCAGATCACGGTGCTTTCCGCAACCGACGTGATCGCGACGGAAACGGATAAGGAGCGGATAAAAACAGCCCTTGAAAAAGGCTTGAAAAAATACAAAACCTCGGGGGCGTATACGCGAGCAAGAGAGATCGCGGACGAAATTTTGTCGAGCGAAACGGGCGACGACGCGTTCCTTATGCCCCTTTTGGAAAACAGCACCGACTTTTTCTCTATTCTGCCCGAAAACGCCGTGCTGATTTTTGACGAAAGTAAAACCCTTTGGGATAAATTCAACGCGCTTTACAAAGAACACGAGGAACGGTTTTATCGGCTGTTCGACGGCGGCGAGGCGTTCGATTTCACCAAAGATCAGTTTATAGACAAACAGGCGTTTTTGGATAAGCTCGGGAGCGTACGCCGCGTGGCAATGCAGACGTTTACGGGCAACCCGTTCTTCTTCCAACCCCTGCGGACGTTCAATTTTACGGCTACGCCCACGGCGCGGTATCTCAACGGCGTGCCCGCGCTCTTGACGGATATTTCCAACTGGATGAAGGGCGGGTATCGCGTGTTGCTCTATTGCGGCGACAGCGCGCGCGCCGTAAAGCTTTCCGAAACGCTCGGCGAAGAATACCTTTCCACGGTAAAGCTGCCCGATCATATTGCACAGCTCAAAGGCGTTTGTATTTTAGAGGATAAGCTGGACAAAGGTTTGGTCTTGCACGGTTGCAAGCTCGCCATTGTCGGCACGGGGGATTTGTATACCAAGGTGCGCGACACAAGGCGTATCCGCCGTAAGCGCGGCGACATGTTCTGCGCGCCCGAGGTAGGGGATTACGTCGTGCACGAAACGCACGGTATCGGCAAAGCCGTCGGCATGAAAAAAATCGAAACGACGGACGGCACGAAAGAATACGTAGCGGTCGCCTACAAAGACGGCGACATGCTGTACGTGCCCGCCGAAAGCATGGACGTGCTCTCTAAATACGTAGGGGATAGCGCGCCCACGCTCAGCAAAATCGGCGGCGCGGATTTCGAGCGGGTCAAGGCGCGGGTCAAAGCGTCCTTGAAAAAGCTCGCGTTCGATTTAAAACAGCTGTATGCTCTGCGCGCGGAAAACCGCGGGTATCCTTTCCCCGAAAACGAAGTGTTTATGCAGGAATTTGAGGACGCTTTTCACCACGAGCTCACGCCCGATCAGGCTAGCTCGGTGCAAGAGATCAAGGCGGACATGTGCTCGCAAAAGGTCATGGACAGGTTGCTTTGCGGGGACGTGGGCTTTGGCAAGACGGAGGTGGCGTTCCGCGCGATATACCTTTGCGTGCTCGCGGGCAAACAGGCGGCGCTCATGTGCCCGTCCACGGTGCTTTGCTCGCAGCATTTCAATACGGCGCTTGCGCGGTTTTCCGATTTCGGGGTGACCGTGGCGTGCTTGAACCGCTTTAACACCCCCAAGGAACAGGAGCGTATTTTAAAGGGCTTGGAAGAGGGTGTGATCGACCTTGTGATCGGTACGCACCGATTACTTTCCGCCGACGTTAAATTCAAAAATCTCGGTTTGCTCGTTTTGGACGAAGAGCAACGCTTTGGCGTAGAGCATAAAGAACGTATCAAAAACATGCGCAAGGATATCGACTGTTTGACCATGACGGCAACCCCGATACCCCGAACTCTACACATGTCTTTATCGGGGATTCGCGATATATCCACCATTCAAACGCCGCCGTCCGCACGCTTGCCCGTGCAAACCTACGTGGTGGAAGAAACGGAAACGCTTATTCGCGACGCGTGCATACGCGAGCTTTCGCGCGGGGGGCAGGTATTCTTGCTGTACAACCGCGTGGAAAGTATTTTCACCTTTGCGGCGCGTATCAAACAGATCTTGCCCGAGGCGAAAATATCCGTTGCCCACGGCAGAATGGATAAAACCACTCTCGAAAACGCCGTGATGGATTTCTACGGCGGGAAATCGGATATTCTTATCACGACGACGATCATCGAAAACGGAATCGATCTGCCCAACGCCAACACGCTGATCGTGATCGACAGCGACAAGCTGGGCATATCCCAGCTCTATCAGCTAAAAGGCAGAGTGGGCAGAGGCTCTAATTTGGCGTACGCCTATTTCACGTACAAGGCGGAACGGGTCATGAGCGACAACGCCTCTTCGCGCTTAAAAGCGATCATGGAATTTACCGAGCTTGGCTCGGGGTATAAGCTCGCCATGCGGGATTTGGAAATCCGCGGCGCGGGGAACGTGCTCGGCGCGGAACAGCACGGGCACATGGATAAAGTGGGTTATGAGCTTTATTCCAAGCTGTTAAAGGAAGAACTGACGGGGGAAACGCAGACGGTTGCGGAGCTGGATATCCGCGTGAACGCGTACATTCCCGAAAAGTATATCGAATCGTCGGCGGGCAGGCTGGACAGCTATAAGCAGATCGCCGAAATCTCGTCCGTTGCCGATTACAAGCGGGTATATTCGTCGCTTATGGACACGTACGGGGAATTGCCGCGCGCGGTGGAAAACCTGCTCGTGATCGCGGCACTCAAAAGCTACGCGGCGAAATTCGGTGTAAAGAAAATATCCTTGATCAAGGGTGTTGGCGCGCTGGAATTTTCGGGGATCGAAACGCTGGGGGATAAACGGATACAGGCGGCGATGGATAAATACGCGCAACATGTGCGCCTAAATATGACCGAAGCGCCCGTCTTAGAATTTTTCGGGTACAAGGAAAACGTGACTTTGATGGCGGAAATGACAAAATTTTTGAAATTTGCCGTAACTTTCGCGTAGATTTCACTAAGAAACGTTTGCGTTTTTGAAAAAAATAAGTTATAATAAAAGCTGACGATATATTACAAAGGGCAAATTGCGCCCTTTTGCCTGTATCGCCCAACAAAGTAGGATAAAAAATCGGAGAGATTTTATGAACAAAAAGAACTTGAAAAAGACGGCGGCATTGATGCTTGGTTTGGCGCTCACGGTAGGCGCTACGGGCTGTAACTTTATCGTAACGGACAGCGCGCGCGATATGGAACAGAAAGTTGCGACGATCGACATTTCGGCTGCGCTTAAAGAGGACGAAAGATACGGCGAAAGCGTTGCGGCGGCAGTTAGCGAGATCATCGGTAAATCGGAAATTTCCAAACGCGACCTCGTTACCTATTTCCTCAGTCAAGGCTCTTCCTATGCAGAAAGCTACGGTTACGAATACGCGTTCAATTGGTCGTTAAACACCCTTATCAACCGCGAGATCATCATTCAGTACGCGGTGGCGGCTTACCTTGCGGACAAGGATTCCGGCTTGACGTTGAGTGGGCATAATACCTACGTGGAAAAAGCGTTGGAAGCTGCGGAAAAGGATGACGCGAAAAAGGCGGAGCTTTTAAAGGCGCACCCCGAAATTTTGACCTTCGAGTATTTCCTTACGGAAGATGGCAAGGAATGGGAAGATTACGACCGCGCGGTTTACAATTTAAAAAAATCGCTCAACAGCTCGCTGGATAATCTGGAAACGCAGTATATCAAAACGCATGAACATAACCACGACGAGGACGCGGCGGCGCGTACGTTGCCTACGGGCGTAGATACGGCGAAAGAGGATTACTATTCGACGAACTACGGTATTTACACGGGGCGTAACAGCTTGGCAGAATGCGGCGATTACGAAAAACAGGAAGGCTCGACGACGGTCAGCAGAAGAAGCGCGTATAACAGCTTGCTTTCCAATCTGCACGGCTACGGCTTGATCTCCACCAAGGCGGGCAACGTAGAAAATCCCTCGGATATCTATCATTTGGATTATTACTACGTAGAGCTGTCTTCGGCGTTGGCGCAGGCGCTCATCAATAAATACTACGCGGATTTGGAAACGGAAGTAGAAAGCAAGATGGACAGCGTTTACGTGCAGGGCAAATACGACGCTTTGCTTGCCGAACAGACCCGCGCGTACGAAAACAAGCCCGCAGCATTTAAGACGGCGATGGACAGCGTGTCCGATTCCTCGTTCTTGCTCTACGGCACGGAAAACTTCGGCTTTGTGTACAGTATTCTTGTTCCCTATTCCGCTACGCAGGAAATCGAATTTAATATGTACAAAGCGCAGGGCTTGACGAATAACGATTTGCTTTTGAAGAGAGCGGATATTTGGGCTGATATCGAGGCGGAAGATCAGCGTTCTACGTGGATCACCGACGACGAACACACCAACTATTCCTACGAAGTAGGTAGCGAATATTACTTCTTTGAAAATCATTTCAACGCGGAAAAGGCGGATCAGTACGAAGAGATCAGACATTACGCAGGTCAATACCCGTTCCAAGGCAGCGTGACGAAGAACGCGGACGGCGAGATCGAAAAGATCAACGCAAAGACGGGTAAGGATATCGACGCCGTGCTTGCAGATATGCTCGGGCTTATCAAGACGAACAGCGGACTTGACTCGAAAGAGCTGACGGACGAAAACTACCTTGATAGCGGTATGAGCAAGTACGAATATTATAGAAGTACGAAAGACTACACCACGGATATCGCTAAGGACGCAGAGGGTAACAAGATCACGGACGAAAACGGCGATTACGTATGGGTAGACGACGATATCGTAGAAGATTATTCCCGTTTCATTTACCGCCACGGTAAACTGGAATTCCCCGTAGGCGAAGAACCTAAGGCGAGCGATTTCTTCAATCCTGAAAGCAAATCCTACAAAGCGTTGTCGGCGGTTAACGAAATTCTGTTTGCATACAGCACCGACCCCGGTTCTTTGAATATGGGTATGGGTTACGTGGTATCCCCTTACGGCAACGGTTACGTGTCCGAGTTTGAAGAGGCGGCGCAGTGGGCGGTTGAACAGGGCGTCGGCACGTGGGCAGTCGTTGCAAACGAATTCGGTTGGCATATCGTTTACTGCTCGTACAAATACGAAAACGGCGAAATGTATGCTTACAACCACGCGGAGGCAGTAGGCGAAACCATGGTAGAGGGTTCGTTCTCCAAGCTGTTCTACGATTCGTTGAAAGATAAGATGATCAGCAACGTAACGACCGAGATCCAGTCGATGGTACTCAATCAGTTCAACGACGATAAGGCAGTACAAAAATTCCAGAAAGCATACCAAGACCTCTTGGATATGTAATTCCCGATAAAAGTAAAAAGCGGAACGCAAGTTCCGCTTTTTTTGTATACGTACCCCCTCGAATGGCAAAAATAAGAGAAAAGGGGGAGCTATGAAAAGGAAAAAGATACTTTGTTTGGCGGCGGTTTTGCTGGGGCTTTCTTTGGTCGGCTGTAAGCCGAGCGCAGAACGCGGATTTCGTTTTTATGACGACGCCGCGGCGTACGAGGTAGGGGAATTTACTTGCGATAACGCGGCGGTCAAGCGCATAGAGATCGACTGGCTTGGCGGCAACGTTGAGGTGGAGCAAAGCGCGTCGGACAAAACGACCGTTTTTGAGGAAGAAAACGACCTGTCGGAAGAAAAACGCCTGCATACGTATTTAAACGACGGCGTTTTACACGTCAAATATTGCCGTTCGGGCTGTCATGGAAAAATCGACGAAATGCAAAAGAATTTGCAGGTGGATGTTCCCAAGGGGGTGGACGTGGAAATTAACGGGGTTAGCGCGAACGTGTATCTGGGTATTTTGGAAGCGGGCGAGCTGTCCGTGGAAACGGATACAGGTTGCGTTGAGGCGGAACGCATCCTTTGCAAAAGCGCGGATATCGAAACGCACAGCGGGTATATCGGCATCGGCGCGTTGACGGCGGATAGGGCGAAATTAGACAGCGTTTCGGGAGAAATTCATCTGGGTATACCTACTTGCCAAAACACTGAAATTGAAACGAAAAACGGGAACGTAACTTTGTATTTGCAGGGGGACGTGTGCGCGTTGATCGGTTTTGAAACGCAAAAAGGCGTGTTGCAAACCCAGCGGAAATACGAACGGAAAGGACAAGATTATTTCTTTGCTTTCGACGGACAAAATACGGTGCAAGGCAGTCCCGCAAAAATCTCTGTGGAAACGGAAAGCGGCAATCTCCGCATACAATAAAATAAAAAATCCCCAAGCGAAAACCGCTTGGGGATAATCATATACAAAAGAATCCGCCTGTGCCGCACCTCGACGAAGGGTGAACCCGCTATAAGCAGGTGGGTGCCGCATCTTGACGTATCGAACTTTCCGTATAAATACAGACCTTGTCTATCGCCACGAATGACCGCTCCCGAATAAATACTGTGGATTCCGCAAAAGCGTCGAACTCCGTACACCGCAGATTGTATCTATATTATACTCGCCGCGCGTAGCTTTGTCAACAAAATGAACGGGGAAAAATTATCCGTTCAGCTTTTGTAAAAACGGATAGATCTCCGCCTCGAAATTCAGCCCGTACCGTCTGTCGGGGACTTCCTTTGCCGTACGGCGTATCGCGGCGGTGACGAAATCGGACGCAAGCTCGATGGCGGTCTTTTCCGATTTGCCGCGCGCAAGAGCGCCGATGAACGCCGCGGCGAATACGTCGCCCGCGCCGTGGAAAAATCCCGCTACGTTTTCGTGCGCGTAGGTCTGCGTTTCGCCCTTTTCACCCGTGTACCATACCGAAATGCCGCTTTCGTCCGTCACGCCCGTGATCATGGCGCGCTGGCAAAGCTTTTGCAATTTTTCTAAACAGCAAGGGGCGGTGTTTTTCGTCAAAGGGTAGGGGACGTCCGCCAAATAACACGCCTCGGTGACGTTGGGCAGAATATAATCGGCAAGGCGGCACAGCTCCCGCATTTTATCGATAAACTCGCCCGTAAAGCCCGCGTACAGTCTGCCGCTGTCGCCCATGACGGGATCGACGATAAATTTGCCGTCCTCTTTTAAAAATTCCGCGCGGATTTGCTTGACCGTTTCGATCTGATCGATACTGCCTAAATACCCGCTGCAAATAAAATCGAATTGCAAGCCCAAGCTTTTCCAATGTGTGAGGATATCGGGGATCTCGCTTGTCAAATCGTGAAAGGTGTACCCCGTAAACCCGCCCGTGTGTGTGGAAAGGATTGCCGTAGGCAAAACGTTGCATTCGACGCCGCAAGCGGAAATGATGGGTAGAGCAGTCGTCAAAGAACACTTGCCGACGCAAGAAATATCGTTGATTGCCAAAACACGCATAGAAATTGCGCTCCTAAAAAAGAATTTTTAATAAATCTATTATAATTTTCTTGCTTTTTTTTGTCAAACGGATTAAAATAGAAACGTGAGAAAAAATGCAATTTTTTTTGCGAAAGAGGTAGAATTATGTTTATTACGGGTGAAATCAACGAAAACACGGTTGCGTACGCGGATTTTGAAAAGTACGAGAACCAAATCGTAATCATCAAGGGCACAATCCACAATATCCGCATGATGTTGGATTTTGCGTTCGTCATTTTGCGTACCGCGCGTGAAACGATTCAATGCGTGTATGCGGAAAGCTTTTCCGATTATCGCATGGGCGAGGACGTAAAGGAAGAGTGCGCGGCGAAGATCACGGGTAAAGTGGTCGCAGGCGAAACCAAGGACGGCAGTAAGCGTTACGAGGTGCAGATCCATAATATCGAACTGCTTTCCCACCCCGCGGAGATCCCTCCCGTAGTTATCACGAAAAAACAGGTCAATTGCGACCTTTCGACCAAGCTCGATTACCGTCCCGTTACCTTGCGTAACCCTAAGGAACGTGCGATTTTTAAATTGCAAGAAGGTATTCAGCGCGGTTTCCGCGAATATTTGACGGCGCAGGGCTTTACCGAAATCCACTCGCCCAAAATCAACTTCGCGGGCGCAGAGGGCGGTACGAACGTGTTCAAGCTCGACTACTTTGGCAAGCAGGTATATTTGGCGCAATCGCCCCAGCTTTATAAGCAGGCAATGGTGGCGGTGTACGAACGCGTGTTTGAAATCGCGCCCGTATTCCGTGCGGAGCACCACGACACCAGCCGTCACCTCAACGAATATATTTCCATGGACTTTGAAATGGGCTTTATCGACAGCTTTGAGGACATTATGAACATGGAAGCGGGCGTTCTGAAATATATCATGAATTTGCTTAGAACGGAATACAAAAACGAGGTTGATCTCTTGCATATCGAAATTCCCGAAATCAAGGAAATTCCCGTGCTGAAATTCATGGAAGCGAAAGAGATCATCATGAAAAAATTCAAATACCAGCCTACGGATATGAAGGACTTCGACCCCGAAGAAGAGCAGATCCTTGGCAAGTATGCGAAAAAGCAGTTTAATTCCGACTTTATTTTCATCACGCATTATCCGTCCAAAAAGCGTCCTTTCTATACGATGGACGACCCCGAAGACCCCGAATACACCCTCTCTTTCGACTTACTGTTCAGGGGGTTGGAGATCACCTCGGGCGGTCAGCGTGTGCACGATTACGCGCAGCAGGTGGAAAAAATGGAAAAGCTCGGCATGACCCCCGAGGAATTTGCCACGTATCTTATGTTGCATAAATACGGCGCGCCTCCCCACGGCGGTTTGGGTTTGGGGCTCGAAAGATTGACGATGCACTTGCTCGGCGCGAAGAACGTCCGCGAGGCAACCATGTTCCCTCGCGATATCAACCGCGTTAGCCCGTAATCGAAAAGAGAAAAACACAAAGAGGAGCAATTGTATGTGGAACGGAAAGAAAAAGGCGGTAACGTTTAGCTTTGACGACGGCGTAACGCAGGATATCCGCCTGATAGAGATTTTAAATAAATACGGCTTAAAGGGCACGTTCAATATCAATTCGGGTTTGCTTGGCTTGCCCAATTTTTTGAACCGTGACTGGGGTAAGGTCAACCATACGAAAATTTTGGCTAGCGAAGTAAAGGCTCTGTATGAAGGGCACGAGGTTGCCGTACATAGCCTTACGCATCCTACGCTTGTGGGCTTGGACGAGGAAACGATTATTCGCCAAGTGGAAGAGGACAGAAAAGCCCTTGAAAAGCTTTGCGGTTATCCGATCGTGGGCATGGCGTATCCTAACGGCACGAACGACGACAGAGTGGCGGCGATTATTGCCAACAACTCGCCTATTAAATATTCCCGTACGATAACGTCCACCCATTCGTTTACGGTGCAAAAGGAAAATCTGTTGCGCTACAACCCCACGGTGTATTATGTCGAGGATTGCTTGGAAGAGCTTGTAGACAGGTTTTTGGCGAGCGAATCGGACGAGGATCAGCTTTTGTATATTTGGGGACACAGTTACGAAATGGACGCAAGGTTGATTTCTTGGGAAAAGTTTGAAGAAATCTGCAAAAAGCTTGCTTTCCGCGACGATATTTTCTACGGTACGAACAAAGAAGTTTTGTTATGAAAAAGGTCATTACCGTAGACGATTTGTGTTGCGAGGCGTGCGCCAAGCAAATGGCGGTGCGGCTTGCGCTGATCGACGGCGTTCTGCACGCGAAAGCGAATTATAAAAAACAAAAGATTTTTATCGAAGTACTATCCACCGTGACGGACGAGAGTCTTAAAAGCGTGTTTGAGGGAACGGACATGACGGTACTTTCGATCGAGCCGCGAAAGGGGATATTTTGTTGAAAACCCGCCCAAATCGCTTTACAAACACAAAAAAATAGATTATAATAATAAACAAGTGAATAGGAAAAAGCGTTTGAAAAAGGACAACGCTTTTACGGCGGCTACCGCACAGAGAAATCCCGTTTTGGTGAAAGGGAGAAGGGGCGCGTAAAAGATATCACCTTATTAGCTGATCCGACGAACCGCCACGCGCGAAGTAATCGGGTACGGGCTCGCACCCCGTTATCCCCTGCGGCAAATGATAGTTTGTTTTGGTGGTTAAAAAAGCCGTAGTGTTTTTCCAAGACGCTACGCTTTATTTTTTTATAAAAAACCTTGTAAAAAGGAGTAAATACTATGTCTATGTACAAGAAAGTGGACACGTCTTTGAATTTCGTGGAACGCGAAAAAGAGATCGTGGAATACTGGAACGAAAAGAAAGTCTTTGAAAAGAGCATGAAAGCGACGGAGGGGAACGCAGAGTTTTCTTTCTATGACGGTCCGCCCACGGCAAACGGCAAGCCGCATATCGGGCACATTTTAACGCGTGTAATGAAGGACATCGTGCCCCGTTATAAGACCATGAAAGGTAACCACGTCCTGCGTAAAGCGGGCTGGGATACTCACGGTTTGCCCGTCGAACTCGAAGTGGAAAAGAAACTTGGGTTGGAGAGCAAAACGGGGATTGAAAGCTATGGTATCTAACCGTTTATCATGCAATGTAAGCAGTCCGTTTGGCAGTATTCCAACGAGTGGAAAAAGATGTCCGACCGCGTGGGGTACTGGTGCGACATGGACAACCCGTACGTCACCTATCACGACGATTATATCGAATCGGAATGGTGGGCGCTGAAAGAGATCCACAAAAAGGGGCTGCTGTATAAAGGGCACAAAATCGTGCCGTACTGCCCCCGTTGCGGAACGGCGCTCTCTTCCCACGAAGTGGCGCAAGGTTATAAGGACGTAAAACAGCTGACGGCGTTTGTAAAATTCCGCGTTAAAAAAGCGGAAAGCACTTATATTTTGGCTTGGACGACGACCCCTTGGACGTTGCCCTCCAACGTCGCGCTCTGTATGAACCCCGAATTCGACTACGTCAAGGTCGAAATGGAAGAAAGCGGCGAAAAATATATCTTGGCAGAGGGCTTGCTGAAATCGGTGCTCGGCGAAGAGGGTTACACCGTGCTTTCGACGAAAAAGGGTATCGACTACGAATACACCGAATACGAGCCGCTGTATCCGTTCGGCAATGAAAAATTCAATTATCGCGAAAAAGCGCATTACGTTACGTGCGATAACTACGTTACGCTTTCGGACGGTACGGGCGTCGTGCATATCGCGCCGGCGTTCGGTGAGGACGACTATAAGGTCGGCAAGCGTTACGATTTGCCCGTCGTGCAGCTCATCACGGAAGAGGGGAAATTCCCCGCGGGCTGCGGCGAGTTTACGGGCGTCGGCGCGCAAGCGGCTGACCCTGCTATCGTAAAAGAGCTCAAATCCCGCGGATTGCTCTTAAAGACGATGGAATTTATGCACAACTATCCGTTCTGTTGGCGTTGCGATACGCCGCTCATCTACTATGCAAGATCGAGCTGGTTTATCAAGGTAACGGCGATCAAGGA